>NZ_LWLC01000010.1:0-176264 GCF_001905065.1 Saccharothrix sp. CB00851
CCGGACTCCGTGTCATCCCACCGACCTCCCTCCGGGTTACCACACGTGTCAAGGGCGGCGCCAGCCCACAGTGAAGTTGTAGGCAGAGGTGGACGCGCCGCCCTTGACACGTGCGGTAAGGCTGCGCCAGGTCGGCGGGATGACACGAAGCCCTCCTATGAGGGAGAAGGACGTGCCAGCGGACGGCGCGGGGGTCGCTGACGAGCGCGGGGCGAGCGGCGCCGCGGCCGCTCTTTGGAGAAGTAGGTCACCGCGCAGCGCTTCGTCGTGGTCTACCGGCGTGCGGGAGCCGGTGGGCGTGCTCGCCAAACTGTGGCAGCGCCTCCTCGGCCGGGTACTGGCCGAGGAGGGACGACCGTGACGGCGGCCCGGGTCGGCCCCCTGGCCCGGCCCGGAGCCGCGATCGGGTGTCACTTCATCCAGGCGACCGGCGCCTTCTCGTAGCCTTCGCTGCGGTCGAACGTCGCGCCCGCCACGGCGGAACCCTCGCGCGCACCCTGCAGGACGCACGTCTCGTACTTCGCGCCGGCGGTGGCGAAGTCCTTCTTGGCCGACTCCGACTCGCACTGCGCGGTGTCCCCGCTGATGATCACGCCGGTGCCCTTGCCGTCCGCGCCGACCGCGCGCAGGCTCACCGAGCTGTACGACAGGTCGGTGCCGCCGACGTTCTCCACGGTCACCCTGATGTAGTACGGCGTGATGCCCTTGGCCTTCTCGCCGAACGACGCCAGGTCGGCGTTGGTCCCCGCTTCGATCGCGGTCACGGTGAGCGCGATCGTGCCGGACTTGTCGTTGCCGAACTTGAACGGCACCACCGCGCGGTCGCCGACCTTCAGCTTGGTGCCGGGCGCGGTCACGTCACCCTCGGGCGCCTTGGCGGCGCTGGACTTCGCGCTCGCCGGTGCCGCGCTGGACTTCGTGGTCTCGGTGGTCGCGTCGACCGCGGACGTGGTGGCGGGCCCGGCGCTGCCCGTGGTGGCTTCCCCGCAGGCCGACAGCAGGAGGGCGAGCGCGCCCACGGAAGCGACCAACGTGCGATTGACGTGCCTGAACGACTGCATGGCCGGCACCGTAGCCGCAGCCGGCGCAGTGCACTGTGGTCCGTTCGCACCACAGCCGCCTGCGCTGCCCGTCACAGTGGTCGTGGCGGGCAGCGCAGGCGTTCACCGGGGGTTCAGCTCAGGTTCTTCCGCAGCACGTCCCAGTCGGTGGCGCACAGGCCGCAGTTCGGGCCGACGAACTGCGCCTTGCTCGCCAGGTCGCCCTTGAGGTGCCACTCGAGCCAGTGCCCGCCGACCCGGCCGAACTCACCGCCGTTCGGCTGGTCGAACGTGCCGAAGTGACCGACGTCGAGGTTGCCCATGAACGCGGGCAGCCCGGCGGGCAGCCGCCGCCAGTCGTCCATCGCGTTCTGGTAGGCGATGTCGGTCGGCCCGCCGATGAAGTAGGCGATCGGCACCCGCAGGCGTTGCAGCAGGTAGTTCTGCGAGTCGCTGAGCAGGCCGCTGTTCCACAGCACGGTCGTGGTCAGGCGTGGGTCGGCGGCGACCTCATAGGTCTCGATGCCGCCGCACGACTGGCCCATGACGGCGATCTTGGTGGTGTCGATCCTGCCGTAGTACTTGCTGGTGCGCCGGGAGTTCTCCGCGATGGCCCAGTCGATGGCGTCGACGAGCATGTCGGAGTCGGTCGACCCGGAACCGCCCGGTCGGCCGTTCGCGATGACCAGGAAACCGTGCGAGGCCCACTCGGTGAGGATGTTCTGGAACCACGTGCCGTCCGCGCGGCACGCGCCGTTGCCCCAGGCCACGATGGGCAGCTTGACGCCCGACGGCAGGGTGTTGGGCCGGTAGATCGTGTGGTTGTACAGCCGCAGGGTCGTCTCGTAGCCGGCGGAGTACGGTCCCGAGCCGCCCATGGCCGAGGGTGGTGCCCCGGACTCGGCGGCCGTGCCGGTGGTCGTCGTGGCCAGCACGCCGACCAGGGTGAGGACGCTGAGAATCGCACTGCGCAATCGCATGGTGTTCTCCATCGGTCCGAAGGTGGATTTCCGCGCCGTGGTCCGGAATCTGGCGCACGGAACCCGCCGACGGCCAGTGACGGCGCGGTGGACCGGCGAAACCACCGATCTCCCCACCGCAGGCACCCGCGAGGACGCGCAGCGGCTACGCGTCACCGTGCCGGTGGTCGCACCCATCCGGTGCGGCGAACCCCAGCACGACCTGCACCACCTGCTCCGGTCGGCGGTCGATCAGGTCGTAGGCCCAGGCGGCGTCGGTGAACGGCACGACGTGCGAGACCAGTGGCCGCAGCAGCAGGTGTTCGGCCACGGCCAGCTCGATGACGGTGGCGTTGAGCCGCGCGCGGTCCCACCGGTGCGCGTGGCGCGGCGCGACGCCGGAGATCTGCGAGCAGACCAGGTCGACCCGGTTGTGGTGGAACTCCTCGCCGAGGAACAGGCCGCGTGCCTCGCCCTGGTAGAAGCCGCCCGTGACGACGCGCGCGTTGTAGGCGACCGTGCGCACGGCCTCGTGCAGCGCCTTGGGGTTGCCGCTGACCTCGACGGCGACGTCCGCCCCGCGTCCCGCCGTCAACTCGCGGACCCGCTCGGCGACCTGCCCGTCGCGGGCGTCCAGCGCCACGTCCGCGCCGAGCCGCCGGGCCAGCTCCAGGCGGTCCGGGAGGGCGTCCACGGCCACGACCCTGGCGCCGTTGCGCCGCGCGAGCTGGGCGACGATCTGCCCCACCACGCCCAGGCCGAACACGACGACGGTCTCGCCCACGTGCAGGTCGGCGTCCAGCACGACGTTGAGCGCGACCGCGCCGATGTGGCTGAAGATGCCCAGCACCGGGTCCGCGCCCGGGGCGAGCACCCGGGTCGCCGCGTACTCCTCCTCGACCACGGTCGTCGACCGGTGCCCCCACGCGCCCCAGACGACCTGGCCCGGCCGGACCGCGTCGACCTCACCGCCGACCTCGACCACCTCGCCGACCTCCTCGTACCCGACCACCGCCGGGTACGCGGCCGCGGGCCGGGCCGGCACGAACAGGCGCGTGTCGGGGTCCCACGTCTTGACCACGTGGGCGTTGGTGCCGCGGTACTGGGTCAGCTCGGTGCCCGCCGAGATCCCCGAGTACAGGGTGCGCAGCCGCACGCCGGTCGCGTGCAGCGGCGGATCGGGCTCCTCGGCGATCGTGACGCAGCCCGGTGCGTCCAGCCGTACTACCGTTGCCATCGCTGCCCTTCCGGTTACCGTGCCAGGACGTCCAGCAGGAGCGCCGCCGTCCAGCTGAAGTGGTCGGAGCCGAGACCTTCGCCGGTCACGGGGTGGAAGTACTCCCGGAAACCGGCGGTGGAGACCAGGTGGACCAGGTCCGCCGCCAGCCGTTCGGCGTGCCCGGTCTCGCCGTGCGCGAGCAGTGCCCGCCACAGCAGCCAGGTCGTGTTCACCCACGTCGGACCGCGCCAGTACCGGTGCGGGTCGGCGTCGGGCGCGGTGAGGTCGTAACTCGGCACGCCGAGCACGCCCGGTGCCGCGAACGACGGTCCGGTGAGGGTCTCCAGCACCGCCGCGCGGTGCCCGCCGGGCAGCAGGAGCGGGACGAGCCCGGACACCGTCCGCTTGCGCAGGGCACGGCCGGTGCGCGCGTCGAGCGCCACGTAACAGCCCAGCGCCGGGTCGAACAGGCGGGTGTGGATCTGGTGCGTCAACTCCCGCGCCCTCTCGGCGTGCCTGCCCGGGTCCGCGCCGATCCGGCGGGCGAGCGAGGCCAGCGCGTCCTCCGACCAGGCGAGCACGGCGCAGAACAACGGGTCCACGGCGCAGAACGGCAGGCTGAGCAGGTCGTCGTCGGCGTAACGCCGGTCGCGGTATGCCGCCACGATGCCCATGTACCGCGCGTAGTCGGAGTCCGTGGGCCGGTGCCCGGCGTCGGCGTGCCGCAGGTCGCGCCGCAGCACCGTGATGTCGTCGGCCGGGCCGGGGTCGACCGCGGCGAGCGGTTCGTCCCACGCCGGGCTGTTGTCCAGCCCCGACTCCCACGGGTGCACGATGCCGACCAGCCCGGACGCGACGCGCCGCCGTTCGAACAGGTAGTCGTGGGAGCGCACGAGCCTCGGGTACAGGCGTCGGACGGCCGCGTCGGTGGCGGCGCCGGGGTGGCGTTCGGCGATGGCCAGCACGGCGGCGGCGTGCACCGGCGGCTGGACCAGGCCGGTGGTCGACACGCCCGCCGGTGGCCCGTGCCGCGGCAGCGGTCGCCAGAACGCCGGACCCGGGAAGTAGGCGTCCTCGGGCACGGCCGGGTTGAACACGATCTGCGGCACCCGGCCGTCACGCCACTGCGCGCCGTGCAACGCGGTCAGCTCCGCGAACGCCCGCCGCGGGCCGAGGTGGGCCTGGCCGATGGCGATGAACGCGGAGTCCCAGCTCCACTGGTGCGGGTAGAGCCCGGTCGTCGGCACGGTGGCCGAGCCGCGCCAGTTGCGCAGCAGCGTCGCGGCGGCCCGCCGGCGCAGGTCGGCGACGTCCGGGGCGTGCGGCTCGGGTGTCGTCCCGAAGGTCACCGCCCTACCCGCCCGCCTGCCGCAGCACGCCGACCGCCGCGGGTAAGCAGGTGTGGGCGGGACCGGACAGGCGGCACGCGAGGCTCACCCACCCCTCGTACCCGGCGGCGTCGAGGGCCGCGAAGAGCGACGACCAGTCGACGTGGCCGGCGCCGGGTTCGAGCCCGGTGGAGTCGGCCAGCTCGACGTGCCCGAGCCACGGCCCGGCCGCGAGCAGCGCACCGGCGGGGTCGGCTTCCTCGATGTTCATGTGGAACGTGGCCGCGGCCACCCGCGCGGACGGCAGCCCCACCGCGCGGCACAGCTGCGCTGCCTGGTCGAGCGTGTTGACGGCGTGGCCCTCGTAGCGGTTGACCGGCTGAACGCAGAGCGACACGCCTTCCCGCGCGGCACGTTCGGCGAGGCGGCGCAGGCCGTCCGACAGCGTGTCCCGGTCCGATGTGGACGAGCGCGGCAGCGGCACCCGGCGGGCCCCGGACACCGGCACGACCAGGGCAGGCGCGCCCAGCACCGCGACCGAGGACACCTGGCGGAGCCCACGCCCGGGGTCGCCGACGAGGGGCAGCGCGTCCAGGCGCACGGCGGGCAGCACCACACCCCGACCGGCCGCGCGTTCGAGCACACCGAGCCTGGCCTCGAACGCCTCGCCGTTGCGCAGCAGCAGTTCGATGCCGTCGATACCGGCCGACTGCGCGAACTCCCACTTCTGCTCGATCGAGGTGCCCGGCAGCAGCTGCTCCTGGCATGCGATCTTCCACTGCGGCATGGCCGACATTAATCCCGTCATCAGTCAAAACGGCAATGCGGTATCCCGATCCCGGTGCGGGCCGATCGGTGAACGGCTTGCCCACGGCCCGATACGGGCCCGAAGTCGCGTCCGGATTGGCGGTTGTCACGGGACAAACCGGGGTGTTCAGTGACGCCACCGAACACCCGGCCCTGGTCGGCGAGAGGTCGCGGGCCACCGGAAGGGAGCAACCCATGACCGGACGAGGACTGCGCGTGCTCGCCGCCGCGGTGCCTGTCGCCTTGGTGCTGTCGGCCTGCGGCAGCGGTGATTCCGGTGGTGGCGCGGACGGTCCGCTCGTGTTCTGGACCATCGAGGACACCGCCGACCGGGTGCGCGCCCAGGAACGCCTGCTGGCCGCGTTCACCGAGCAGACCGGCATCGAGACCAAAGTGGTCGCCGTGGCCGAGAACCAGCTGACCACGGTGCTCACCTCGGCCGCGGCGTCCGGCGAGCTGCCCGACGTGATCGGGTCGATCTCGTTGCCGATCATGAGCCAGTTGCGCACCGACGACCTGCTCGACACCGACGCGGCCAAGCAGATCGTGGACGGGCTCGGCGCGGAGACCTTCGCGGCGCAGTCGCTGGAGCTGACCCGCGAGGGCGACACGCAGCTCGTGGTGCCCAGCGACGGGTGGGCGCAGCTCCTGTTCTACCGCAAGGATCTGTTCGCCCAGGCCGGGTTGCCACCGCCGACCACGTACGACGCGATCCGGCGGGCCGCCGAACGGCTCGACCAGGGCGACGTCGCCGGGATCGCGGCGAGCACCACGCCCGCCGACGTGTTCACCCACCAGACGTTCGAGCACCTGGCGCTGGCCAACGGGTGCGCGCTGGTGGGTGACGACGGCCAGGTGGCCTTGCACAGCCCCGAGTGCGTCGGCGCGTTCCAGTTCTACACCGACCTCGTCGGCGAGCACTCCACGGCGGGCAACCAGGACGTCGACACCACGCGGGCCACGTACTTCGCGGGCCGGTCGGCGATGGTCATCTGGTCGTCCTACCTGCTGGACGAGCTGGCGGGGCTGCGCGCCGACGCGCTGCCGACGTGCCCGGAGTGCCAGGCCGACCCGTCGTTCCTGGCGAAGAACACGGGCGTGGTGGCCGCGTTGAGCGGGCCGGCCGGCGGTGAGCCGACCACGTTCGGCGAGACGGCGTCGTTCGCGGTGCTCAAGGACGCGGCCACGGAGGACGCGAAGAAGCTGGTCGAGCACCTGATGACCGACGGGTACCGGGACTGGCTCGCCATCGCGCCGGAGGGCAAGGTCCCGGTCCGCGCGGGCACCAAGGACTACCCGCGGCAGTACGTGGAGATGTGGCGCGGGCTCGACGTCGGCGTGGACACCAAGGCGCCGCTGTCGAAGTTCTACGACGCGGAGACGCTGCGGGTCGTGCAGGAGAGCCCGCGCAGCTTCAGCCGGTGGGGCTTCACGGAGGGCAAGGCGGAACTCGCGGGCGCGGTGGCCGGGCAGTTGGTCGTGCCCAAGGCGCTGGCCGACGTGCTCAACGGCGGCGGTGACGCGGCCGGCGCGGCGCGCGAGGCGAGCGAGCAGGCCGCGGTCATCGCCCAGGAACTCGGCGAGTAGCGGGCCCGGCGGTGGCGCGGACGCTGAGGCAGCGCGACGCCCGCACCGGGTTGCTGCTGCTCACCCCGACGCTGGTGATCGTGCTCGCGGTCGTGCTGGTGCCGTTGGCGTGGTCGGTGCTCATCGCGTTCCAGCGGGTGCGGCTGATCGACGTCGGCCGCACCGGGCTGTTCGACAAGCTGAGCCTGGACAACTTCGCCCGCGTGTTCGCGTCGGACGCGTTGTGGCACAGCCTGCGCACGACCCTGCTTTACACGGCCGGTTCGACGTTCCTGGCCATCGCGCTGGGACTGGTCACCGCGCTCGCCCTGCGGCGGCCGTTCCCCGGCCGGGCGTTCGTGCGCGCGGCGATGCTCATCCCGTACGTCGCGCCGGTCGTGGCGGTCACGTTCGTCTGGCGCGTGCTGCTCAACCCGGAGTTCGGCCTCGTCAACAGCTGGGGCAGGCGGCTGTTCGGCTGGGACGACCCGATCGCGTTCCTGTCCCAGGCGCGTGGCGAGATCACGTTGTTCGGGCTCGACGTGCCCGTGCCCACGGCGCTGCTGACGGTGATCGCGTTCGAGGGGTGGCGGTACTTCCCGTTCGCGTTCCTGTTCCTGCTGGCCCGGTTGTCGGCGTTGCCGGGTGAGCAGGAGGAGGCGGCGACCGTGGACGGGGCGACGCCGACGCAGCGGTTCCGGCACATCGTGCTGCCGCAGCTGATGCCGGTGATCGCGGTGCTCGTGGTGCTGCGGACCATCTGGACGTTCAACGAGTTCGACGACGTCTTCCTGCTCACCGGGGGAGCGGCGGGCACGGAGGTGGTGAGCGTGCGGGTGTACGAGCTGCTGACCGTGCAGCGGAACGTGGGTGCCGCCGCCGCGCAGTCCGTGCTGCTCGCCGTGGTGCTGGTCGTGCTGCTGGTCGCCTACCTGTGGTTGCTGCGGCGGCGGGAGGGTGCGGGGTCATGAGCCGGGACCGGGTCGAGCGGGCCGTGTTCGCCGTGCTGCGGCCGGTGGTGATCGGGTGCTTCCTGATCGCGACGCTGCTGCCGTTCTACGCCATGCTGATGCTGTCGCTGAGGCCGATCGAGGACCTGCTGCGGCGGCCGGACTCGCTGCTGGTGGACCTGGGCCGGGTGACGCTGACGACGTACGTCGACGTGCTGCGGCCGGTGGCGGAGGGCGGCCAGGGGTTCCTGGGCCTGTTGGGCAACAGCGCCCTGGTGGCGACCGCGTCGGTGCTGGTGGCGCTGGTGATCGCGATTCCGGGCGCGTACGCGGTGAGTCGGCTGGAGTTCTTCGGCAGGCGGCACGTCAGCGCGCTGTTCCTGGCGGTGTACCTGTTCCCGGGGATCGTGCTGGCGATCCCGCTGTTCGTCCTGCTGACCAAGATGCAGCTGCGCGGCTCGCTGGTCGGCCTGGTGCTGGTCTACCTGGCGCAGACCGTGCCCGTGGCGATCTACATGCTCAAGAACTACTTCGAGACGATCCCGGCGAGCGTCGAGGAGGCGGGGCTGGTCGACGGCCTGAGCCGGGTCGGCGTGATCCGGCGGATCAGCCTGCCGCTGGCGATGCCGTCGGTGGTGGCGACCGGCATCTTCGTGTTCATGATCGCCTGGAACGAGTTCCTGTTCGCGCTGCTGTTCCTGGTCGAACGGCGCGACAGCTGGACCGTGTCGCTCGGGCTGGCGCAGCTGTCCGGCAGCATCGAGGTGCCCACCACCGTGCTCATGGCCGGTTCCGTCGTGATCACGGTGCCGGTGGTGGTGCTGTTCTTCCTGACCGAACGGCTACTCTCACAGGGCCTGACCAGCGGCGCGGAGAAGGGGTGAACGCGGCGGTGGCGGCGGGTACGACGCCCTTGGCGAGGAAGGGATCCCCGGTGGCGCGCAGCGGTTTCCCGGCCTCGCCCGGCGAGATCCTCGCGCTGGTCCGGTCGGGGCGCGTGAAGACCCGGCGTGACCTGCAGGAATTGACCGGGCTGTCCCGGTCCACGGTGGCGCTGCGGCTGAGCCAGCTGATCTCGGCGGGCTACATCCGCGCGGTCGAGCAGCGTCGGGGCACCGCGGGACGGCCGGCCGAGGTGCTGTCGTTCGAGGAGAGCGACAAGCTGGTGCTGGCGGCCGACCTCGGCGCGACGCACGCGCGGTTCGCGTTGACCGACGCGGGCGGGCGGATGCTCGGCGAGCGCACCGAGGACCTGCTGATCGGGCAGGACCCCGACGTGGTGCTGAAGATCGTGATCCGGCGGTTGCGGGACCTGCTCAAGAACGCCGGACGTGACGGGGCCCGACTCGCGGGGGTGGGCGTGGGGCTGCCCGCGCCCGTCGACTTCCGGACCGGGCGGCCCGTGCAGCCGCCGATCATGCCCGGCTGGCACGGGGTCGAGGTGGCGCGGACGCTGTCCGACGCGCTGGGGTGCCCGGCGTTCGTGGACAACGACGCGAACCTGCTCGGGCTCGGCGAGGTGCGCGAGCGGTACCCCGGTGTGGACAACCTGCTGTTCGTGAAGGTGGGTACCGGTATCGGGGCCGGGGTGGTCCTCGGCGGCAGGCCGGAACGGGGCGCCACGGGGCAGGGCGGGGACATCGGGCACATCCGGATCGCCCGGCCGGTGGACGGCGCGCGGTGCCGGTGCGGTGCGACCGGGTGCCTGGCCGCGCACGCGAGCGGCGCGGCGCTGGCCCGGCAGCTCACCGAACGCGGTATCGAGGCGCGCACCAGCCGTGACGTCGTGCGGCTGGTCGGTGAGGGCGATTCGACCGCGATCACGCTGGTCCGGGACGCCGGTCGGCTGCTGGGCGAGGTGCTGGCGACCGCGGTGGCGTTGCTCAACCCGACCGTGGTGGTGATCGGCGGAGACCTCGCGCTCACCCGCGAACACCTGCTCGTGGGTGTCCGCGAGCGGCTCTACGAGCGGACCGTGTCGGCGTTGACCAGCAGCCTGGCCGTGGTGGAGAGCCAACTCGGCGACCGGGCCGGTGTGCACGGCGCCCGGCACCTGGTGATCGACCAGGTCTTCTCGGCCGAGGCGGTCGACGCCCGGCTCGTACCCGAAGTCTGACCGGTTGGTCGGACTCCGGGCGGATTCGGCGAAGGAGAGCGATGCCCGAGGTGACCTCTGCCATCACGCGGACCACCTGCGCCGGACGGCCCGCGTGGTTGTTGCGGACCCGGTGGAACGCGATGCTGCTGTCCGTGGGGGACGGCGGGGTGTTGATGCTCGACCACTGGGGCGGTGACGGCGGTGCGCTCGGCGGTGACTCCTACCTGCCGCACACGCCGTGGAACCGGCCGTCGCAGGCCCATTTCGTGGACGGCGTGCCGCTCGGGTACTCGGTGTACGGCGACCGTGCGTTCAAGGAACCCGGTCTGGTCGTGGCGCGCGCGGACGGCTCGTCGGTGTCACGGCTGTCGTGGCGCGAGGACCACGTCGAGGACGATGTGCTGCGGCTCGTGTTCGAGGACGTGGGGTCGGGTCTCGTGGTGGAGCACCGGTTCGCGGTGTTCGCCGAGCACGGCGTCGTGGTGCGTGACGTGCTGGTGGCTAACCGGGGCGCGGAGGCGTTGCGGGTGGAGCGGATCGCCAGTGCCGTGCTCGGTTTGCCGCCGGCGCGGTACGAGTCGTGGACTTTGCGGGGCAGGTGGGGTGACGAGTACCAGCTGACCCGGCGTGACCTGGCGGCGGGCAAGGTGGTGGTCGAGAGCCGGCGCGGGTTCACCAGCCACGAGGCGAATCCCTGGTTCGCGGTCGGGCGGGTGGGTGAGGTCGGGCCCGTCTGGTTCGGCGCGTTGGCGTGGAGCGGCAACTGGTCGATCGTGTTCGAGACCGAGCGCAACGACGCGCTGCACGTGGTGGCGGGCGTCAACCCGTTCGACTCGGCGTGGCACCTGGAGCCGGGCGAGACCTTCCGCACGCCGTCGCTGGTCTGCGGCTACGTCGAGGACGGCGTGGACGGTGCGGCCCGGCTGCTGCACCGCTACCAGCGCGACCACGTGCTGCCCGCCCGGCACCGCGACACGCCGCCGCCCGTGCACTACAACACCTGGCTGGCGACGTCGTTCGACGTGGAGGTCGGCCACCAGGTCGAGCTGGCCACCCGGGCGGCCGAGCTCGGCGTCGAGCTGTTCGTCGTGGACGACGGCTGGTTCGGCGCGCGGACCGGTGATCACGCCGGGCTCGGCGACTGGGTGGTCGACCCGGTGAAGTTTCCGAACGGGCTGGGTGAGCTCGTCGACGAGGTGCACCGGTTGGGGATGCGGTTCGGGATCTGGCTGGAACCCGAGATGGTCAACCCGGACAGCGACCTGTACCGGGCACACCCGGACTGGGTGCTGCACCTGCCGGACCGCGAGACCACCCTGTCCCGCCACCAGCTCGTGCTCAACTTCGCGCGCGACGACGTGCGGGAGGCCGTGCTGGCGCGGGTGCGGGCGCTGCTGGCCGACCACCCGATCGACTTCGTGAAGTGGGACCACAACCGCCCCTACACCGAGGTCGGGTGGCCGCAGGCGCCGGTCGAACGGCGGCGTGAGGTGTGGGTGCGGCACGTGCGTGGCGTGTACGAGGTGATGGGGCGGCTGCGCGCGGAGTTCCCCGACCTGATGATCGAGACGTGCGCGGGTGGTGGTGGGCGGGTGGACTTGGGTGTGTTGGGGTTGGCGGATTTCGCGCAGGTCAGCGACAACACCGACCCGTCGGACCGGCTGCGGGCGCAGTACGGGTTCAGCCGCGCTTATGCCCCGGGCACGATGGTCGGGTGGGTGGCGGACGTGCCGGAACCGACCACCGGCCGCACCAGCCCGCTGGAGTTCCGCTTCCACGTGGCCATGCAGGGCGTGCTGGGGATCTCCGGTGACATCCTCGGGTGGAGTCGGGAGGAGCGGTCGCGGGCGGCCGAGCTGATCGCGCAGTACAAGCGGGTGCGGGCCGTGGTGCAGGACGGCGACCAGTACTGGCTCGTGCCGCCGTCGGAGAGCGGGCCGTGCGCGGTGCAGTACGTGTCCCGTGGCCGGCGGGAGGTCGTGGTGCTCGTCTACCAGGTGCGGGGCGTGGCGGGGGAGGGCCCTCGGCGGATCAGGTTGCGGGGCTTGGACGCGGAGCGGCACTACCGGCGGGTGGACGACGATCTGGTCACGACCGGGGCCGCGTTGATGGCCGCGGGGCTGTCGTCGGCGTTCCCGCAGCCGCCCGCACCCCGGCACACCGAGGACTGGCGGAGCCGGGTCGAGCTGTGGGAAGCCGTGGACGAGGAGGCGATGTCGTGAAGGTGGCGTTGATCGGTACCGGGTACATCGCCGGACGGCACGCGGCGGCGCTGACCGGGCTGGGGGCGGAGGTGGTCGGGCACGTCGGCCGGTCCGGGGTGGAGCGGGCCGCGGCCCGGTGGGGCGGTCGGGCGTATCGGGACACGGCCGCTCTGCTGGCGGGCGAGGAGGTGGACGCGGCCTGGATCTGCGTGCCGCCCGCCGCCCACGGCGAGGTCGAGCTCGCGCTCATCGAGCACGGTGTTCCCTTCTACGTGGAGAAACCGATCGGGGCCGGCCTTGAGGTGCCGCGCCGGGTGGAGGCCGCGCTCCGCGACGGTGGTCCGTTGGCGTGCGTCGGCTACTACTGGCGGGGCATGGAGGTCATCCCCGAGCTGCGGCGGATGCTCGCCGAGACCCCGCCGCACCTGGTGCGCGCCGCCTGGCACGGCCTCGTGCCGCCCGTGCCGTGGTGGCGGGTGGAGGCGGAGAGCGGGGGACAGGTGGTGGAGCAGGCCACGCACTTGTTCGACCTGGCGCGGTTCCTGCTCGGTGAGGCGGAGGTCGTCCACGCCGTGACGCGGCGGCCGGCGCTGGCCGCCCACCCGGACCTGGACGTGGCCGCGGTCAGCGCCGCCACCCTCGCGTTCGACTCGGGGGCGCTGGGCGTGTTCACCGCGACTTGTGTTCTGCATGCGACGGTGGACGCCGGGATCGAGTTCCACTGTGAGGGTCGGAAGTTGACGCTGACGAACAAGGTCCTGCGGCGGGAGGACGCCGACGGCAGCCACGAGATCCCGGTCGGCCGCGATCCGCTCGTCATCGCGGACGAGCGGTTCCTGGCCGCGGTGCGTGACGGGGACCCGGGGTACCTGGTGTGCGACTATGCGGACGCGTTGCGCACGCAGGAGCTTTGCTGTCGGGTGCGGGACCTGGCCGGGTGAGAGTCAGGCGCCGAAGACGTCGGCGGTGAAACCGGCGGCGGTGGCCAGCCGGCGCAGGTCGTCGGCGTCGGGCAGCATCACGAGCGGGTAGCAGTCGGAGTCGATGTCCAGCACGGCGAGCCTGGTGCCGGCGGCCCGCAACTCGGTGCCCGCCCGTTCGAGGAAGTCGTACGCGGGCAGGCCGCCGTCGAGCCGGGCGAACCAAGCCCACGCCTCGGGTGCCGCCGGGCTGGACCTCAGGTCCCGCAGTTGGGCGACGACCTCGTCCGCCGCTTCCTTCCAGTCCACCTCGGCGAGCAGGTCGTGGTCGGTGAGCGCGTCCACCAGGGCGATCCACGGCAGGTCGGGCTCCGCCTCGTCGATGCCGCGGTCGTCCAGTCGGTCGGCGTGCGCCCGCAGGTAGCCGTCGGGGTCGTCGTGCGCGTGGGCCACCCGCTCGGCCACCTCGGGCACGCCCGGCGCCAGCAGTGCGGCCAGTGCGAGCAGCGCGTCCCGAACCGTTGACGACACCTGCGACCTCCTCGTCCCCGCGGAGCGGCGAGCGTAGCAACCGGACTCCGCGGTGGCGGTCAGGTCTCGCGGGCGGCGGCGGTCAGGGTCATCCGGCCCGGCCCGTCAGTGGGCACCGGAGGCGTTCGACCGGCGGTAGTGGTCGATCTTCGCGTCCAACGACGTCAGGCAGTCGGCGAGTTCGGCGATCCGGCCCCGGACCGCGTCCCGGTGCCGTTCCAGCAGCTCCAGGCGTTCCGGCGTGGTCTGATCGCCCCGCCTGCGCAGCTCGGCGAAGCGCTGCATGTCCCGAATGGACATGCCGGTGGTGCGCAGGCGGGTGAGGAAGCCGAGCCAGGCCAGGTCGGCGCCGCGGAAGCGACGCCGACCTCCCGGTCCGCGGTCGACCGGGTCGAGCAGCCCGATCCGCTCGTAGTAGCGCACCGTGTGCGCGGTCAGCCCGGTGACCTCGACCGCTTCCGCGATCGTCAACACGTCCACGTCGTCCATGAGGTCGACGGTAGGAGTTCGAGCGCGCTCCAAGTCAACCCGGCAGTTCCTCGAACACCTCCCTGGCCACGCCCACGGCGTTCAGCACGCGCGGAAAACCCGCATACGGCACGACGTGGATCAGCGCCTCGACCACCTGGAGCCGGCTCAGCCCGACGCGCAGCGCGGCACCCAGGTGCACCCGCAGCTGGGGCGCGGTGTCGCCGAACGCCGTCAACGCGCCGATGGTCACCAGTTGCCGCTGCGGCGTGGTGAGCCACGGCCGGTGGTACACGTCGCCGAACGCGAACTCGACGACGTAACGGCCGAGGTCGGGTGCGATGTCCCGCAACGACTCCACCACGTCCAGCCCGTGCTGCCCGTCGACCTCCACCAGCTTCCGCTCGCCGCGTTCGTAGCGGTCCCGTGCGTCGGTCTGCATCGGCGGCCGGAACACGATCCCCCGGTCGGCGAACACCCGCCGGGCGACGGTCATCGCGTTGAGCGCCCTGGGGAAGCCCGCGAACGGGACGATGTGGATCAGCGCCTCCAGGATCTCGGTGGGGCTCAACCCGACCTGGAGCGCCGCGTCGAGGTGGAAGTCGAGCTGCGGCGCGGTGTCGCCCTGCGCGGCCAGGGCCCCGATCGTCACCAGCTGCCGCTGGCGGAGGTCCAGCCCTCGCCGGGAGCAGACGTCGCCGTAGGCGAACTCGACGATGTAGCGGCCCAGGTCCGGCGCGATGTCCGACAGCGACTCGACCACCTCGGCGCCGCGGTCGCCGGAGACCTGCCGCAGCACGGCCAGTCCCCGGGCGTAGCGGTCCGACGCGGCCGATGCCGCCGGTGCCGTCGACACCCCGACGGCACCGACCAGCGCACCGGCGGCGAGCAGCGAACGGCGGTTGACGGCAGTGCCTCGATCCAGCTTGGTCATGCCGGCGACGCTAGGTCTTCGCGCGCGCTCGAAGTCAACCTCGACCGCGCCACGTCGTTCGCCCGAATGGCAGTCGGTCGAACGCACCATGCCCACGTGCCCGCGCCGTCCCTACGTTCGGGTGATGACCAACGACGGGATCAGCAGGCGGACGTTGCTGCACGGCACGGTGGTGGCCGGTGTCGTCACCGCGGTCGGCGCGGTTCCGGCGCACGCCGCCGTCCCGGGGTTCTACCACCCGTTCAGCGGTTACCGGATCACCGGCACGTGGCAGGACCACCTGGACCGCGGCTCGCTCGGCGGTATCGACTACGGCATGGCCGTCGGCACGCGACTGCCCGCGGCGGGCGGCGGCGTGGTCACCAACATCCCGTACAACGGCACCGGCGGCCACACCGTGACCATCCAGCACGACAACGGCTACCGGACGCAGTACCTGCACCTGTCCCAGTTCCTGGTGGCCAACGGCACGCGCGTCGGCATGGGCGCCGTGGTGGCCCTGTCCGGCGGCGCGGCCGGCGCACCGGGCTCGGGCTCGTCCACCGGCCCGCACCTGCACTGGCACATGATCAACCCGAGCGGCACGCGGATCAACCCGTTGACCTACCTGGGCGGCTCCACCGGCCTGCCGAAGACGTCGACCGAGCAGGACGGCCTGCCCGGGTCGATCATGTGGATGCGGGCGCAGAACTGGCTGCGCATCGAGCACGGGTACGCGGGACCGATCGACGGCGTGCCGGGCGTGAACACGTATGCCGCGTTGCAACGGGCCATGCGTGGCTACGGGTACACGGGCCCGATCGACGGCGTGCCCGGCGCGAACACGTGGGCGGCGGTGCAGAGGCTGGCCGCGCGCTGGGGTTACACCGGGCCGATCGACGGTGTGATGGGTCCGAACTCGTGGCGCGGCTTCGCCCGTTTCCTCAACCAGGACAAGTACGACTAGCGGCTCGGTCACCCGACCAGCAGGAGCACGCTGATCACCAGCATCACCGCCGCGGTGCCGCCGTGCACGCCGTACACGGCCGACTTGGGCCCGCCGCTGCGCCGCACGATCAGCGCGTCGCCGACGGGGATCGCGGTGGCGGCCAGCATGAACCAGCCCAGCAGCTGGGGCGTCCCGGCGATCATCAGGATGATGATGAAGAGGCCGGACGCGATGTCGCGCACGGACTTGACGTTCAGCCAGGCCTGGAAACGGCGGTCCCCGGTCGGCGTGTCGGGGATGCCGAAGCCGACCGCCGCGTGCGGCGCCCAGAAGGCGCGGGCGCCCATGGCGACGACGCCCAGGCCGATCAGTCCGGTGAGCACGGTGGCGACGTTGACGAGCATGGGTGTTCCCCCTCCGGCGCGCCGAATCTAGCGGCGCTAGTTGTTGTAGCGACGATATATCTATCCCTGGCAGGATGTCTAGCGTTGCTAGGATGTGGCCATGTCCGCCATCTCCGAACGCCGCGAACGTGAACGCGCCCAACGCCACCAGCTGATCATCACGGCCGCCCGCGAACTGGCCGAAGCCGAGGGGTGGGAGGCGGTGACGACGCGCAGGCTGGCCGAACGCGTCGAGTACAGCCAGCCCGTGCTCTACAGCCACTTCGACGGCAAGGACGCCATCATGCGCGCCGTCGCCCTCGAAGGCTTCGCCGAACTCGCGGACCGCCTGCGCCGTGCCCGGCTGGCGAGCACCGAGCCGTCACGCGCACTGCACGCCGTCGGCCGCGCGTACCTCGACTTCGCGTCCGAGCAACCCGCCCTCTACCAGGCCATGTTCGTGCTGCCGACCGACGTGAAGTTCGCGCACGCCGAGACGCCCGCCTCGCTGCGCGCCGGTTTCGACGAGTTCGTGAGCTGCTTCGAGGCGGACAACCCGCGCCGCGAGCTGTTCGCCGAGGTCACCTGGAGCGCGCTGCACGGCATCGCCGCGCTGGCGAAGAGCGGCCGCATCCCCCCGAGCGGCCAGGAGGAGCGGCTCGACCTCATCGTCACCCGGATCGCCGGGACGCCGTGAGAGCGCGATGTCCGCCAACGCCCGGCGGAGCGTGGTGAACGGGTCCGCATGAGCCGGAAGAAACCACAGACCACCCCGACCGATGCCGTCAGGCGTTCGGATCGAACGGGATCCCGCTCGGCTTCGCCTGAGCCAGGTTGTGGTTGAACGCACCATCCTTGATCGCCAGACTCGCACTGCCGAAGTCCGCCCTCACCAGGATGTCGCGGATCCCGGCCGGAAAGTGGTCCCAGCTGACCAGGTCCGGGTACTGCCACGCTCCATGGTGGTTCTCCGGCTGCTCACTCGCACTCGCGAGCCGGAAGCAGTGCGTGCCCAACCCGTCCTTGTGGTAAACGATCTTCGGGTGCGTGCCCTCCCACGCGACCTGGGAACGCGGGTACGTCGAGTACTTGCCGTGCGCGGATGTGGAGACGTAGTGCGCCTGGTCGCCGCTGACCCACACGATCACGTGCTCGATGTCGTGCCGGTGTCCGCAGCAGTCCCAGCCGGGCACGGCCTGGTCCTTCTCGAAGTACAGGTCGTAGAGGTAGGCGCACCAGTTGTTGTTGCACTTGGAGCGCGAGTAGGAGTTGGTGTTGTCCAGGTCCCACTGGTCGCGGCACTGGCCGTTGAGGGCTCCGGAGTTCTTCAGGCCGGTGGCCAGGACGCCGGTCGGCCCGATCGCGGGCGTCGGGTAGCAGCCGTCGGTGTCGTAGTCGAACGCCGGCTGCCACTTGCCGTCGGCGGCGGCGTGGTTGGCGGGCAAGGCCTGCGGTGGGTCGGCCCAGGCGACGGCGGGCAGCAGCACGGCGATCAGGGCCGCGCCGAACAGCGTGCTCAGCAGTCTCGTTGCGGTGCGCGGGAACGTCTTGCGGGCGGTCACGACGACCATGCCCTCCATCCGGTGTCGAGTGGCACGGCGGCGGGTTCGGCCGGTGTCGCGGAGATCATCGGCCGGAGGAGAGGTTCCCGGCCGGGGCGTGACGTCGTCAACCCGCCGATGGTCGCCCGGAAACGAACAGGTGGCGAACATCGGCGGACGGGGGCAGACCGCCGTGACCTCGTCGGGCGCGTGCGCGAGGTCGAACTCGACCGGACCGCGGCAGTACGTCTCGAGGTCGATGACAGCGGCCCGTGCTCCGTGGCGAGCACGTTGCCGGGATGCGGTTCGCCGTGCAGCAGCTGTTCGGCTCCACCGTGCCCGGCGACCACCCGGCGCAGGCCGCGCAACGCGCTGTCGAGCAGTCCCCGGTCGGAGTCGGCGAGCGCCGGGGTGCGGTCACGGCTCGCCACGAGTCGCTGTGCCTGCTCGACCCGGTCGGTGAAGTGCGGCGCGGGGAGGTCGAGCGTCCGCATCCCGGCGTGCAGCCGCACGAGGGCGTCGGCGTAGTTGGCCGGTGGGATCTCTTGCTGCGTCACGGGTTCGTAGTAGGTCCACAGCGTGACCACGAACGCGTCACGCTCGCGGACTCGGGGCTCCACCCGGGGATCGAGGGCGGCGCACCACCGGGAACACCCAGAACCGTGCCGGCTGGACTCAGCCGGCGACGCGGGCCGGCGTGACCCGGTGGCTCTCCGGCGGGCCCAGGTAGCTGTACTTCAGCCCGCCGGTGTCGATCACGAGTTTCTGCAGGACCGCGGTGGGGTCGACGGCCCAGAACTTCAGCGTGTGCACGCCGGGGGAGGAGACCGTGAACGTGCTCGACGTGCGGTTGACGGCTTCCAGGGTGTTCATCTCCCAGCCCTTGTTCATGGCCGTGTCGTCGGAGCCGGTCGCCGTCGTGGTGTTCACCGTCCGCGGCGCTTGGTCGTCCAGCGATACCGCGTACTCGACGCCCGCGCCCGGCCGCACGTTGTTGCGCGGCGACAGGTACGCCCACACCGTGATCGGGCCGGTGGTGTGCAGGTTCACCTGGTACTCCAGGCGTGCGCCGTTGCCGCCCGGGGTCTGGTCGGCGGCGGTGACGGGGCTGGGGCGCATGCCGGAGCCGGTGCGGCCGATGTCCGGCAGGTGCGACCACGAGACGCCGTTGCCGGTGACCGCGCGGGTGTAGTGGTCGGCTTCGACGGAGACGTAACCCCCGGCTTCCACGAACCCGCTCTTGGGCGCGGTCGGCTTGTGCACCACCGCCTGCACGGTGACGGTGCGACCGGCGCCGGTCACGGTGATCGGCACCGTGGTCCTCCCGGCGGGTGCCTTGGCCCAGTCCACCCTGAGCGTGACCCGGGCCTGTTCGGTGACGGTGCCACTGGCGCCGTTCAGCCACGGCACGGACGGCGTGACCCGGTAGTCGAACGGGGTGGTGCCCCGGTTGAACACCTCGATGTACTGGGCGGGTGAGGTCTGGTAGGGGCTGAACTCCGGCAGCATGGGCTGCCCGGTGGCGTGGGGCCACCAGTCGGGCGAGCCGTCGATCGCGACGCCCATCTCCGCCGCGGTGGGCCCGGTGATGCGTTGCAAGGCCGGGTAGATCTGGTCGGGTGCGGGTGGTTCCTGCCAACTCGCGTTGTTGCCGTAGCGGGCCTTGTCGCCGTAGCCGATCTTGGTCTGGGTCTGCCAGCCCGTCCACTTCCCGCCCGCGAGGGTGGTGTTGTAGTAGTCCGACATGGCCACGTCATCGGCCAGGCGTGCCTCGGCCGTCGCGGCGAGGTCGTTGGTGGCCGCCCGACCCTGGGAGGCGTACCAGCGGTTGAGGAACTGCGCTTCGCGCAGCGCGTACAGGTTCGCGGTCGCCTTGGCCGCGTAGAGCACGAGCTGGTAGTAGGCGTCCCGGTCGGCTGCGGGCAGCGTCCGGCCCACCACGTCGGCCTTGGCCGCCAACGCCTCCCACTCGGCCGTGACGCGGTCCAGCTCGCCGTAGTTCTCGATGCTGTAAGGGGTCATCGTGTCGTCGGTGGTGATCGCACCAGCCGCGCCGCGCGTGTAACGCCGGTTCGTCGCCTCGGGCTTGCGGCGGGCCTGGAGCTGCCCGTAGGTGTGCAGCACGTCGGCGATCGCCGGTGCGGCCCGGTCGCCGAAGTTCTGCGCGGCGTACTCCCGGGTCCAGTCCTTGATGCCGTCGGCGGGGATGGAGGACGGGTTCCAGGCGTAGTCGAGGAAGAACTGGGTGGGCGCCTCCTCGTTCTTCAGGTCGCCGACGTTGACCACCCACAGCCGGTCGATGCCGGACTCGTAGGACAGGTTCAGCTGTTCGCGGGTGTTGGCCAGGTTGATCGTGTCGACCCACTTGTAGTTGCGGCCGCCGCCGACGTAGTCGAAGTGGTAGTACAGGCCGTAGCCGCCCGCGCGTGCGGGCAGCGACGGGTCGGGGACCTTGCGCATGTTGCCCCAGTTGTCGTCGGCGAACACCACCGTGACGTCGTCCGGCGGGCGCAGGCCCCGGTCCCAGTAGCGCTGGACCTCCTTGTAGAGCGTGAAGACCTGCGGGATCTCGGCCAACGGCGTGCCGCTCTCGCGGTCGAGGATCTGGCGTTGGCTCGCGATGATGTCCCGCATCAGCTCGACGCCGTCACCGTCGGGCAGGCTGGTGTCGCCCTCACCGCGCATGCCCAGCGTGACGACGCCCTCGAGCTCCTCCCGCTCCATCCGCTTGATGCCGTCCGCCCAGTAGTCCCGCACGGCGGTGGCGTTGCGCAGGAAGCTCCACTCACCCGTGCCGCCATACCGGGTGGGGTTGCGCTTCCACTCCTCGATGCCGCGCATCATCGGCGCCTCGTGCGAGGTGCCCATCACCACGCCGTAGCGGGTCGCGGTGGCGTGGTTGAGCGGATCGTCCTCGGCGAACGCCCGACCCCACACCGCGGGCCACAGGTAGTTGGACTTGAGGCGCAGCATGACCTCGAAGACCTTCTCGTAGTACCGGTGGTTCAACCCGCCCTCCTGGCCCGGCGCCAAGCCCGGCCCGAACGTCGCCCGCGCCCACCGGCCGGTGGAGGGGTTCTCGTCGTTGATGAACACACCGCGGTACTTCACCGCCGGGGTGCCCTGGGTGTGACTGCCCGGCCGCACGTAGAGCGCGCTGTGCTTGCGTGCCGGCACGTCGTCGAAGTAGTGCCACGGCGACACGCCGATCCGCCGCGAGACGTCGTAGACGCCGAAGATCGTGCCCCGCTGGTCGCTGCCCGCGATCACCAGCGCCCGGCGCACGCCCGGCATCGGGTGCTCGACCACCTGCTGCAGCGAGGTCTCCCACTTGCCGCGGATCCGGTCGACGTCCAGCTTCCCGGCCGCGACCAGCCCGTCGACCAGCGTGCTGCGGCCCACCGTGCCGACCAGCACGACCTCACCGGACGACGGCGTGCCGGTGGAGACGGTCGGGCGCACGCCGGTGACCCGTGCCACGTCGTCACGGAGGTCGTCCACCACCCGCACCACACCCGGGAAGTCGCCGCCGCTGACGAACAGCGGGGCCGCCTTCCCGTTCGCGGCGAGCGTGAACCCGCCACCGACCGGGCGGAACGAGATGTAGTCCCGGTCGGCGGCGGCCGAGGCGTCCGGTGCGCGGGCCGTCAGCACGACCACCGGCACCAGGGCCGCGAGGACCACCAGGGTCAGGAAGGCGGAGAGGACGGGCGATCTCGTGCTCATCGGCGGACCTCGGGTGACGAGGGAACGGGCGGGGCCGTGGGGGAAGGTAGGAGCGCGGAGCGGGGCGTGGCAACGGTTGCGCAAAGCCCGGCAGCGCGGGATCGGGCACCGATTCCGCAGGTCGAAAGCTTTCGATCAAGCTTGGAAACACTTCGCTACTTCACTCGTTCGGTTCAACGGTGATTTCGGTATGTGAACGCTCACGGCGCCGGTGGCGCGGTGCTGTCCCGGACGATCAAGGTGGTCGGCAGCTCGACCCGCGGCTGGTCCGGCGCGCGGCCCGCGGCCAGCGACAGGACCAGCTCCGCGGCGGCGGCGCCCATTTCGACCATCGGCTGTCGCACCGTCGTCATCGGCGGCCCGCACCAGCGGACGGCCGGTATGTCGTCGAAGCCGACCACGCTGAGGTCCTCCGGGATGCGCAGGCCGGCCTGCCGCGCGGCCTCGTAGACACCCAGCGCCTGCAGGTCGTTGCCGCACAGCACGGCGGTGGGCGGGTCGGGCAGCCGCAGCAGCTCGCGGGCGTGGTTGAAGCCCTCCTCGAAGGCGAACCACTGCCCGATGCGCACCAGGCGCTCGTCCAGCGGCACACCGTGCTCGTCCATCGCCGCCCGGATCCCGCCCAGCCGGGCCCGCGCGCACATCCGCTCCGGCGGGCCGGAGATCACCGCCACGCGCTGGTGGCCGAGCGAGAGCACGTGCCGCGCGGCGGCGATCCCGCCGCTCCAGTTGGCCGCGCCGACCGACGGCACCGAGTGCTCCGGCTCGCCCGTCGGGTCCAGCGCGACCAGCGGAATGCCGCTGGTGGCCAGCAGGCCCAGCTGCTCGGTGGCGAAGCCCAGGTGCACGGCGACCACGCCGTACGGCTGGCGGGCCAGCAGGTCACGCGCCCAGGACCGGCCGGTCGACGCCTGGCGGGCGGCGTCGGTGAATCCGACGGCCAGCCGGTGCCCGCCCGCGACCCGCTCCACGCCGTGCATGACCTCGACCGCCAGGTAGCTCTGCATGCCGAAGAACACGACCTCCACGTTGGGCGCCCGCACGACCGCCTCCGGCCGCCGGTAGCCGTGCTCGCGCAGCGCCGCCTCCACCCGCCGCCGGGTCGGCGGCGCCACCCCCGGCCGCCCGTTGAGCACCTTCGACACCGTGGGTGCGGACACCCCGGCCAGCCGCGCGACGGCCGCGACGGTCAACTCGCCTCGCCGCCGCCCGCGTTGGCGCGTGCCCGGGACCTCGGCCGGGCGCTCCTCGGCCCGCGGGTTGCGCAGCGCGTCCACCTCGTCCAGCAGCCGGGTCCGCACCGCCTCGGCCTTCCGGTCCGCCCCGGGCCCGGCCGGCACCGTCTCGGTCAGGTACCGCCGCTTGCCGGAACCGGGATCGACGCCCGCGTACACCCTGACCCGCAACGACCCGCTCGGCAGCCGTTCGACCTCACCACGCGCCTGCCGCCGTCCACCGGGGGTGCTCATGGAGCCAGTCTAGCGGAACAATGGCTCCACGACTTCCTCGGAATGGCTCCACGTTCGGTCACCCGCCGATGGTGGTTAGCGACTTGTTAGCGCGGCCTGTGAGTCTCCCGCTCGGACGTGTACGCAAGGGGAGGACGCACGATGCCAAGATCCACCAGAGCGGTCACGGCGGTGTTGGTCGCCGTCATGGCCGCCACGACGGTCACAGCGACCGTCACCACGACCGTCCCGCACGCCGAGGCGGTGACCGCCGCTTCGACCATCGGCGGCCAGATCACCAGGTCCGAGGTGCTCGCCAGGGCCACCGACTGGTACAACCGCTGCCACGACGCCGACCTGACCTACGACCAGGGCGCCAAGGCGTGGGACGTCGGCCGCACGCGCCAGTACCGGCGCGACTGCTCGGGTTACGTCGGCATGGCGTGGCACCTGGGCTACGACCCGAACACCGACGGCCTGGACGAGTCGAGCCTCACCGTCCCGATCTCCCGCTCCGACCTGCGCCCCGGCGATCTGCTCAACGACCGGGTCAACGACGACGGCGGGCGCTACCCGTACCACGCGATCCTGTTCGGCGGCTGGGAGAACTCGGCCAAGACGACGTTCTGGTACTACAGCTTCGGCTCGACGCCCATCGACAAGGTCACCGGCGCGTCGTTCAGCCAGGCGTCGCTCTCGGGCCACCCGACCTCGCACTACCGCGCCCTGCGCTACCGCAAGATCGTGGAGGACCACGTCTCCGGCACCGCGTCGTTCTACGGCGTGCTGGCCGACGGCCGCCTGACCTACACGGCCGTCGACGCGGCCAACGGCACCCGCACGCACGGCGCGGTGGTGTCCGGTGCGTCGTTGGGGTTCGTGCCCAAGGCGATGGCGACGCTCAACTTCAACACGGTGCTGGTGACGACGTCCGGTGGTCGGCTGTACCGGGTGGACGTGATCACGAACAGCACGTCGTTGGCGTTCAACGCGCCGGTGCTGCTCGGTGGTGGTTGGACGCACGACCTGCTCGCCTACGACGGCCGGGGCAGTCTGTACGGCATCGCCGACGGGGTGCTGCGCCGGTACGCGGTGCCCGTCACCAAGCCGGGCGCGGGCGACATCACGAGCGACGGCGTGATCGGCACCGGTTTCACGCTGAAGACGCTGACCGCGACCGGGCCGGACTGGCTGCTCGGCACGACCAGCGGCGGGGCACTGCTGTCGTACCGGATCCGCGGCGCGGGCGACTGGTCCCGGTACGAGCTGCGGTCGGGCACGTGGCAGGTCTTCGGGCGGCTCCTGTCCGCCGGTGGCGGTGTCTACTTCGGGCACAACGCCGAGGGCGGGTTGCTGCGCTACACCGACGCGAACCCGTACGACGGCAGCGGCGCGGACCTGCGCGGCCCGGACACCGTGGACGCGCAGGGCTGGAGCCAGGTGGTGCTGTCCGCCCAACCCGGCACGGTCGGCTGACGCCCGCGCGACTGGATCCGGATGGCCTGGACGCGGCAGGATGGAGGTGAAGGGGGTAGGACATGACGGAGCAGGGTGATCGTCAGGCGCCGGGGGTCGAGGCGTTGACGGAGAAGATCAGGCAGCTCGTGCACGAGGGCAACACGCGCCGGGTGGTCGTGCGCAACGGCGAGGGCGAGCGGGTGCTGGACATCCCGGTGACGGCCGGGGTGGTGGCCGCGGTCGCCGCGCCGGTGGTGACGGCGGTGGCGGCGTTCGCCGCTCTCGCGGGCCCGTGGTCGGTGGGCGTGGAACGCCAGGACGAGACGCCACCGGCGGAACCCGCTACCGACACCGCACGGGCCGATGCCGCAGCCGCCGACGTTGCACCGGCCGACACCGCGCAGCCTGAGAACCCACCGACCGACGCCGACGCCGCGCACGGTAAGGAAAGCTGAGCACCAGGCCCCATCCCGCACCACACCACGAAGCCACCGCCCGCACCAGGGCGGTGGCTTCGTCGTACCGTGCCGTCGCCGAACACGACACATCCTCAGTCCACAAGGGACGTCGGCGTGGGTGGGGCGTTCCCGCCCTTTTCAGGGTGCTGCTTCGGAGGTGCGCAGGCGATGCCGACGCCGATGGGGCGGTGCGTCTCGATCGGTGCGCGAGGTGACGGGCGGCACTTCTGTGGGGAACCTGTCGATCAAGTTAACGTGAAGATCGTCCGGCCGCCTCCGGCGGAGTCTTCTATATGACTTCTATATTGCCATGTTACGGCGGCACTCTGGTGTTTCGGAAGTCCGTAGAGGGTCGTCAGGGCCGTTCCGCTCGATTTGACACTCCATCCGGGGGTGGCTATTTTGTCCCGCCGGACAATGTGAACAGCGTTCTTGTTCGGTGTTTTGAGACGGTTTTTCCGGCCTGCTGCGCCGATCGGCTGATTGTGATCACCTGCCCTCGTTGCCAAGGTGATCGGTGCTGATGAACGGGAAGCACTCGTTGCATGTTGGATGTTGACGAGCCCGGTCGTCGATCAGTCACCTCCCTCGTCTGTGCAGATCAGGGCGGTGGCGGCACGCCAGCCAGTACTGGGGAGGCGTGCGCAGTACTGTGACGCGCGGTCCGCCGGCCGTGCGCGAACTTCCATCGAGGACGACGGCAGTGAACACGATCTCCTGTCCCAGGGGCCCGTTCACCGCCGTTCCCGGACCATTCGGGAACGCGGTGCGCGGGGCGGGCAAACGTGAGGCGGGCACTACCGGCGGTGACTCGAGTGGCGCGGTCGAAACCGCGCCACCGGGCGTTCCGCCGAGTCGTGGGCAGTGGTCGCGCCCGTGGCACGCACCGCGTCCGACGCGTGCGCCACGTGAGGCGCGGCCCTCCACCTAGTGCCGCGACCGGCACTAGCGCTCCCGCGCCATTTCCGGCACCCCCGCGCGAACGCGGGTGAAATGTGCCCGAAAGCCTCGGCTCACGAAACCGGACGTGAGCCGCCCACGCCTGTCCGGGCGGCATCGGCAACGCGACCAACCTGGGGTTTCTCCAGCGTGCCGCCGGACCGGGTCCATTCCGCGTCAACGCCCCGGTGGGTGTGGCGAAGAACGAGGAACGAGGGCAGAGCCATGCTTGTCAACGAACACGGCGGGGAAACACCCCTGGCACACGTCGCCGAACGCTGCCACGCGCTGATCCGCGTGCTGCGCGAACGCGGGGTCGACGACGGCGATCGCGTCGTGCTGTCGGCGCGCAATTCCGACGACTTCGTGGTGGTGCTGTTCGCGCTGATGGAGCTGGGCGTCTCGGTCGGCCTGGTCGACCAGGGGCTGCCGCCGGCACAGGCCGCCGAGCACGTCGTGGACTCCGGCGCCCGCTGGTTCGTCACCGACGCCGACCCTGCCGATCCCGCGTTCGACCGCGTCGCGGCCGGCCTGCTCGACCTGCACGCCCTGGTGAAGACCGCGCACGACGTGCCCGTGGCCGACGTCCCCGAGCTGACCTTCGCCCGGTGGGCGCGGCGGCGTGACGCGCTCGTGGTGTGGAGTTCGGGCAGTTCCGGCAAGCCCAAGGGCATCGTGCGCTCCGGCGCGTCGGTGCGGCGCAACGTCGAGCGCACCCAACGGCGCATGGGCTACACCGCGTCCGACGTGCTGCTGCCGCTGCTGCCGTTCACCCACCAGTACGGCCTGTCGATGCTGATGCTCTGGTGGGACGCCCGCGCCACGCTCGTCATCGCGCCCAGCAGGCGCGTGGACCAGGCGTTGGACGTGATCGCCCGGCAGCGCGTGACGGTCGTGGACGCCGTGCCCGCCACCTACGACACGATGCTGCGCGTCATCGCCCGCCGCGACACCCGCGACCTGGGTTCGGTGCGCATGTGGTGCGTCGGCGGCGAGCCGTTGCGCGACGAGCTGCGCACCCGCTTCGAGAAGCGCTTCGGCGCCACGCTCCTGGACGGCTACGGCAGCAGCGAGGCGGGCAACATCGCCCTGTCCTCGATCGAGGACCCGACCCACTGCGGCACGCCGCTGGACGGCGTGGTCGTGGAGGTGCGCGACCCGGTGGGCAACCCGGTGCCGCCGGGCGAGGTCGGCGAGGTCGTGGTCCGCACCCCCGACATCATGGTGGGCCTGCTCGAACCCGGCGGACGGGTCCGCGAGGTCGAGCGGCGAGAGTTCCACACCCGCGACATCGGCTTCCTCACGCCCTCCGGGCAGCTGCGCGTGCTCGGCCGCAAGTCCGCCGTGCACCGCTTCGGCCACACGCTCTACCCCGACGCCATCGCGGAGAAAGCCGGTGCGTGCGGCGCGCCGGTGCGCGTGATCCCGGTCGAGGACGAGCAGCGCGGCACCCAGCTCGTGTTCGTGATCACCGATCCGACCGAGCAGCCCGTGGCGCACTGGAAGCGCACGGTGTCGCGGTTCGTCGCCGCGCACGAGCAGCCCAACCGCGTGGTCGTGCTCAAGGAACTGCCCCTCAACGGCAACGGCAAGGTCGACCTCAGGGCGCTGCGCGACATCGCCGCCTCGACCGTGGCGCTCGAAGGCGTCAAGGGCGTCTTCCCCAGGGCGCACGGCGACGCGGACCCGTCCGCCATCCCGTTCCCGGACCGGCTGGCCCGGCTCACCGACCTCGCCCAGCTGCTGCGCGAACGCCGCGCCGAAGTGATGTCCCTGCTCACGCAGGTGACGAACTACAAGACCGCGTACGGCGAGATCGACGCGTCGATCGCCGCGCTGGAAGGTGCCGCCGCCGAGATCGCCCGGTACCGGCCGCCCGCGGTCGGCCAGGTCGGCGTGCTGATGCCGTCGAACATCCCGCTCTACAGCTACGTGCTGTACCTGGCGATCCCCAGCCTCTACAGCGAACGCGTCGTGTTCCGGCCGTCGCGGCGCATCTCCGACCAGCTGTTCAAGCTGCACGAGCTGCTGTCCGGCGTGCACCACCTGCCGATCGTCCTGGACGACAGCGACCAGCGGGAGTTCATGGAGGGCGAGGGCGCGCGCTCGGACGTGCTGGTGTTCACCGGCACGTTCAAGAACGCCGAGAAGATCCGCGCCGGGCTGCGCCGCGACCAGTTGTTCCTCTACTTCGGCCAGGGCGTGAACCCGTTCGTGGTGGGCGCGGACGCCGACATCCCGAAGGCCGTGGACGGCCTGCTGCGGGTGCGGATGCTCAACTCCGGGCAGGACTGCTTCGGCCCGGACGTGGTGTTCGTGCACACCTCGATCAGCGCCCAGTTCTGCAACCTGCTGTGCCGCCGCGTGGACAACCTGCGCTACGGCCGCTTCGACGACCCGAACGCCGACTACAGCCACATGTTCTACCTCGACGCGTTCGACGCGTCACTGGACTACCTGCGCTCCGGCCGCGAGCACCTGGCGGCGGGAGGCGAGGTCAACTTCGTGGACGACCACCTCAGCCCGACCGTGCTGATCCGGCCCGCCGACACGAAGATCACCCCGCCCGAGCTGTTCGCGCCGATCTTCAACGTGGTGCCGTTCACCTCGACGGACTGGCTGCACCCGATGCTGGACCACCAGTACTTCCAAGAACGGGCCATGGCCGCCACGGTCTACGGCGACATGCCCGACACCGTCGAGCTGCTGCGCCACCGGCACACGGTCAGCGTCAACGAGACCGTGATCGACATCGAGGACGGCAACGCGCCGTTCGGCGGCTCGGGCATCCGCGCCAACTACGCCGCGCTGGGCCGCACGCGCCGCGCCGAGCCGCTGCTGATCTCGAAGGCCGTCGCGGACCACCTCGGGCCCGACCGGCTGACCACGTCCGACGCCACCGGCCGCACGGCATGACGGGCGAGGGGGAGATGGATGTGATCGACCTGGAACCGCTGTCCGTGCCGCTTTCCCCGGGCAACCACGTCCGGGGTGCCTGGCACGCCGTGGCCCGGCTGCTCGCCGAGGTGGGCGTGGAGGTCGTGTTCGGCCTGCCCGACGACGACCTGGACGCGCTCGGCGCGCTGCACGCCGCCGGTGTCCGGCTGGTCGTGTGCCGGGACCAGCGCAACGCCGTGTTCATGGCCACGGGTTACGCGCTGCACTCCGGCGCGCTCGGCGTCGCGCTGGTCGGCAAGGGCCCGGCGGTGACCAACACCGTGACCGGCCTGCTGGAGGCGGCGTCGTCCGGTGCGCCCGTGCTGCTGCTGTCCGGCGGCACGGCGGCGGAACGGCGGGGCAGCGGCGCGTTCCAGGAACTGGACCAGCAGGCCGTGCTGGCGCCGCTGGTGAAGTCCTCGACCCGGGTCGAGCACCCCGACCGGCTGGCTCCCGCCGTGCGCCAGGCCGTCCTCGTGGCCACGTCCGGCGCGACCGGCCCGGTGTACGTGGAGGTGCCCGACCACCTGCTGAAGGCGGACGTGCCCGTGCCGCCGCCCGCGCCGCCCGTCGAACGCCCGACGTCGGTCACGGTGGCGGGCGACTCGGCGGCGTTGACCGCGCTGCGCCACGCCCAGCGGCCGATCGTGCTGGTCGGCGGCGGGATGCGGCACCGCAACGAGGACGGCGTCGTGGAGCGGTTCGTCGAACGCGTCGGCGCGGCCCTGTCCTGCACGGCCGGCGGACGCGGTGTGGTGGACGAGTCGTCGGTGCGGTTCATCGGGCTCGCCGGGCTGTACGCGCCGGAGCGGGCCAAGGCGTTGTGGGCCGACACCGACTGCGTGGTGGTGCTCGGCAGCAGGCTGGAGGAGACCGCGACCTACGGCTGGCCGGACGCGCTCGGCACGACCGTGCCCGTCGTGCAGGTGAACGTGGACGCGGCGGGTGTCGCCACCCAGTACACCGGGCCGGTCGTGCTCGGCGACGGCGCGGACGTGTGCGCGGGGTGGCTGGAGCAGGTCGTGGACAGCGCGCCGGTGGAGTGGTCCAAGCGCGTGGACGGGGTGCACCACGGACTGCGCGCCGACCACCGCCGCGAGCTGGCGGACCTCGCGGCCAAGCCCGAGCTGCACGTCGTGGAGGTGCTGGCCGCGCTCGACGCCGAGCTGCCGGCCGACCGCGTCCTGGTGCAGGAGAACGGCTTGCAGGACATGTGGTCCTACAGTTTCCCCCGGTTCGAGTGCGCGCACGGCGCGGGTTCGGTGGTGCCGTCCGAGCAGACCAGCCTCGGTTTCGGCGCGGCGGCGGCGGTCGGCGTGAAGGCCGCGGCGGGTGAGCGGCCGGTGGTGGCGTTCGTCGGCGACGGCGCGTTCGGGATGTTCGACGCCGACCTGCCGACGGCCGCCGCGCTCGGCGGCGGGCTGGTCTACGTGGTGCTGCGCAACGGCGGCTACGGCTGGCTGCACTCCCAGCTCGGCCCGCACAACCGGGACCTCGCGGGCACGGCGTTCGTGGACCCGGACGCCGTCACGGCCCAGGCACCGCGGTGGCGCGGCGTGCACCAGGTGACCGTGACCAAGGAGTCGCTGCGCGCGGACGTCGCCGACGCCTGGCAGCGCTCACGGGACGGCCAGGTGGTCGTCCTCAACGTCCCCACCCGCCTGGGAGACGCGCTGTTCGCCGACCACGAACTCGGCGGCAGCTTCCCGGTCGCCGACTGACCCACGATCGAAGCGAGGAGCGGCACATGGCTGAACGACACGGCAGGCGAGTCGTCATCACCGGCTGGGGCGTGGTGTCCCCGGTCGGCCTCACCGCCGACGAGACGTGGGACGCGCTGGTCGCGGGGCGCAGCGGGATCGGGAACGTGACCGTCATCGACGCCTCCGACCTGCCCACCGACCTGGCGGGCGAGGTCAAGGGGTTCGAGCCGAGGAAGTACCTCAACCACAAGCAGGTCCGGCGCATGGACCCGTACGCGCAGTACGCGTTCGCCGCCGCGTCCGAGGCGGTCGGCACGGCGAAGCTGGAGATCACCGAGGACAACGCGCACCGGGTGGGCGCGCTCATCGGCAGCGGCTACGGGCCGATGCAGTCCCTCGGTGAGCACGTGGTGACGCTGGGCGCCAAGGGGCCGCGCGCGGTCAGCCCGTTCGCGCCCGTGACCGGCGCCATCGACAGCGCGGCGGGCGAGATCAGCCTGGCGTTCGGCGTCACGGGGCCGACGCGGGCGTTGAGCAGCGCGTGCGCGTCCGGCACCGACGCGATCGGCGAGGCGGCCCGCTGGGTGCGCTACGGCGTGGTCGACGCGGTGATCGCGGGCGGCGCGGAGAACATCCTGACCCGGGTGGACATGGCGGGCAGCGGCAACGCCAAGGCGTTGTCCACCCGGACCGACGCGCCGACCGCGGCGTGCCGTCCGTTCGACGCCGACCGCGACGGGTTCGTGATGGCCTCCGGGTCCGGGATCGTGGTGCTGGAGTCCGCGGAGCACGCGCTGGCGCGGGGCGCGACGATCCTCGCCGAGGTCGCGGGCTACGCGGCCACGTCCGACGCGCACCACTGGACCGCGCCGCACCCCGAGGGGCGGGGAGCGCGGGCCGCCATGCGCGGCGCGCTGGAGGACGCCTGCCTCACGCCCGAGGACGTCGACTACGTCAACGCCCACGGCACCAGCACCGTGTTCAACGACCAGTCCGAACTGGACTCGATCCGGGCCGTGTTCGGTGCGCACGTCGAGCGGGTCCCGATCAGCTCCACCAAGTCCATGACCGGCCACATGATCGGCGCGGCCGGCGCGGTGGAGGCGATCGTCGGCGCGATGGTGATCAACCGCGGGCTCGTGCCGCCCACCATCAACTGCCACCGGCCGATCGACACGGCCGTGAACTTCGTCGCCCACGAGGCGCAGGCGCACGACGTGGACGTGGTCATGAGCAACTCGTTCGGCTTCGGCGGCCACAACGCCGTCGTCGTGCTGCGTCGGTGGCAGGGCTAGGTCTCGCGGGTTAGGGAGAACAGGGACATGAGCGAGGACAGGCGGCGGTGGCCGCTCTCCCCGGGACAGCTGGGGATCTGGTACGGCCAGCGGTTGAACCCCGACAACGTGTTCGTCATGTCGGAGTACCTGGAGATCCACGGTTCGGTGGACGTGGCGCTGTTCGAGGAGGCGTTGCGCCGCACCGTGCTGGAGGCCGAGACGGTCCAGGTCCGGTTCACCGAGGACGCCGACGGGGTGTGGCAGTTCCTCGCGCCCGACCCGCACCTGCACTTCTTCGACCACACCGACCGCGCCGACCCCGTCGGTGACGCCGTGGCGTGGATGGACGACGACCTGTACCGGCCGATGGACCTGGAGAACGGCCCGCTGTCGGTGGACGCGCTGTTCAAGGTCGCGCCCGACCGGTTCCTGTACTACCAGCGCAACCACCACGTCATCGCCGACGGCGTGAGCGGGCGCATCTTCACCGACCGGCTCGCCACCGTGTACTCCGCGCTGGTGGCGGGTGAGGAGGTGCCCCCGGGCGCGTTCGCCACCCTCCAGCAGTACCTGGACGACGATGCCGCCTACCGCGCCTCGGACGCCTACCGCCGCGACCAGGAGCACTGGCGGACCCGCCTCGCCGACCGTCCCGCGCCCGTCGGCCTCACCTCCGGCACCGCGCCCGCCAGCGCCCGCCCGGCCCGCGCCACCGCGGTGGTCGACCCGGCGCTGATGGACCGGATGAAGGAGCTGACCCGGGCGCACGCGTCCACCTGGCCGATGGCGCTGACCGCCGCCACGGCCGTGTACCTGCACTTGGTGACCGGTGCCCGGACCACGCCGGTCGGGTTCCCGGTGATGGCGCGCAAGAGCAAGCTGCTGCGTGACACGCCGGGCATGGTCAGCAACATCCTCGCGCTGTTCGTGGACCTCGACCCGGCGGCGACGTTCGTCGACGTGCTGCGGCGCACGACCGTCGAGGCCCGGAACACGCTCAAGCACCAGCGGTACCGGCAGGAGGACGTGCTGCGGGACCTGGGGTTGGTGCGGGGTGCGGGTCAGTTGGCCAACGTCGTGGTCAACATCATGCCGTTCGACTACAACGTCACGTTCGGCGGGCATCCGGTGACGGCGCACAACTTGTCCAACGGCGTGATCGACGACGTGGAGATCACCGCCTACGACCGGTCCGACGGCAAGCCCGTGCGGATCGACTTGGACGGCAACGAGTTCTTGTACGGCGAGGCCGAGGTGGCCGGTCACCTGGACCGGCTGCTGCGGCTGCTGGAGCGATTGCTGGCGGACCCGGAGGCGCCGCTGGCGTCGTTCGACTTGCTGGACGCGGCGGAGCGGGACCAGGCGCTGGTCGGGTGGAACCGCACCGAGGCGCCGTTGGACGACGCCGACGGTGTGGTGCGCCGGGTTCAGGAGCATGCCCGACGCACGCCGGACGCGGTGGCGTTGGTGGACGACGAGGGGCCGACCACCTATGCCGAACTGGCCGGGCGCGTCGCCGCGCTGACCCGCCGGTTGTGGGCGGCGGGTGTGCGGCGCGGTGACCTGGTCGCGCTGCCGACCGCACCGGGCCGTGACTTCGTGGTGTCGGTGCTGGCCGTGTTCGGCGCGGGCGCGGCGTACGTGCCGGTGGACGCCGACGCACCGATCGCCCGTGGCCGTTCGCTCGTGGCCGACAGCGGGGCACGGCTCGTTCTCGCCTCGCCCGCCGTCGCCTCCTTCGCCGCCGAGCTGGGTGTGGACCTGCTGCTGGTCGGGGGCGAGGCCTCCGACGAGTGGCCCGAGCCGGTCGGTGCGGGCGACGACCTGGCGTACGTGCTGTTCACCTCCGGGTCGACCGGCAAGCCCAAGGGTGCCATGGTCACCCACCGGGGCATGGTGAACCACCTGCTGACCAAGGTGGAGGACTGTCGGCTGTCCGAAGTGGACACCGTGGTGCAGAACGCGCCGCTGACGTTCGACATCTCGATCTGGCAGATGCTCGCCCCGCTCATGATGGGTGGCACGGCACGGATCGTCGCACGGGAACTCGCCGCCGACCCGCGTGGCCTCTTCGACCGGACCGACGCGGAGCGCGTGGCCGTGCTGGAGGTCGTGCCGTCGTTGCTCCGCGCCGCCCTGGACCTGTGGGACGCGGACGGCGGACGTCCGGGGCCGGCCTCCTTGCGGCTGCTCGTCGCCACGGGTGAGGCGCTGCCCGCCGACCTGTGCACCCGCTGGCTCGACGCGTTCCCCGGCATCCCGCTGATGAACGCCTACGGCCCCACCGAGTGCGCCGACGACGTCACCCACGCGTTCATCACCTCGCCCGACGACGTCACCGACGGCGTGCCGATCGGCAGCGCCCTGCGCAACACCCGCCTCTACGTGCTGGACGACCGCCTGCGCCCGGTCCCCGTCGGCACGCCCGGTGAGCTGTACGTGGGCGGCGAAGGGGTGGGACGCGGGTACCTCGGCGACCCGGGCCGCACGGGTGTGGTCTTCGTCGCCGACCCGTTCACGCCGCGTCCCGGCCGTCGCATGTACCGCACCGGTGACTACGTGGTGCGCCGCGCCGACGGGTCGCTGGTGTTCCTGGAACGACGTGACCACCAGGTGAAGGTGCGCGGTCACCGCATCGAGCTGGGCGAGGTCGAGGCGGTGCTCGCCGCTGGTGAAGGTGTCGGCGCGCTCGCGGTCGTCGTGCGGGAGGACCGGCCCGGTGACAAGCGGCTCGTCGCGTACGTGACGCCGGTCGACGTCGACCTCACCGCGCTGCGGGCGTCGGCCGAGGCGCGGTTGCCGGGTTACATGGTGCCGTCGGCGTTCGTCGCGCTGGACGCGTTGCCGTTGACGCTCAACGGCAAGCTCGACCGGCACGCGCTGCCCGCACCCGACTCGGGCGCCGCCGGCCGCGCGCCGCGCACGCCGCTGGAAGAGCTGATGGTCGCGGTGTTCGCCGACGTGCTCGGCGTCGAGCGGGTCGGGGTGGACGAGGGGTTCTTCGACCTCGGCGGGCACTCGCTGATGGCGACCCGGCTCATCAGCAAGGTGCGGGCGGCGCTCGGCGCGGAGCTGTCGCTGCGGGAGGTGTTCGACCACCCGACGCCCGCCGGGCTCGCGCTCGTCGTGGACGGCGCCGCCGTCGCCCGGTCCCGGCCCACCGCACGGCCGCGCCCCGACCCCGTGCCGCTGTCGTCCGCCCAGCGCCGGCTGTGGTTCCTGCACGGCCTGGACGAGACCGGCGGCACCTACAACGTGCCGCTGCCGCTGCGCCTGACCGGCCCGCTCGACCGCACGGCGCTGTTGGCCGCCCTCGGCGACGTCGTCACCCGCCACGAGCCGCTGCGCACCCGCTACCCCGAGGTCAGCGGCGAGCCGGTGCAGCAGGTGCTCGACGTGGCCGACGCGCTGCGCGTGCTGCCCGGCCACGTGGAGACGGCTGCCGTCGCCGACCCGGCGGAGGAGATGACCGCCGCCACCGGCCACCGCTTCGACCTCGCCAACGGCCTGCCGTGGCGGCTGTGGCTGTTCGAGACGGGTGCCGACGAGCACGTGCTGCTGCTGGTCGTGCACCACATCGCCGCCGACGGCTGGTCACTGGCACCGCTGCTGCGCGACCTCGGCGCCGCCTACCGCGCCCGGCACGCGGGAGGAGCCCCGGTGTTCACGCCGTTGCCGTTGCAGTACGCGGATTACGCGCTGTGGCGACGGGAAGCGCTCGGCGACGAGGACGACCCGGACAGCGCGCTCAGCCGCCAGGCCCGGTTCTGGCGCGACCGGCTCGCCGACCTCCCCGAGGTGCTGGAGCTGCCGACCGACCGCCCGCGCCCGGCCGTGCCGTCGCACCGGGGCGCACGCGTGCCGCTGACCGTGGACGGCGAGCTGTACGGACGGCTGGCCGACCTCGCGCGGGAGACGCGCACCAGCGTGTTCATGGTGCTGCACGCGGCCGTGGCGGCGTTGTTGACGCGGTTGGGCGCGGGGACGGACATCCCGTTGGGCACGGCGGTGGCGGGTCGTTCGGATGAGGCGTTGGACGACCTGGTCGGGTTCTTCGTCAACACTTTGGTGTTGCGCACCGATACCTCGGGTGACCCGTCGTTCAAGGAGTTGCTGGAGCGGGTGCGGCAGACGGACCTGGCCGCGTTGGCGCACCAGGACGTGCCGTTCGAGCGGTTGGTGGAGGTGCTGAACCCGCGTCGTTCGCTGGCCCGGCACCCGCTGTTCCAGGTGATGCTCGTGCTGCAGAACACGCCGGACCCGGACGTCGAGCTGCCCGGCCTGGACGTCGCCCTGGCCGACCTGCGCACCGCCGTCGCCAAGTTCGACCTGTGGTTCGACCTCTACGAGACCCGTGACGACAGCGGCGCGGTGACGGGTATCGCCGGTGCGCTGGAGTACGCGCTGGACCTGTTCGACGAGTCCACCGCACGGCACCTGGTGACCCAGCTCGGCACGCTGCTCGCCGCCGTCGCCGCCGATCCCGCGACGTCGGTGGCAGGGCTCGACCTGCTCACCCCCGAAGAGCGGCACGCCGAGCTCGTGACCTGGAACGACACCGCCCGCCGCGTCGGCGCCACGTCCCTGGTCGCCCGGTTCGAGGCACAGGCCGCGGCCACGCCCGACGCGCTCGCCGTGGTGTCCGACGCGGGCACCTCCACCTACGGGCAGCTCGACGCCGAGGCCGACCGGTGGGCGAACCGGCTCGCCGACCTCGGGGTGGACACCGAGACCCCCGTCGCGCTGCTGATGGACCGGTCGCCGTCGCTGGTCGTGATAATCCTCGCGGTGCTCAAGGCGGGCGGCTACTACGTGCCGCTGCACGAGTCGTACCCGGTGGAGCGCGTGGACTTCGTGCTCACCGACGTCGGCGCACCCGTCCTGGTCACCGACCGGCCCGAGCCTGAAGGCCTGACCGCACCGGTGCACGTCGTGCACACCGGCGCGTGCCCGCCGGTCGCGACCAGGCTGAACCGGCGCTCACACCCCGACCAGCTCGCCTACGTCATGCACACGTCCGGCTCGACGGGCGTGCCCAAGGGCGTCGCCGTCACGCACGCGAACGTCGTGGAGCTGGCCACCGACCGGCTGTTCACCACGCCCGCGCACGCCCGCGTCCTGCTGCACTCCTCGCACGCCTTCGACGCCGCCACCTACGAGCTGTGGGCGCCGCTGCTGTCCGGCGGCACGGTCGTCGTGGCGCCGCCCGGAGTGCTGGACATCGCTGCCCTCGGCCGGGTCGTGGCCGAGCACCGCGTCACCGCCCTGTGGCTCACCGCCGGGCTGTTCCGGCTGGTCGCCGAGGAAGCGCCGACGTTCCTTGCGGGTGTGCGGGAGGTGTGGACCGGCGGTGACGTCGTGCCCGCCGCCGCGGTGGCCCGGGTCCGCGCGCACTGCCCGGAGCTGACCGTGGTCGACGGCTACGGCCCCACCGAGACCACGACGTTCGCCACGCGGTTCGCGCTGCGGCCCGGCGATCCGGACCCGCAGACCATGCCGATCGGCCTGCCGATGGACAACACGCGCGTGCACGTCCTCGACGCCGACCTCCGGCTCACGCCGCCCGGCGCGGTCGGCGAGCTGTACGTGGCGGGTACCGGTCTCGCGCGCGGCTACCCGGGCCGGGCCGGGCTGACCGCGGAGCGGTTCGTGCCCAACCCGTACGGGCCGCCCGGCGACCGCATGTACCGCACCGGCGACCTGGTGCGCCGCCTGCCGGACGGGCAGTTGGCGTTCCACGGACGCGCCGACGACCAGGTGAAGCTGCGCGGGTTCCGGATCGAGCCCGGCGAGGTCGAAGCCGTGCTCGCGCGGCACCCCGACGTGGCGCACGCCGTCGTCGCGGTCCACGTCGACCACCACGGTGAACGTCGTCTGGTGGCGTACGTCGTGCCCGACGAAGGCGCGACCGTGGACCAGGTGGCGTTGTGCGGTCACGTCGGCGAGGCGTTGCCCGCGTACATGGTGCCGTCCGTGGTGGTGGAGCTGGCGGAGTTGCCGCTCAACGCCAACGGCAAGGTCGACCGGCACGCCCTGCCCGCGCCCGCCACCGCCGTCACGTCCGCGTCCCGCGCGGCGCACGGCGTGGAGGAGACGTTGTGCGGGTTGTTCGCCGACGTGCTCGGCGTGCCCGAGGTCGGGGTGGACGACGGGTTCTTCGACCTGGGCGGCCACTCGCTCCTGGCCATGCGGCTGATCAGCCGGGTCCGGGCCGTGCTGGGGGTGGAGGCGCCGATCCGCGCGGTCTTCGAGCACCCGACGCCCGCCGGGCTGGCCCGCGTCCTGCACGACGCCGCGCCCGCCCGTGCCCGCGTCACCCCGCGTGCCCGGCCCGACGTGGTGCCGCTGTCCGCCGCGCAGCGACGCCTGTGGTTCCTGGACCGGCTGGACGAGGCGGGCGGCCTGTACTCGGTGCCGCTGGCCGTGCGGCTCACCGGTGCGTTGGACGACTCGGCGCTGCTCGCGGCCGTGGCCGACGTGGTGGCCCGGCACGAGGTGCTGCGGACCGTGTTCCCGGAGATCGACGGCTCGCCGCGGCAGTCGGTGCTGGACCCGGCCGCGGCCGCCGCGCTGCTCAGCGCCGCGACGAGGCGCGTCGACACCACCGAGGACGCGCTGGCCGCCGACCTGGCCGACGCCGTGAGGCACAAGTTCGCGCTCGCCGACGACCTGCCCGTGGCCGTCCGGCTGTACCGGCTCGCGGACGACCACCACGTGCTGCTCCTGCTGCTGCATCACGTAGCCGCCGACGGCTGGTCCCTCGCGCCGCTGCTGCGCGACCTCGGCGTCGCCTACCGCGCCCGGCACGCGGGCGTGGCACCGGAGTTCACGCCGCTGCCCGTGCAGTACGCGGACTACACGCTGTGGCAGCACGACGTGCTCGGCTCCGACGAGGACGGGCACAGCCCGCTGCGCGCCCAGCTCGACCACTGGCGGGCGCTGCTCGCCGACCTGCCCGAGACGCTCGACCTGCCCACCGACCGGGCACGTCCGAGCCGGCCGCGCCACGACGGCGGCTCCGTCCCGCTGCACCTGGACGCCGACGTGCAGGCCCGCGTGGCACGCCTGGCCGCCGCGCACGGCGCCAGCCCGTTCATGGTGCTGCACGCCGCGCTGTCCGCGTTGCTGACGCGGTTGGGCGCGGGCAGCGACATCCCGATCGGCACGCCGGTCGCGGGTCGGCGGGACGAGGCGCTGGACGACCTGGTCGGGTTCTTCGTCAACACGCTCGTGCTGCGAGTGGACACCTCGGGCGGGCCCGCGTTCGCCGACCTGCTCGACCAGGTCCGCGAGGTCGACCTGGCCGCGTTCGCGCACCAGGACGTGCCGTTCGACCGGCTCGTGGAGGAGTTGGCGCCCCAGCGCTCGCTGGCCAGGCACCCGCTGTTCCAGGTGCTGTTGACGGTGCAGAACAACGCCGACCCGGACCTGGACCTGCCCGACGTGACGCCCGAGGTGGTGGACCTGCCCGCCGGTCCGGCCAAGTTCGACCTGTCGTTCACGCTGGCCGAACGGCACGAGCACGGCGAACCCGCGGGCCTGCGCGGTGAGCTGGAGTACAGCCGGGACCTGTTCGACGCCGACACCGCCCACCGGATCGCGTCCTGGTTCGCCCGGGTGCTGGACCAAGCCACCGCCGAGCCGACGCGCCGCCTCGGCGAACTGGACCTGCTCGCACCCGGTGAGGCCGACGACCTGGCCCGTGCCGCGGTCGGACCTCTCGGCCCGGTGCCGGACCAGACCGTGCTGGCCACGTTCGAGCGAAGCGCGGAAGGTGACCTCGTCGGCGGGGACGTCCGGCTTACCGGGGCCGAGGTGGAGCGGCGCGCCAACCGGCTCGCGCACTCGCTGCTGCGCGGCGGCACGGCGGTCGGCGACGTGGTGGCGGTGGTCCTGCCCCGCTCGGTCGACACCGCCGTGGCGCTGCTCGGGGTGCTCAAGGCGGGCGCGGTCTACCTGCCGCTGGACCCCGACCACCCGGCGGAACGGCGGCGCGCCACCCTCGCCGACGCCCGTCCGGCTCTGGTCATCGAGGGCTCGGTCGACGCCCACACCGCGCCGGACGCCCCGGACACGGCACCCACCGACGCCGACCGCACCCGACCGCTGACCGCGCGCGATGCCGCGTACGTCATCTACACCTCCGGCTCGACCGGCCGTCCCAAGGGCGTCGTGGTGGAGCACGGTTCCCTCGCGAACCTCCTGCGCCACCACCAAGAGCACGTCTTCACGCCGATCGCGCGCCGCCTGGGCCGTGACCGGCTCAGGTCCGCGTTGACCGCGCCCGTCGCGTTCGACGCGTCCTGGGACCCGGTGCTGTGGCTGCTCGCGGGCCACGAGCTGCACGTGATCGGCGACGACATCCGCCGCGACCCGGAGGCGCTGGTGGCACACCTGCGCCGGGAGCGGATCGACGTCATCGAGACCACACCGTCCTATGTGGACCACCTGGTGGCGCACGGCCTGCTGGACGGCGACGAGCGGTTCCCGTCCGTCGTGCTGCTCGGCGGTGAGGCCGTGCCCGCACACCTGTGGGAGGCGTTGCGCGGCACGCCGGGGCTGGTCGCGCTCAACCTCTACGGCCCGACCGAGACCACCGTGGACTCGATGATCGCCGACCTGGCCGACCACCCGGCGCCGGTCATCGGCACGCCGGTGCTCAACAGCCGGGCGCACGTCCTGGACGCGTGGCTGCGGCCCGTGCCGGTGGGCGTGCCCGGCGAGCTGTACCTGTCCGGCCCGAACGTCGCCCGCGGCTACCTCGAGCGGCCCGCGCTCACCGCGCACCGCTTCGTCGCCGATCCGTTCGCCGGTGGGGGAGCGCGGATGTACCGGACGGGCGACCTCGCACGCCGCCTGCCCGACGGGCACGTGGAGTTCCTGGGCCGGGCCGACAGCCAGGTCAAGGTGCGCGGCTTCCGGGTCGAGCCCGGCGAGGTCGAAGCGGCGCTGCGCCGCCACGACGGCGTCGACACCGCCGCTGTGGTGCTGCGGTCGGATGACGGCGGCACGTCCCGGCTGGTCGCCTACGTCACCGCGAGCGCGCCGTTGGACACCACCGCCCTGCGGGCCGCGCTGCGCACCGAGCTGCCCGACTACCTGGTGCCGTCCGCGGTGGTGGTGCTGGACGAGTTGCCGTTGAGCCACAACGGCAAGCTCGACCACGCCAAGCTGCCCGCACCCGCCGCACCCGAGCCGACCCCGCACGTCGAAGGCACGCGCACCGGCAGGGAAGCGGCGTTGTGCGCGGTGTTCGCGGACGTGCTCGGCCTGCCGGACGTGGGCGTGCACGACAGCTTCTTCGACCTCGGCGGCGACAGCATCGGCTCCATCCAGCTCGTCAGCCGCGCCCGCCGGGCCGGCCTGGTGTTCACCCCGCGTGACGTGTTCGAGCGCAAGACCGTGGCCGAACTCGCCCTGGTGGCGGTGGAACCGGCCGACGCCCGGCCCGTGCCCGACACCACCGGCAGCGGCCCGGCCGTGCTCACGCCGGTCGTGCGCTGGTTCCTCGACAGCGGCGGCACGCTCGACGGCTTCAACCAGGCGCAGCTCGTCGCGGTGCCCGCGGAACTGGGCTGGGACCGGCTGGTGAGTGCGCTGGACGCGGTGCTGCGCCACCACGACGCCCTGCGCGCCCGCCTCCACCGTGACGACGAAGGCGAGTGGTACTACGAGATCGCCGACCCCGGCACGGTGCGCGCGGTCGACGTGACCCGCCGCGTGGACGTGACCGGGCTGGACGACACCGCGCGTGCCGCCGCCGTCCGCGCCGAGACCGACACCGCGTGGCGACGCCTCGACCCGGCCCGCGGGCAGCTCGTGCAGGCGGTGTGGTTCGACGCGGGTCCCGCGCACCCCGGCGACCTGCTGCTGGTCGTGCACCACCTGGCCGTGGACGGCGTGTCGTGGCGCATCCTGCTGCCCGACCTCGCCCAGGCGTGGCACGCCCTCGCCGCCGGCCGCGAGCCCGTGCTGGAACCGGTGTGGACGTCGTGGCGGCGCTGGTCGCACCTGCTGCACGACGCCGCGCACGACCCGGCCCGCGCCGACCAGCTGCCGTACTGGACCACCGTCCTCGACGGCCCCGACCCGCTGCTCGGCGCACGCCCGCTCGACCCGGCCCGCGACACCGTCGGCACCGCGCGCACCGCCGAGGTCGCCCTCACGGTCGAGGAGACCGCGCCGCTGCTCACGGAGGTGCCCGCCGCGTTCCACGCGGGCGTGGACGACGTGCTGCTGACCGCGCTCGCGCTGGCCGTCGGCCGGTGGCGGGAACGTCGCGGCCGGGGCGCGGAGACGTCCGTGCTGCTCCAGGTCGAGGGCCACGGCCGGGAGGACGTCGTGCCGGACGTGGAGCTGTCCCGCACGGTCGGCTGGTTCACCAGCGTGCACCCGGTGCGGCTGGACCCGGGCCGGGTCGGCTGGCCCGAACTGCTGGCCGGCGGACCCGCCGCGGGCACGGCGCTGAAGCGGGTCAAGGAGCAGCTGCGCGAACTGCCGGAGAAGGGCGTCGGCTACGGCCTGCTGCGCCACCTCAACGCCGACACGGCGGGCAAGCTCGCCGGCCTGGGCGCACCGCAGATCGCGTTCAACTACCTCGGCCGCGTCGACACCGCGGGCGGTGACCGGCTGTGGCTGCCCGCACCCGGCTTCACCGCCCCGGTCGGGCACGACGACCTGCCGTTCGTGCACGCGGTCGAGGTCACGGCCGTCACCGAGGACACCCCGGACGGCCCGCGCCTGAACGCCACCCTCGCCTGGCCCGCCGACCTGCTCGCCGACACCGAGGCGGCCGACCTCGGCGCGGCGTGGCGGCAGGCGCTGCACGGGCTGGTCGAGCACGTCCGGGGCGCCGCGGCGGGCGGCCTCACCCCGTCCGACGTGGACCTGGTCCCGCTCAGCCAGGACGAGCTGGACCTGCTGGAAGACGACGAAGACGAGAGCGAGGACTTGGACCGATGAGCAAGAAGTCCGCAGTCGAGGACGTCCTGCCGCTGTCGTCGTTGCAGGAGGGGTTCCTCTTCCACGCCCTGTACGACCGGGACGGCCTGGACGTCTACACCGTGCAGCTGGCCACCGAGCTGACCGGCCCGGTGGACGTGCACGCCCTGCGCGCCGCGGCCGACGCGTTGCTGCGCCGGCACGCCAACCTGCGCGTCGGCTTCCGGCACAAGGGCCTCGACCGGCCCGTGCAGGTGGTGCGCCGCGAGGTGCGCGCGCCGTGGCGGGAGGTCGACCTGACCGGCGCCGCCGACCCGGAGGCGGACTACGCGGAGCTGGTCGACGAGGAACGGGCCCGCCGCTTCGACATGGCCCGCGCGCCCCTGCTGCGGCTCGTGCTCGTCGTGCTGCCCGGCCAGGTGCACCGGCTGCTGCTGACCATGCACCACATCCTGATGGACGGCTGGTCCACGCCGGTGTTCCTGGACGAGCTGTTCACCCTCTACGAGCACGCGGGCGACGACTCGGCGATGCCCCGCGTCACCCCCTACCGCGACTACCTCGGCTGGCTGACCCGCCAGGACGCCGAGGCCGCGCTGACCGCCTACGACGACGTGCTGGCGGGCCTGGACGGGCCCACGCTGGTCGGGTCGGCAGCCGACAACGCCTCCGTGGTGCCCGACGGCGTCCTGGTCGAGCTGGACGACGAGCTGACCGACGCGCTCACCCGCACCGCCCGCGCCCGCGGCTGGACGATGAACACCCTCGCCCAGGGCGCGTGGGGCGTGGTCCTCGGCCGCTACCTTGGCCGCCGCGACGTGGTGTTCGGCGGCACGGTGTCCGGTCGGCCCGCCGAGCTGCCGGGCGTGGAGACGATGCTCGGCCTGTTCATCAACACGCTGCCGGTGCGGGTGTCGTGGGCCGCCGGGCAGTCGCTGGGCGAGCTGCTGACCGCCGTGCAGGACCGGCAGGCGGGGCTGATCGCCCACCAGCACGTCGGGCTGGCCGACGTGCAGCGGCGCACCGGCCACGGCGAGCTGTTCGACACCACGATGGTGTTCGAGAACTACCCGGTCGACGTCGATACCGCGCCCGCGCTGAGCGGCGGCGTGCGGATCACCGACTTCCAGGCCCGGGACGCCACGCACTACACGATCAGCCTGGTCGGGTTGCCCGGCGAGCGGTTGGCGTTCCGGCTGGACTACCGGCCCGACGTGCTGGGCCGGGCCACCGTGGCGCGGATGGGGGAGTGGCTGCGGCTGGTGCTGCGCGCCATCGCCGCCGACCCGGACCGCGCCGTCAACGCCGTCGACCTGCTCGACGCCGACGACCGCGAGCGCGTCCTGGTCGACTGGAACGCCACCGACCACCCCGTGGAGCCGCTGCACCTGACCGCCCTGCTCGACCGGCAGGCCGCCGCGACGCCCGACAAGACCGCCGTCGTGCACGGCGACGAGCAGCGCACCTACGCCGAGCTGCACGCCGACGCCAACCGCCTGGCCCGTCTGCTGGTCGGGCACGGCGCCGGACCGGAGACCCTGGTGGCGGTGGCGCTCCCGCGCGGCACGCGCCTGGTCACGACGCTGCTCGCGGTGCTCAAGACCGGCGCGGGCTACCTGCCGCTCGACCCCGACCAGCCGACCGAACGGCTCGCCGACATGCTCGGCGAGACCCGGCCCGTGCGGCTGATCACCGACTCGCTCCTCGCGCCCGGACTCGCCGCGTTGGACGTGCCCCAGCTCGTCCTAAACGACCTCGATGACCACGCGTTCTCCGCCGATCCGCTGACCGACGCCGACCGACGCTCGCCGCTGCGGCTGGAGCACGCCGCGTACGTCATCTACACGTCCGGCTCGACCGGCCGCCCCAAGGGCACGCTGGTCGAGCACCGCGCGGCGGTGAACTACCTCCAGTGGTCGGTCGACGCCTACCCGTCCGTGAAATCCGGCGTGTTCCTGCACTCGCCGGTCACGTTCGACCTCACCGTCACCGGCCTGTACGCGCCGCTGATCTCCGGCGGCGCGGTGCACCTGGGCGACCTCGCCGACGACGGCATCGACCCGGCGAGCCCCACGGCAGCCGGTTTCACGTTCCTCAAGTGCACGCCCAGCCACCTGTCCGTGCTGGACGTGCTGCCCGACACCTACTCGCCGACCGCCGAACTCGTGCTCGGCGGCGAGCCGCTGCCCGGCGCGCAGCTCGACGTGTGGCGCAAGCGCCACCCGGGCGCGCGGGTGGTCAACGAGTACGGCCCCACAGAAACCACGGTCGGCTGCACCACGCTGGTCATCGAGCCCGACGACGAGATCCCGGCCGAGGTGCTGTCGCTGGGCCGTCCACTGTGGAACACGCAGGCGTACGTGCTGGACGACGCGCTGCGCCCGGTGCCGCCCGGCGTGGTCGGCGAGCTGTACATCGCGGGCGAGAACCTGGCCCGCGGCTACGTCGCCCGGCCCGGCCTCACCTCCGGCCGGTTCGTCGCCAACCCCTATGGTCCGGCTGGCTCGCGCATGTACCGCACCGGCGACCTCGCCCGGTGGGGCGAGCACGGCGACCTGCTGTTCGCGGGCCGCGCCGACGACCAGGTGAAGATCCGCGGCTACCGGGTCGAGCTGGGTGAGATCGAGTCGGTGCTGTCCCGGCACCCGTCGGTCGGGCCGGTCGGTGTGGTCGTGCGCGAGGACCAGCCCGGCGACCAGCGGCTCGTCGCCTACGTGGTGCCCGCCGAGGGCCACGACTTCGACCCGATCGCCCTGCACGCGCACGTCACCGCCGCCGTGCCGGATTACATGGTGCCGTCGGCGTTCGTGCGGCTGGACGCGTTGCCGCTGACCGCCAACGGCAAGCTGGACCGCCGCGGCCTGCCCGTACCGGACGTGGTCGGCGGCACCGCCGCGACCGGCCGCGCGCCGCGCAACTTCACCGAGGAAGTGCTGGTCGGCGTGTTCGCGACCGTCCTCAACCTGCCCTCGGTGGGCGTGGAGGACAGCTTCTTCGACCTGGGCGGCCACTCCCTGCTGGCCACCCGCCTGGTCAGCCGCGTCCGGTCCGTGCTGGACGTGGAGCTGTCGATCCGGTCGGTGTTCGAGGCGCCGACGCCCGCCGCGCTGGCCGCCCTCGCCGAACGTGCCCGCGGCACCCGCCACGACGTCGAGGTGCTGCCCCGCCCGGACGTGCTGCCCCTGTCGTACGCCCAGCGGCGGCTGTGGTTCCTCGACCGGCTGGAAGAAGCGGCGATGTACAACGTGCCGCTACCGCTGCGGCTGACCGGGCAGCTGGACCGGGACGCGCTCACCGCGGCGTTCGGTGACGTCGTGGCGCGGCACGAGTCGTTGCGCACCACGTTTCCGGAGGTCGACGGCGAACCGCGTCAGCACGTGCTCGACGCGCCCACCCTGCCGGTGGTGCACGTGGAGGTGGACGAGGACGACCTGCCCGCCGCCCTCGCCGACGCGCTGGCGCACCGGTTCGACCTGGCGGCGGAGCCGCCCTGCCGGCTGTGGCTGTTCGAACTCGCACCCGACGAGCACGTCGTGTTGTTCCTGGTCCACCACATCGCGGGCGACGGCTGGTCGCTCACCCCGATGCTGCGCGACCTGGCCGCCGCCTACCGCGCCCGGCTCGCGGGTGCCGCGCCGGAGTTCCCGCCGCTGCCGTTGCAGTACGCCGACTACACGTTGTGGCAGCGGCGCGTGCTCGGCTCGGACGAGGAGGAGGGCAGCGCGCTCGCCGCGCAGGTCGAGTTCTGGCGTTCGCGGCTCGCCGGGCTGCCCGAGGTGCTGGAGCTGCCGACCGACCGGCCGCGCCCGGCGGTGGCGTCGTACCGGGGCGGGCGGGTGCCGCTGCGCCTGGACGCCGACACGCACACCCGGCTCGTGGCGCTGGCCCGGCAGACCCGCACGACCGTGTTCATGGTGTTGCAGGCCGCGGTGGCGGCGTTGTTGACGCGGTTGGGCGCGGGGACGGACATCCCGTTGGGCACGGCGGTGGCGGGGCGTTCGGACGAGGCGTTGGACGACTTGGTCGGGTTCTTCGTCAACACTTTGGTGTTGCGCACCGACACCTCGGGTGACCCCACGTTCAAGGAACTGCTGGAGCGGGTGCGGCAGACGGACCTGGCGGCGTTGGCGCACCAGGACGTGCCGTTCGAGCGGCTGGTGGAGGTGCTGAACCCGCGTCGTTCGCTGGCTCACCACCCGCTGTTCCAGGTGATGCTCGTGCTGCAGAACACGCCCGAGGCCGACCTGGACCTGCCCGACCTCGCCATCGACCTCGAAGAGGTGCCCGGCGGCGCGGCCAAGTTCGACCTGCTGCTCGACCTGCGCGAGACCCACGACCACGCGGGCCGCCCGGCGGGCGTGGCAGGCGACCTCGAACACGCCCTCGACCTGTTCGACGCGCCCACCGCCCGCGCCCTCGCGCGCCGCCTCGTGCGTTTGCTGGAGACCGTGGTCGCGGACCCCGTGATCCGCCTCGGGGACGTGGACGTGCTCGACCCGGCGGAACGCGAACGGGTGCTGCACACGTGGAACGACACCGCGCGGCCTGTGCCCGAGGTGTTCGTGGAACACCTGGTGGCGCGGCAGGCCCGTCGCACGCCCGACGCGTTCGCCGTGGTGGGTCCCGACCGCGTGCTCACGTACGCGGAGCTGGACGCCCGCGCCGACCGCCTCGCGGCGCTGCTCGTGGAACGCGGCGTGAAGCCGGAGACCTTGGTCGCGGTGTCGCTGCCCCGCACGTCCGACGCGGTGGTGGCGCTGCTCGCGGTGCTGCGGGCGGGTGGCGCATATGTGCCGCTGGACCCCGGCCACCCGGCCGAGCGCGTGGCGTTCGCGCTGGACGACACCCGCCCGGTGTGCGTGCTGGCCGTCGCCGCCACGGCCGACCGCCTCACCGCCGCCGCCGACCGCTTGGTCCTGCTGGACGACCCGGCCGTCGTCGAACGCCTCACCTGGCCCACCGCACCGCCCACCACGACCGTCCACAGTGGATCACTGGCGTACGTGATCCACACCTCGGGCTCCACCGGTCGGCCCAAGGGCGTGGCCGTGACGCGGGGCGGCATGGCGAACCTCGTCGCCTGGGCCGCCGACCACTTCACGCCCGAGGAGCTGTCCTCGGTGCTGCTCGCCACCTCGCTGAACTTCGACGTGTCGGTGTTCGAGCTGTTCACGCCGCTCACCGTGGGCGGGCGGGTGGAGATCGTGGAGAACCTGACCGCGCTGGTGGAACGCGGCGGCTGGTCCGGTGGGCTGGTCAGTGGTGTGCCGTCGGTCTTCGCGCAGGTGCTGGCGGCCGGGGTGGACCTGGACGCGCGTGCCGTCGTGCTGGCCGGCGAGGGCCTGCCCGCGAGGGTCTACAACGACGTGCGCGCCACCCTGCCCGCCGCCCGGATCGACAACATCTACGGCCCCACCGAGGCCACCGTCTACACCCTCCAGTGGGGCACTACCGCGCCCGACCCGCTGGACAAGCCCGCGCCGACGGGCCGTCCACTGTGGAACACCCGCGCCTACGTGCTGGACGGGGCGCTGCGCCCGGTACCGCCCGGCACGCCCGGCGAGCTGTACCTGGCGGGTGAAAGCCTGGCCCGCGGTTACGTCGGCCGCGCGGCCCTGACCGCCGAGCGGTTCGTCGCCGACCCGTTCGGCCGGGGCGGGCGGCTCTACCGCACCGGCGACCTGGTGCGCTGGAACGCGGACGGGCAGTTGGAGTACCTGGGCCGCTCCGACGACCAGGTGAAGCTGCGCGGGTTCCGGATCGAGCTGGGCGAGGTCGAGTCCGCCCTCACCCGGCACGCCGAGGTGGACCGCGCCGCCGTCGTGGTCCGCGAGGACCGGCCGGGGGACAAGCGCCTCGTCGGGTACGTCACCGGCCGGGTCCTCGACCCGACCGCCGTGCTCGACACCGTGCGTGCCGTCCTGCCCGCGTACATGGTCCCGGCCGCGCTCGTCGTGCTCGACGCGTTCCCGTTGAACGCCAACGGCAAGCTCGACCGTCGAGCCCTGCCCGTCCCGGACGCGGCCGTGGTCGGTGACGCCGCGCCGCGCACCCCGGCCGAAGAGGTGCTGTGCGCGGTGTTCGCCGACGTGCTCGGCCTGGACCGGGTCGGCGTGGACGACGGGTTCTTCGACCTCGGCGGCCACTCGCTCCTCGCGACCCGCCTGGTCAGCCAGGTGCGGGCGGCGATGGGTGTGGAACTGCCGCTGCGCGCGGTGTTCGAGGCGCCGACGCCCGCGCTGCTCGCGGCCCGTGCCACCACCGCCGGTATCGCGCGCCGTGGCGTCACCCGCGCCGAACGGCCCGACATCGTCCCGCTGTCGTTCGCCCAGCGCCGCCTGTGGTTCCTGGACCGGCTTGAGGACGCGGGTGGGATGTACAACATCCCGATCGCGCTGCGGCTGTCCGGGGACCTGGACGTGACCGCGCTGCGCGCCGCCCTGGGCGACGTGCTGGCCCGGCACGAGTCGCTGCGCACCGTCTTCCCCGACACCGACGGCACGCCGCGCCAGCACGTCGCGCCCGCAGCCGAGGCCGACGAGGTGCTCGGCCGGGCGTTCAGCGTGCGCACCACCGACGCGGGCGTCCTGCGCGAACGCCTCGACGACGCGGCGGCCACCAAGTTCGACCTGTCCCGCGAGCTGCCGCTCAAGGCGTGGCTGTTCGAGCTCTCGCCCTCGGAGCACGTGCTGCTGCTGGTGCTGCACCACATCGCGGGCGACGGCTGGTCGTTCACGCCGCTGACCCGCGACCTCGGCGAGGCCTACCGCGCCCGCCTCGCCGGACGCGCACCCGAGCTGCCGGACCTACCCGTCCAGTACGCGGACTACGCGTTGTGGCAGAACGACGTGCTGGGCGAGGACGGCGACCCCGGCTCGGCGGGCACGGCGCAGCTGGAGTTCTGGCGGCGTCAGCTCGACGGCATCCCCGACGCCTTGGAGCTGCCCGCCGACCGCCGCCGACCGGCCGTCGCGTCGCACCGGGGCGGCCTCGTGCCGTGGCGCGTGGACGCGTCCCTGCACGCAGACCTGCTCGCCCTGGCCCGCCGGTCCGGCACGAGCCTGTTCATGGTGCTCCAGGCGGCGATCTCGGCGCTGCTGACCCGGATGGGCGCGGGCGAGGACGTGGTCCTCGGCACGGCCGTCGCGGGCCGCACGGACGCCGCGCTGGAGGACCTGGTCGGGTTCTTCGTGAACACGCTGGTGCTGCGCACGGACACGTCCGGCGACCCGGCGTTCGAGGAGCTGCTGGGCCGCGTCCGGCAGACCGACCTGGCCGCGTTCGCGCACCAGGACCTGCCGTTCGACCGGCTCGTGGACGCGCTCAACCCCGAGCGGTCGGTGGCGCGGCACCCGCTGTTCCAGGTGATGCTCGTGCTGCAGAACGCCCCCGAGCCCGACCTGGACCTGCCCGGCCTGCACCTCGACCTGGTGGACCTCGGTGAAGGACCGGCCAAGTTCGACCTGTCGTTCGACCTGGGGGAGACCGGAGCCGGCCTGGAGGGCACCATCCAGTTCGCCGCCGACCTGTTCGACCGCACCACCGTCGAGGCCCTCGGCGCCCGCCTCACCCGCGTGCTGCGGGCCGTGGCCGCCGACCCGGCCACGCCGGTGAGTGCCCTGCCCGTGCTCGGCGAGGAGGAACGCGGGCTGGTGCTGCGCGAGTGGGCAGGTGACCCCGCACCGCGCGAGCGCGACACCGTGGTCGACCGGTTCCGCACCCGCGTCGCGAGCGCACCGCACGCGGTGGCCCTGGTGGACGGCGACCGCGAGCTGACCTACGCCGAGGTGGACGTCCGCGCCCGCGCGCTCGCCCACCACCTGGTCGCCGTCGGCGTGCGGCCGGAGACCCGGGTCGCCGTGCTGGCCCGGCGGACCGCCGAACGGACCGTCGCCACCCTCGCTGTGCTCTACGCGGGCGGCGCGTACGTGCCGCTGCACGACGGCAACCCGGCCGAGCGGCACAACTTGATCCTCGCCGACACGTCCGCTCTGGTGCTGCTCACCGACCGGGTCGAGCTGCCCGCCGGTCTCGTCGCACCGGCGCACGTGGTGGACCTGGCTGCCCCGGTGCCGCCCGCGCCCGACGCGGAGCTGCCCTCGCCGCACCCGGACCAGCTCGCCTACGTCATCCACACCTCGGGTTCCACGGGCGTGCCGAAGGGTGCGGCGGTGAGCCACGCGAACGTGGTGGAGCTGGCCGCCGACCCGGCCTTCGCCAGTGGCGGGCACCGGCGCGTCCTCGTGCACTCGTCGCACGCGTTCGACGCCGGCACCTACGAGATGTGGGTGCCGCTGCTCAACGGCGGCACGGCCGTGGTCGACGCGCCGGCCGACCTGGACCTGGCGGGCCTGGCGGCGGCGATCCGCCGGCACGGCGTGACCGCCGCGTTCCTCACCTCGGGCCTGTTCCGGGTGATCGCCGAGGAGTCGCCGGGCAGCCTCGCCGGCCTGCGCGAGGTGTGGACCGGCGGTGAGGCGGCCTCCGAGCACGCCTTCGAGGCCGTGCGCCGCCACTGCCCGGACCTCACGGTCGTGCACGTGTACGGCCCCACCGAGACGACGACGTTCGCCACCCGCCACGTCCTCCGGCCCGGTGACGCGGTCGGCGCGCCGCTGCCCATCGGCACCGCGATGGCGGCCACCGCGGCGCGGGTGCTCGACGCGCGGCTCCAGCCGGTGGCGCCGGGTGTGACGGGCGAGCTGTACCTCGCCGGCGCGAAGCTGGCGCGCGGGTACCTCGCCCGGCCCGGCCTCACCGCGCAGCGGTTCGTGGCCGACCCGCACGGCGCGCGGGGCGGCCGCCTGTACCGCACCGGCGACCTGGTGCGCTGGACCAGTGACGGCCGCCTGCGGTTCGTCGGCCGCGGCGACGGCCAGGTCAAGCTCCGCGGGTTCCGCATCGAGCTGGGCGAGGTCGAGGCCGTGCTGTCGGGCTGCCGGGGTGTGGCCGACGCCGTGGCGGTGGTCCGCGAGGACCGTGCCCGGGAACGCCGCCTCGTCGCCTACCTGGTGGGTGACGGCGTGGACGTCGAGGAGGTGCGGGCCGCCGCCGCGGCGACGCTGCCCGACTACTCGGTGCCGTCGGCGTTCGTGGTGCTGCCCGAGCTGCCGCTGACCGTGAACGGCAAGCTGGACCGCCGCGCCCTGCCCGCGCCCCGACGGGAATCCGCGCCGGTCACCGTGCCGCGCACGGCGGTGGAGGAGGCGTTGGCGGCCGTGTTCGCCGACGTGCTCGGCGTGGACCGGGTCGGCGTGGACGACGGGTTCTTCGACCTCGGCGGCGACAGTATCATGTCGATCCAGCTGGTCAGCCGGGCCCGCACGGCCGGGTGGGTGTTCACCCCGCGTGACGTGTTCGAGCTGAAGACCGTGCGTCGCCTGGCCGAAGTCGCCGTGCCACCGTCCGCGCTGGAGGACGAGGTGGCCGACGGAGTGGGCGAAGTGCCGCTGCTGCCGATCGTGGAGTGGCTGCGGGCCGGTGGCGGTCCGGTGGCCGGGTTCAACCAGTCGCACCTGGTCGCCACGCCCGCCGGGCTCACCACCGGGCACCTGGTGGACGCGTTGGCGGCCGTGGTCGACCACCACGACGCCCTGCGCACCCGGCTGCACCGTGACGACGACGGGTGGGCGCTGGAAGTCCTGCCGCCCGGTGCGGTGCGGGCCGAGGAGCACGTGGCCCGCGTGGACGTCGCCGGGCTCACCGACGAGGCGCTGTCGGCGGTCGTAGCCGAGCACACCGAGGCCGCCCGCCGCACGCTGCGGCCCGACGACGCGGTGATGGTGCGCCTGGTGTGGTTCGACGTCGGGCCGGACGCGCCCGGTCGGCTGCTCGTGATGGCGCACCACCTGGTCGTGGACGGCGTGTCGTGGCGCATCCTGCTGCCCGACCTGGCGTCCGCCGCGTCCGCCGCCCGCGCCGGTGTCGCACCCGGACTGCCGCCGGTGCGCACGTCGTGGCGGCGCTGGGCCACCCGCCTGGCCGACGCGGCGACCGAACCGCGGTGGGCCGAGCAGCTGCCGCACTGGCTCGCCACCGCCGACACCGCCCAGCCCGCCCTCGCCGCACGCCCGCTCGACCCGAGCCGCGACACCCTCGCCACGGCACGCACCACCGTGGTCGAGGTCGACCCGGACGTCACCACGGCGTTGCTGACCACCGCGCCCGCCGCGTTCCGGGTCAGCGTGGACGACGTGCTGCTCACCGGGTTCGGCCTGGCCGTGCGCGAATGGCTGGCCCGCCGGGGCGAACGGCTGCAGGACGCGCTGCTGGTCGACCGCGAGGGCCACGGCAGGCACGAGGACGCCGTCGCGCCGGGCCTGGACCTGTCCCGCACGGTCGGCTGGTTCACCAACCTCTACCCGGTGCGGGTGGACGTGCCGCCGTTGCGGTGGGACGACGTGCTCGCCGCCGGCGAACCCGTCGGCACGGCGCTCAAGCAGGTCAAGGAAGGGCTGCGCGCGGTACCCGACCACGGCCTCGGCTACGGCCTGCTGCGCCACCTCAACCCGGACACCGCGGGCAAGCTCGCCGCCTGCCCCGCGCCCCAGATCGGGTTCAACTACCTGGGCCGCACGAGCGTCGGCGCGACCGGCCGCGACTGGACCCCGTTGACCGGCGCCGGTGGCGCGGTGGGTGACGACGGCCTGCCGTTCGCGCACGTGCTGGAGGTCAACGCGTTCACCGAGGACGGCGCGGACGGCCCGCGGCTCGTCGCCGCCCTGTCCTGGCCCGCCGCCTTGCTCGACGAACCGGACGTGACCGAGCTGGGCCGGCTGTGGCGCGACGCCCTGGCCGCGCTCGCCGCCCACGCCCGCGACCCGCGCGCCGGTGGCCTCACGCCCTCCGACGTGGCGCTGGTCCCCCTGTCGCAGAAGAACATCGACCGCCTGGAGGCCATGATGAGGAAAGCAGGCCGATCATGAGTGCACCGCTCATGAGCGCACCGCGCATCGAGGACATCCTCCCGCTGGCCCCGTTGCAGCAGGGCCTGCTGTTCCACGCCCTGCACGACACCGACGGCCTCGACTTCTACACCGTCCAGGTGGCCGTCGACCTCTACGGCGAGCTCGGCGTGGACGCGTTGCAGGACGCCGTGCAGGCGCTCGTGCGGCGGCACGCGGGGCTGCGGTCGGTGTTCGTGCACGAAGGGCTCGACCAGCCCGTGCAGGTCGTGCTGGACCACGTCGAGGTGCCGTGGGAGGTGGTGGACTGCTCGGCGCTGTCCGTCGCCGAGGCGGAGGCGAAGTTCGCCGAGCGCTACGACGCCGAACGGCTGCGCCGCTTCGCGCTGCACCAGGACGTGCCGCTGCGGTGCGTGCTGTTCCGCATGCCGTTCAAGGACTTCCGGCTCGCGGTCACCGTGCACCACATCGTGCTGGACGGCTGGTCGCTGCCCGTGCTGCTGGACGAGCTGTTCGAGCTGTACGACCGGCACGGCGACGAGAAGGGCATGGCGCCCGTCGCGCCCTACCGCGACTACCTGGCCTGGCTGGACGCCCGCGACCACGAGGTGTCCCGCAAGGCGTGGGACGCGGTGCTGCACGGCGTCACCGAGCCGACGCTGGTCGGTGGCCCCGGGCGGCCGGGGGAGCAGGCGCCGCCCGCGCGGCTGAAGGTGAAGCTGGGGGAGGAGCTGACCGGGCGGCTGGCGGAGCTGGCCCGGGACCGGGGCTGGACGGTGAACACCGTCGTGCAAGCCGCGTGGGGCCTCACGCTCGGCGTGCACACCGGCCGCACCGACGTCGTGTTCGGCGGCACGGTGTCCGGCCGCCCGCCCGAGCTGCCCGGCGTGGAGCGGATGATCGGCTTGTTCATCAACACGCTGCCGGTGCGGGTGAGCTGGTCGCCCGACGACACCGCGGCGCACCTGCTCGACGCCCTGCAGTCGCAGCAGACCGGGTTGATGGAGCACCAGTACGTCGGCCTGGCCGAGATCCAGGGCCGGGTCGGGCGCGGCCCGCTGTTCGACACGACCCTGGTGTTCGAGAACTACCCGTCCGGCGACGACGACAACACCGAGCTGGCCGGTGGCGCGTTCCTGATCGACGTGGAGGCCCGGGACGCCACGCACTACCCGGTGACGCTGATCGGCGTGCCCGGCCCGAACCTGGCGTTCCGGCTGGACCACCGGCCCGACCTGGTGGACGCGGCCACCGCCCGCAGGCTCACCACCTGGCTGCTGCGCGTCCTCACCGACCTGGTCGAGCACCCGGACCGGCCACTGGCCGCGATCACGCCGCTGAACGACGCCGACCGCGACCGCGTGCTGCGCGAGTGGAACTCCACCGAGACGCCCGTCGAGGACGTCACGCTCACCGACCTGCTGGACCGGCAGGCCGCCTCCTCACCGCACGCCACCGCCGTCATCGACCACGACCGCGTGCTGGACTACACCGAACTGCACGCGTCCGCCGACCGCCTGGCCCGCCGCCTGGTCGCCGCGGGTGCCGGACCGGACGCGCTGGTGGCCGTGTCGCTGCCGCGCTCGGCCGACCTGGTGGTCGCGCTGCTGGCGGTGCTGAAGTCCGGCGCGGCCTACCTGCCGCTGGACACCGACCTGCCGTCCCGGCGGCGGGTCGTGCTGCTGGCCGAGGCACGCCCGGTGTGCGTGGTGACCGACGACGCGGCGGCGTTCCCCGACCTGGTCACGCTGGCGGTGCACGGCTCCGACATGCCCGACGTGACGGTGAGCCGGGTGCGACCGCACGACCTGGCGTACGTCATCCACACCTCCGGCTCCACGGGTACGCCCAAGGGTGTCGGCGTGCCGCACCGCGGCATCGTGAACCGCCTGCTGTGGATGCAAGACCGCCACCGCCTCGGCGCCGACGACCGGGTGCTGCTCAAGACCCCGTACACGTTCGACGTGTCGGTGTGGGAGTTCTTCTGGCCGCTGATCTCCGGCGCGGCGATCGTGGTCGCCAAGCCCGACGGCCACCGCGATCCGGCCTATTTGGCGCGGACCATCAACGACCACGGCGTCACCACCATCCACTTCGTACCGTCCATGTTGGACGCGTTCCTGGTGGAGCCGGTGGCCTGCCCGACCTTGCGGCGGGTGGTGTGCAGCGGCGAGGCGCTCCTCCCGGCCACCCGCGACCGGTTCCGGCGCACCCACGACGCCGAGCTGCACAACCTGTACGGCCCCACCGAGGCGTCGGTGGACGTCACGGCGTGGCAGTGCGACGCCGACGACCCGCGCGTGCCCATCGGCAAGCCCGTCTGGAACACCCGCGCCTACGTGCTAAACGCCCGCCTCGCGCCCGTGCCGCCCGGCGCGCCCGGTGAGCTGTACCTCGCGGGCGTGCAGCTGGCCCGCGGCTACCTCGGCCGTCCCGGCGTCACCGCGACCCGGTTCGTCGCCGACCCGTACGGCCCACCTGGATCACGCCTGTACCGCACCGGCGACCTGGCGCGGTGGGACGACGACGGCGCACTGGTCTACCTCGGCCGGGTCGACGACCAGGTGAAGATCCGGGGCGTCCGGGTCGAGCTGGGCGAAGTCGAGGCCGCCGTGGCGCGGTGCGCGGGTGTGGCGCACGCGGCCGTCGCCGTGCGCGAGGACGTGCCCGGCGACCAGCGGCTGGCCGCGTACTACGTGCCCGAGTCGGGTGCCGCGCCGGACGCCGACGCGCTGCGGGAGCAGGTCGCCGCCGAACTGCCCGCGCACCTCGTGCCCGGCACGTTCACCGCGCTGGACGCGTTGCCGCTCAACGCCAACGGCAAGCTCGACCGGCGCACCCTGCCTGCGCCGCGGTCCGCCGCGATCGCCGGACGCGCACCGCGCACCCTCACCGAGGACCTGCTGTGCCGGATGTTCGCCGAGGTGCTGCGGGTGGAGGAGTTCGACCCGGACCGCGGGTTCTTCGCCGCGGGCGGCCACTCGCTGCTGGCCGTGACGCTGGCCGACCGGGTGAAGGCCCGGTTCGACGCCGACGTGACCGTGCGGACGCTGTTCGAGGCGCCCAGCCCGGCCGAACTCGCCCGCCGGCTGGACGGCGACCCGGCCGCGACCGGCGTGGACGCGCTGGGACCCGTCCTGTCGCTGCGCGTCAGCGGTGCCGCGCCGCCGCTGTTCTGCCTGCACCCGGCGTCCGGGCTGAGCTGGTGCTACACGGGGCTGCTCGGCGTGCTCGACCCGGACGTGCCGCTCTACGGGCTCCAAGCCGACCTCGCCGTCGCCGACCCCGGCACGATCGCCCAGCAGGCAGCCCGGTTCGTCGGCCACATCCGCACCGTGGCGCCGCACGGCCCGTACCGGCTGCTCGGCTGGTCGATGGGCGGCCACCTGGCCCACGAGGCCGCCGTGCTCCTCCAGGAGGAAGGCGAGGAGGTCGAGCTGCTCGCCCTGCTCGACTCCTACCCGCGCGTCGGCACCGCACCGCTGACCACCGAAGAGGTCTTCGCCGACTCGTTCGCGGGCACCGGCCTGAGCCCCGACGACCTGGCCACGCCCGAGGGCCACGCCCGCGCCGTCGCCGTGGTGCGCACCGAACTCGGCGGCTACGACCAGACCACCGACGACCTCGCCCGCGCCGTCCTGGCCGCCTACCTGGCCAACGGGCGCGCCCTGTCCGCCCACGCGCCCCGCCGCTTCGACGGCGACCTGCTGTTCTTCCGCGCCACCGACGCCGCCGACCACCCGGAACGCGACCCGGGCCGGTGGGCACCACACGTCACCGGCGCGATCCGCGTGCACGACGTGCCCGCACCCCACGAAGAGCTGACCCGTCGAGACGTGCTCGACGAGGTGGCCAAGGCGGTCGACGCCGCCCTGGCGAAGCCGCGACCCGAAGGAGACCCGCGATGAGCACCAACCCGTTCGAGGACGAGAACGGCACCTACTTCGTGCTGGTCAACGACGAGAACCAGCACTCCCTCTGGCCGCACTTCATCGCCGTGCCCGACGGCTGGCGCGTGGTGTTCGGCGAGGCGAGCCGCCAGGAGTGCCTGGACCACGTCGAGGCGAACTGGACCGACATGCGACCCAAGAGCCTCATCGACGCCATGGGCGCCTGAGCACCCCACTGCAGAAGGAGGTGCGCATGGCGGCCACGACCACCGCCGACCGCTGGCTGCGCACGCGCACGCCCCGGCCGTCGGCCGCGCTGACGCTGGTGTGCCTGCCGCACGCGGGCGGTTCGGCGAGCTACTACCGCGACTGGGGCGCCCGACTGCCCGCGTCGGTCGAGGTGCGCGTCGTGCAGTACCCCGGCCGGGAGGAACGCCTGGTCGACGCGCCGGTGGACGACATGGCGGCGATGGCCGACGTGCTCACCGACGTGCTCGCGCCGCTGTTCGACCGGCCGGTGGTGCTGTTCGGGCACAGCATGGGCGCGGCCATCGCCTACGAGGTGACCCGGCGGTGCGAGGACCGCGGCAGGCCACCCGCGCTGCTGGTGGCCTCCGGCTTCGCCGCACCGCACCACCGCACACCACGCGACCTGCACGCCCGGGACGACGACGCGCTCGTCGCCGAGATCACCCGCGTGTCCGGTGACGATGCCGCCGCGCTGGCCGACCCCGACCTGCGCGAGCTGCTGCTGCCGATGATCCGGGCCGACTACCGGCTCATCGAGCGGTACGCACCGACCGCGCCGCCGCCGGTGAGCACGCCGATCGTCGTCTACCGCGGCGACGCCGACCCCGACGTGGACGCGGACGGCGGTGAGGCGTGGCGCGACCTCACCGCGTCGGGCGAACTGCGCGAGCACCGCGCGTTCGACGGCGGGCACTTCTACTTCCGGCACGACCCGACCGCCCTGCTCGGGGCGATCTCCGCACACCTCGGGCGGGTCCGCCCGGTGACGACTCACTGAGGGTGAGGGACATGTTGTTGGCTAACCGAGACACGCTGACCACCGCCACGCTGGAGGCCGACGAGCACGAGTGGCTCGACCGGATCGCCCGCGAGCTACTGGACGTGGCCGGCGGGCGGCTCGACAGCGCCGAGTGGGTCGCCGCCGCGCGCCGCGCGTGGGAGGACGCGCCCGCGACGCTGCGGCACGCGCTCAAGGAGTTCCGCCGCGACTCGGGCACGGGCGGGGCGTTACTGCTGCGCAACCTGCCCGTGGACGAGGAGAACCTGCCGCCGACGCCGAAGGCAGAGGGTTCGGTGGTGCGCGAGGCGACGGTGTCCGCCGCCGTCCTCCTGCTCGTGGCGCACGGGCTGGGCGACCCGGCCGCGTTCCGGGCCGAGAAGTCCGGCGCGCTGGTGCAGAACGTGGTGCCGGTGCCGGGCAAGGAGGAGGTGCAGGGCAACGTCGGCTCGGCGCACCTGACCTTCCACACCGAGAACGCCTTCCACCAGCACCGGCCCGACTTCGTGCTCCTGGTGTGCGTTCGGCCGGACCACGAGCGGGTGGCCGAGCTGCGGCTGGTGTGCTCGCGCCAGGTGCTGCCGAAGCTCGGCGAGCTGGCCCGCGCGGCGCTGTCGTCGGCCGAGTTCGTCACCGCGCCGCCGCCCTCGTTCGGCGCCACGTCCGCCGCGGTGCCGCCGCGTGCCGTGCTGCACGGCGACCCCGACGACCCGGACCTGTGCGTCGACCAGGCGGCCACCGAGCCCGTCACCGAACGGGCGGTCGCGGCGATGGCGGAGCTGGGCGAGCTGTTCGACAACTCGTTCAACGCGCTGCGGCTGACCGCGGGCGACCTGGCGATCGTGGACAACCGCGTCACCGTGCACGGCCGGTCGGCGTTCACCCCGCGCTACGACGGCGCGGACCGCTGGCTGCAGCGCACGTTCGTGTTCGCCGACCTGCGCCGCTCCCGGGGCCACCGCCCCGGCGACGGCTACGTGCTGGAGAGCTGAGCCGTGGACCTGCTCAAGGGCAAGACCCTGCTGGTCACCGGCGTGCTCACGCCGAACTCCATCGCCTACCACGTGGCCCGCCTGGCGCAGGAGGAAGGCGCGACCGTCGTCCTCACCGCCTACGGCCGGGTGCGCCTGGTGGAACGGCTCGCGCAACGCCTCCCCGCGCCCGCGCCGGTGGTGGAGCTGGACGTCACCGACGCCGATCACCTCGCGGCCCTGCCGGAGCGGATCGGCGCGCACGCGGACCGGCTCGACGGCGTGCTGCACTCCGTCGCCTACGCGCCGCCCGAAGCGCTCGGCGGGAACTTCCTCACCGCGCGCTGGGACGACGTGGCGCCCGCGTTCCACGTCTCCGCCTACTCGTTGCAGGCGCTGGTGCGGGCCGTGCGGCCGATGCTGGCGCCGGGCGGTTCCGTGGTGGGCCTGGACTTCGACGCCTCGCAGGCCTACGCCGAGTACGACTGGATGGGCGTGGCCAAGTCGGCGCTGGAGTCCTGCGCCCGCTACCTCGCGTCCTACCTGGGCCGGGACGGCATCCGGGTCAACCTCGTCGCCGCCGGACCGCTGCGCACCACCGCGGCCATCGCCATCGGGCCGGGCGGTGACGAGGCCGCCCGCCGGGAAGGTCGGCGGTGGCACGCGAAGTCGCCGCTCGGCTGGGACGACCAGGAGTTCACCCCGGTGGCCCGCGCGTGCGTGGCCCTGCTGTCGGACTGGTTCCCCGCGACGACCGGCGAGATCGTCCACGTCGATGGCGGCGCGCACGTGATCGGGGACCGGCCCGGTGTCCCCGTCACGGCACCGCCACCATCGGCCGGGTCGTGACCGTGGCCCACAGCGAAGGAGAGCGGGTTGACCAGGGCTCCAGTCGGGGCGGACGACCACACGGAGGAGGAACGGTGACCGCAGCCGTCGAGGCGCGAGGCGTCGTCAAGTCGTACCAGGCGCACCGCGCGCTCGACGGCGTGGACCTGACCGTGCCGACCGGGACGGTGCTGGGCCTGTTGGGCCCCAACGGCGCCGGCAAGACCACGATGGTGCGGGTGCTGACCACGTTGCTGCGGCCCGACGCGGGCGACGTCCGCGTGGCCGGGTACGACGTCGTCACGCGGTCGGCCGACGTGCGGCGGTCCATCGGCCTGTCCGGGCAGTACGCGGCCGTGGACGAGAGCCTGACCGGGTACGAGAACCTGTACCTGGTCGGCAGGCTGTACGGCTTCAAAGCCGCCGCGGCTCGCGACCGCGCCCGGGAGCTGCTGGCGCTGTTCCGGCTGGAGCAGGCCGCGTCCCGGCTGCTGCGCACCTACTCCGGTGGCATGCGGCGGCGGCTGGACCTGGCGGGCGCGCTCGTCGCCCGGCCGCCGGTCGTGGTGCTGGACGAGCCCACCACCGGGTTGGATCCACGGTCCCGTTTGGACACCTGGGAGATGGTGCGGCGGCTGGTGGACGACGGCGCGTCGGTGCTGCTGACCACCCAGTACCTGGAGGAGGCCGACGTGCTGGCCGACTCGATCGTGGTGATCGACCGGGGCCGGGTGGTGGAACGGGGCACCTCCGACGAGCTGAAGGCCCGCGTCGGCAGCGAACGGCTGGAGATCGTGGTCGCCGACCGCGCCGACCTGCCGGAGCTGGTGCGCGTGCTCACCGAGGTCGGCGCGGCCGAACCCGTGGTGGACGACCACCTGCGGCGGGCGCACGTGCTCGTGCACGTCGGCCCGAAGACGCTGGTGGAGGCGTTGAACCGGTTGGACGCGCGGGACGTGCGGGTGCTGGACGTGTCGCTGCACCGGCCCAAGCTGGACGACGTGTTCCTGATGCTCACCGACCGCGCCGACGAGGGGGAGGACTCGTGACCGCGGTGGCCAAGGTCGCCGTCGACGGCTGGATGATCGCCTGGCGCAACCTGCTGCACGTGCGGCGCAGCGTCGACTGGGCGTTCGCCGCGGTGGTGCAGCCGGTGATGTTCGTGCTGCTGTTCGGGTTCGTGTTCGGCGGCCTGCTCGGCGGCGCGGCCTACCGGGAGTACCTGCTCGCCGGGATCCTGGTGCAGACGCTGGCGTTCAACTCGGCGTTCACCGTCATCGGCCTGTCGACCGACCTGCGCAAGGGTTTTATCGACCGGCTGCGGTCGCTGCCCATGTCCGGTGTGTCGGTGATGGTCGGCCGCACGCTGTCGGACCTGGCGGTGAGCGTGGTCGCGATGGTGGTGACGTGCCTGTGCGGCCTGCTCATCGGCTGGCGGGTGCGGGGCAGCTTCCTGGACGCGGTGCTGGCGTTCCTGGTGCTGCTGGTGTTCGCGTTCGCCATGTCGTGGATCGGGGCGCTCATCGGGCTGATCTCGCCGAGCCCGGAGGCCGCGCAGAGCGCCGGGCTGATCTGGCTGACCCCGCTGACGTTCGTGTCGTCCGGTTTCGTGCCGGAGGAGTCGATGCCGGGTCCGCTGCGGGTGATCGCCGAGTGGAACCCGCTGACGGCGGTGATCAACGCGGTGCGGGAGCTGTTCGGCAACACCGTGCCCGGGCTGAACGTCGTGTCCGGCTCCTGGCCGGACGACCACGCGCTGGCCTACGCGTGGCTGGCGTCGCTGGTGATCGTGGCGGCGTTCGTGCCGTTGAGCATGAGGGCCTACCGCCGGGTCGCGGCCCGGTGACCCGAGCTACCGGGGTAGGTGGGACGGGCGCCCGTCCCACCTACCGGGCGGCGGCCAGGGGAGGCCGCCGCTGTCCCGGTCGACGTCACCGCCGCCGGGTGGCGACCATCGACCGGTACACCGCCGTGATGGCGAAGATCAGCGCGCCGACCATCGCCACCGTGATCGCGACGTTGGCCACGTCGGACACCTTGCCGCCGATGAAGTACTGCTTGATCAGGTTGCACCCGACGATCAGGACGACGTACACCCACCACGGGGCCCACCGACCGTCGTTCGCCTTGCCGTCAGCCACTTGTCCTCCTAGTCGGGCGCGCGCACACCCTCAGCACAGTTCCTTGATCTTCGCGGCGCCCTGGGCGATGTCCTCGGACTTGTCCGACAGCAATTGCCGGGCCGCGACCAACACCTGGGCGGCCCGCGACGATTCGTCCATGTTCCCGGCGATGTCGTCGATTACCGAACCCACTGTCTTCGCGGCTTCGCTCTTGCCGTCCGGACTGGCGGAAACCCATCCGTTCGCCACGTGGCACAGCAAAGTCGTGCGACCGTCGTCGGTGTTGTCCGGCGACGATTGGTCCGCAGCCGGTTCGCACCCGCTCAGCGCGAAAGCCGACACCACCGCCAGTGCTACCGCCACGCTTTTCATGGTGACATCCGCTCCTCCCGGTGTGGTCGGCGGGCGGTGCGCCTGCCGTGACACCATCATCGTGAGCGCGGCGGGTGCGCGGCATCGGCGGTCGGGGCGATCACGCGTCATCACTTCGGCCGATGCGAGCCGGGTGGGCGTGTGCTGTGATCGCGCGGTGCACGCCGGAATAAGTCGGGTCGTCTCCGGGTTGCGGAAGTTGCCGGAGTGGCAGCACGACGCGCTCATCGTGATCAGCTCGTTGCTGGTCGGCTCGGTGTTGTTCGCCACCGGCCTGTACCCGTTGTTCAACCTCGACGACCCGATTCCGCTGTGGGTGCGGGTGCTGTTGTTCGGCGGCCTCTGCGTGGTGGAGGCGTTCCGCCGGATCGCGCCGGGCACGGCCCTCGCGGTCGGCACGGCGTTCCTGCTCGTGGACTGCGTCATCGGGGTCGGCACCCCCACGCTCGTGGTGTACGCGGACCTTCTTTACGCGGCCACCCTCTATGGCCCGCGCCGGCTCAGCCGCGACATGGTGCCGATCGCGGTGCTCACGTCGATCAGCACGATCACCGCGACCGTGCTGCTGGTGCCCGGCTGGCGGGCCACGGTGCTGGCCGCGTTCGCCGTGCTGCCGTTCCTGCTGATCCCGGTGTGGTGGGCGACAAACGTGCGGCAGCACCAGCGGATGGCCGAGGTCGAGCGCGCGAACACCCGCCAGCTGGCCAAGATCGCCGAGCTGGACCGGACCGCCGCGGTCGCCGCCGAACGCGCGCACATGGCCCGTGACCTGCACGACGTGATCGCCGGGCACCTGTCCGCGATCGCCATCCAGGCCGAGGCCGCGCTGTCGTTGAAGGACGACGACCCGATGACGCGAGTGGTGCTCAAGTCCGTGCGCGAGAACAGCGTCAGCGCGTTGGAGGAGATGCGTGCGATGATCAACATCCTGCGCGCGGACGTGACCGCGCCGGACGAGCCGACCGCGCCCGCCCGGCTCGCCCAGCTGTCCCGGCTGGTCGAGTCGGCGCAGGCGGGCGGCATGCGGCTGGACGTGCGGGTGGACTACGACGACACCGAGGCACTGCCCGCCGCGGTGGACCTGACCGCGTACCGCATCGCTCAGGAGGCGCTGACCAACGCCATGAAGCACGCACCGCGCACGAGTGTCGTCCTCGAACTGCGCCGCACGGACACCGAGATGGTGCTGGAGGTCGTCAACGAGCTGCGCGACGGCGTCGCCGGGGGAGGGTTGGGCACCGGGCTGCTGAACATGCGTGAACGCACGGCGGCCGTCGGCGGCTCGCTCACCGCCGGGCCGTCGGACGGCTCGTGGAAGGTCCGCGCGGTCCTGCCGCTGCCCGAGGTGGAGCGGTGAGCATCAGGGTGCTGGTGGTCGACGACCACGCGGCCGTGCGCGCGGGCCTCGTGCTGATCCTGGGCAATTCCGAGGGCATCGAGGTCGTCGGCGAGGCCGGTGACGGCGCCACCGCGATCCGCCAGGCCAAGGCACTGCGGCCGGACGTGGTGCTGATGGACATCCGCATGCCCGGCTTGGACGGGATCGCCGCGACCAAGGCGCTGCACGGCGACAGCGTGGCCCAGGTGCTCGTGCTGACCACGTTCGACCTGGACGAGTACGTGTTCGCCGCGCTGCGCGCGGGCGCCGCGGGCTTCCTGCTCAAGTCGGTCGACGCGCCACGCCTGGTGGAGGCGGTGCGGCTGGTCGCGGCGGGCGAGAACGTGCTCGGCCCGGAGATCACCCGCAAGCTGATCAAGGCCTACGCCGCGGCGCCGGTGAAGACCCGGCCGGTCATCGACCACCGCCTCGACCAGCTGACCGATCGGGAACTGGACGTGCTGCGCTGCCTGGGCCGGGGCCTGTCCAACGCCCAGATCGCGGGCGAGCTGTTCATCAGCGGCGCCACCGCGAAGACCCACGTCTCCCGCATCCTGACCAAGCTCGAACTGCGCTCCCGCGTCCAAGCCGCCATCTACGCCCAGGAGAACGACCTGGTGTGACGGCTACCAACCGAGGGCGCCGCCACCGGTGACCGGGATCGTCGCACCGGTCACGTAAGTCGACCCCGCCACCCAGCGCACCACCTCGGCGACCTCCTCCGGCCGTGCGAGCCGACCCAGCGGCACCTGGTCGATCAACGCCTGCCGCTGCTCGTCCGTCAGCACGGCCACCATGTCGGTGTCCACGGGCCCCGGCGCGACGACGTTGATCCGCACCCCGCGCCGCCCGTACTCCAACGCCACCGACCGCGCGAACCCCTCCAACGCCGCCTTGGCCGCCGCGTAGTTCGCCTGCCCGGCCGACCCCGCACGCGCCGACGCCGACGAGATCAACACGATCGACCCCGCCCGCGCCTTCGCCATCGCCGGCAGCACCCGCTGCACCACCCGGAACGTGCCGAGCTGCGTGACCTCGATGATCTCCCGGTAGTGCTCTTCGGGCATCCGTGCCAGCAGCCCATCCCGCGTCAGACCCGCGTTCAACACGACCACCTCCGGCGCACCCTGGTGCGCGGTGACCTCCGCGACCGCGTCAGCCACCCGATCAGCCTCGACCAGATCCAGCTTCACCCCGAACACACCGGCCACCGCCACCCCCGACCCCCGGTGCGTCCCCGCCACCCGGTCACCGGCTCGCACGAACTCCCGCGCCACCGCCTCACCGATACCCCGACTGGAACCGACCACCAACACCGACCGCGTCATGCCCGCACCTCCACCACAGCCTCACCGCGCGCTACCGTGACCCCGTCCTCCCGCACCGCCGTCACCTGCAGACGCGCCGTCCCCGCCTCCACCGCCACGACCTTCCCACCACACGTCACCCGCGACCCGACCGGCGTCGGCGCCGTGAACCTCACCTTGAACGACCGCAACGCACCGGCCGACGCGACCAACCGCCCCAAGTGCGCCATCACGAGCATCCCGTGCGTCACCACCCCGTCCAGCCCACCCCGCCGCGCCGCCTCGTCGTCCAGATGCACGGGATTGTCGTCCCCCGACACGACTGCGAACTCCCGAAGCCGCTCCCGACTGATCGTCTCGACCTCGACCACCGCCAACCGATCACCGACCGCCGGCACGCTCACGCCTTCTCCTCGATCACGAGCACCTGTCGCAAATCCACCAGGTGCTCATCCCTCCGGTGCACGGCCGTCTCCTGCACGACGAACTCCAACCGCCCACCCATGCGCCGGTAAACATCGGCGACCACACTCTCGAGCCGCAACTCCTCACCCGCGTGCACACTCCGGTGATAGGTGAAGGACTGCTCGGCGTGCAACACCCGCAACGGATCGAGCCCCATCTCGACCAACAATTCCTCACCCCGCGCCTCAAGCTCCAACCCGAACAACATCGTCGGCGGCAACACAACATCCGGATACCCGACCGCCCGCGCCGCCTCAACATCCACGTGCACCGCCCCAGCCTCCCCGATCACCCGCGCAAATGCCACCACCCGCTCCCTCGGCACCCGCAGCACCACCGGATCAAGCCGTTTCCCGACAAACTCCTGAGCAATCATCATCAAACCGTCCCACAACCACGCCCGCACCACGAGACCGCACACCACCACCACGTCGGTTTACCGAAATCCATATTTGCCCGACCAGTCAACCCGCACCACATCGGACCCGCCACCCAACCGCCGAGGCCCGATTTTACATGGGTTCGGGTGCTTTAGGCTGGTCGAAGCCGGACGGGCTTGGCGGGCGCTTTATCCGCCAGCCTGCCCGGCTTTGGCCAGCCTTCAGTGCCCGTAAGGGGCCCATGTCAAATCGAGCCGAACCCAACCACCGCACCCACCTCAGTGACAGCAGTCGCCCTGCTTGACACCCTGCTCCCCGCCACTGACGCCCCGCTCCCCGCCGCCTTGCCTCCCCTGCGTCTCCGCCACCTTGTCCAACCACTCCTGCCCAGCCCCCGCGTCCCCGTACTCGTCGTGCCAGTTCCACCACTCGTACGCCGGCGTCTGGGGGTATCCCTCAGGCGAGTCCTCCCACGCCTCCTGCCGCCCGAGCGCGGTCATGTCGAGGTAGCTGAACGTGCTGCCCAACGCCTCATCCCCGCGTCCGTTGATGAAGTACGTGCGGAACACCCGGTCACCTTCGCGGAAGAACGCGTTCGTGCCGTGCCACTCGTCCACGCCGAAGTCGGCGTCGAAGTCGTCCAGGATGGTGACCCACGGCATCCGCCAGCCCATCCTCGCCTTCAACCGCTCGATATCGGCCTGCGGCGCGCGCGAGGCGAGCACGAGGCTGGTGTCGCGGGCGTGCAGGTGGGCGACGTGCCCGAGCTGGTCTGCCGTCACCAGCGAGCAGCCGCGGCACGCGTGGTCGGGCCAGCCGAGTACGCCCGGCTCGAAGAACGCCCGGTAGACGACCAGTTGCCGGCGGCCCTCGAACAGGTCGAGCAGGCTCATCCGGCCGCTCGGCGTGTCGAACGCGTACTCCTTCTCCACCGCCAGCCACGGCATCCGCCGCCGTGCCGCCGCCATCGCGTCCTTCGCCCGGGTCAACTCCTTCTCCTTGACCAGCAGCCCCTGGCGAGCTTCCTCCCACTCCGACGCGGAAACGACCGGAGGGGTCTTCATTCGGACAGGTGCGGTGTGACCTGCATCGGCGCGGACCATGACGGCCTCCCATGAGTAGCAACCATTCAGTTGCGACACTTTGGCAACCACTCGGTTGCGTCAACCTCCGGGCCCGCGGTGGCGTTCGACAAGCACTGGTCGTACCTGACGCTCGCGGGCGTCGGCGTGCCCGTGCCGGACCACGTGCTGGTCAGCGGGCGCAACCTGGACGCGGCGGCACCGGCGATCGAGGAGTGGGGCCACGCCGTGCTCAAACCGCGGCGCGGCTGCTTCGGCTGGGGCGTGCTGTTCATCGACAACTGCACCACGCTGCGGGACGTCGTCGGCTACCTCGACTCGGAGACCGCCGAAGGACGGGTCCGCGGCGTGCCGTCAGCCGGCCCCGCGCGCAGCTACCCGCTGGAGCGCTTCTACCCCAACAGCCCGGACGACTGGCTGGGCGTCACCGCCGCGATCGGTGAAGTCGCCGGTCAGCCGGTGCACGCCGGCGGCATCGGGTAGACCGGCGCGTCGTCCACCGGCGGCGCGGGCGCGACGTGCACCGGCGTCCGCCGCCCTCGTCCGTGCCGCCAGGGGCCGCATCAAGCGCGATTACCGCGAACACGGACTTTCGAAACGCCGCCTAACGCCGCCTAACGCCGCCTAACGCCGCCGGTCGCGGTGGGGTCGCTCGGAGATGGCGCCGGTGATCGTGGCCTTGATCGCGAGCGCGGCGCCGGACCGGGCCCACTCGGTGAAGTCGAACGGCCGCACGTCGAGGTCGATCAGGTCCGGGTCGTCCTCGTAGGTGTCCTCGATGCCGTCGTGCACGAGGTCGGACGACACCTCGTACAGCGGCAGGCCCTCGCCGGTCAGCAGCACCTTCTGCGGGTCGATGACGTTGGCGACGGTGCCGATGAGGACACCGAGCGCGTAACCCGCCTCGGCGAAGACCTGCCCGGCCTCCCGGTCGCCCGCGCGGACCCAGTCCAGGGCCTCCTCGTAGGTCGGCCGCCCCGCCAACCGCCGCAGCATCACCTGCGTCATCAGGTAGCTGGAGATGCAGCCGCGCCGACCGCAGCCGCACTGCGGGCCCTTCGCGTCGACCAGCGTGTGGCTGAAGTGCGGCGGCAGGCCGTGCGAGCCCGCGACCAGCCGCCCGTCCACGATCAGCCCGGTGCCGACGCCCGCGCCGACGGTGATCACCGCCAGCGACTTCAGGCCCGCGCCCGGCCCGAACCAGTGCTGTGCCGCGGTCAGCGCCTGCACGTCGTTGTCGACCGCGGTGGGCACGCCGGTCGCCCGGGTCACCGCCGCCTTGAGCGGCACGTCGGTCCAGCCCAGGAACTCGTCCCACGCCACCAGGCCGTCGAGCACGACGCCGCCCAGCGTCACGCCGATGCCCGTGAGGCCGGGGAACCGCCGGGCGACGTCGGCGATCTGGGTGACGACCTCGTCCGGTGCACAGGAGCGCAGCGGCTCCTCGGCCGTCGCGACCGGAGTGGCGGTCAGGTCGGTGACCGCGGCGAAGAGCCGTTGGGGGGTCAGCTTCACGCCGAGGAACCGGTGGGCCGCGCCGCGCACGTGCAGCATCTCCGACGGACGACCGGCCGAGGCACGCGGTCTGGTGTCGCCTTCGACCAGCAACCCCTGTTGCACCAACGCTTTCGCCACGCGGGTCAAGGTCGGCCGGGACAGTCGCAGCCGACCCGCGATCTCGGCTCGGGACAGCGGGCCGTGGATGAGCACCTCCAGCAGGACGTCGCGCGAGACCTCGCTCAGCCTCGGCCAGGAGGAGGTGGCGACACCGGTGTCCGCTTCGGAGATCACCGCTCGAACATAGCGGCGTTCTGGGATCGCTCCCAGTCATAGACCCATCGGATGATTACGCACTGCGATATTGCGCAACTCGCATCTTGACGGGCGGCGGGCCGCGACCGTAGCGTAACCCCTTAAGTTCCACTCGGAAACTAATACGGTCGCATCTTGGGTGTCACTGTGCGACAGCATCGCTGGGAGCGCTCCCAGAAGCCGGAGCGGGCCGAATGTCGACTCAACGAGGTGTCGAAGAGCCATGAGAAGCAGAATCGCCATGATCAGCGCCGCGCTGCTCGTCGTCGCGGGCTTCGGGCTGACGGTCCTGCCGCAGGCACAGGCGGCGGTGGGGCTGCACGTCAGCGGTACCAGGATCGTCGAGGCCAACGGGCAGCCGTTCATCATGCGGGGCGTCAACCACCCGCACGTCTGGTACACCGGCCGGACCAGCTCGTTCGCCGACATCAAGGCGACGGGCGCGAACACCGTGCGGGTGGTGTTGGGCACCGGCAAGCGGTGGGGGCCGTCCGACGACGTGCCCGCCGTGATCGACCTGTGCAAGCGCAACCGGATGATCTGCGTGCTGGAGGTGCACGACACCACCGGCTACGGCGAGGAGGCCGCCGCCGCGTCGCTGGACGAGGCTGCCAACTACTGGATCAGCCAGAAGAGCGCCCTGGTCGGCCAGGAGGACTACGTCGTCATCAACATCGGCAACGAGCCGATCGGCAACGTCGACGCCGCCCAGTGGACCGACGCGACCGCCGACGCCATCAAGAAGCTGCGCGCCAACGGTTTCCAGCACCTGCTGATGGTCGACGCGCCGAACTGGGGCCAGGACTGGCAGCACGTCATGCGGGACAACGCCCAGGCGGTCCTCGACGCCGACAGCGCGCGCAACACCGTGCTGTCGATCCACATGTACTCGGTCTACAACACCGCTTCCAGCATCACCGACTACCTCAACCGCGTGCAGGCCAAGGGCTGGCCGCTGGTCATCGGCGAGTTCGGGTGGCGGTTCGCGCCGAACGAGGTGGACGACGAGACGATCGTGCGCGAGGCGCAGGCCCGCGGTCTGGGTTACCTGGCCTGGTCGTGGAGCGGCAACTCCGACCCGATCCTGGACATGGTCAGCGAGTTCGACCCGGCCCGGTTGACCACCTGGGGTGAGCGGATCGTCAACGGCCCCAACGGGATCAAGGCCACCGCCAAGGAGGCCACCATCTTCGGCGGCACCACCACGACCACCACCACGTCCACGACTACGACGACCACCACCACCACCACCACCACGACGACCACGACCACGACTCCCGGCGGTGGACTCGCCTGCACGGCCAGGTACACGATCGTCCACCAGTGGCCGGGCGGATTCCAGGGCGAGGTCCGGGTCACCGCGGGCAGCGCGCCGATCAAGGGCTGGACCGTCGGCTGGACGTTCGCCGACGGCCAGACCGTCACCAACGCGTGGAACGCCACGGTCACCAGCAGCGGATCGACCGTGACGGCCCGCAACGCCAACTACAACGGCACCCTCTCCGCCGGCGCGAGCGCCACGTTCGGGTTCACGGCCACGTCGCGCGCCGCCAACACCGCGCCGACGGCGTCCTGCACCGCGAGCTGACCGGTCCCACCGGTGCGCGGACGTCCCGCGTCCGCGCACCGGTGGTCACTCGAACCGGATGGACTCCGCCCGGGGGTACTTCCGGCCCGGTGACGGCACCGGCGACCCGGTGAACGACACCGGCGTGCCGGTGGGCACCATGGCGATGCCGACGGGCAGGTCGTCACGGGAGGCGTACCACGAGCCGCCGCGGCTGTCGGTGATGAAACCGTGCGGCTGCCCGGCTTTCCAGGCGGTGACCGTCCCGCGTCGACGGCCGCGCGGCGTGCCCGCGGGCGAGGCCACGACCTCCGAGGACCGCACGAACGGGCGGCTCAACGGGTAGTCGGCGCGGTCGGCGGGCGCGAACAGGTCGTCGAACGCGGGCGTCAGCGTCGCCGCCGCCCGCAGCGGCGCGGCGCTGCGCGGTGTCCACGCGGGCAGCGACCCGGGAGCCGATCGGTCGTCCACGACCGGCACCACCACGCCCACCCCGCGCGCGGTCAGCCGGGTGGCCAGCGGCGTGAAGTCGGCGTCGCCGGTGATCAGCACGACCCACCGCAGCGGCACGGTGGTCGCGCGCTCCCACACCTCGAGTGCGAAGTGGACGTCGACGCCCTTCTCCTTGCCGCCGTGCAGCGGGAGGTCGTGCCGGGTGACGCCCGCGGCGGCCAGGGCCGCGTCGAACGACGCCGCCGGGGTCTCGATGCGTCCACGCACGTAATGCGCTTCGACCACGCAATCGTCGAGCGCGCTTCCGCTTTCGGTGTGCAGGTACCAGCGCAACGCGTCGTGCAGGCCGTCCAGCGAGATCCGCGCGCCCCGCGGATGGGCGGTGGCGTAGTAATCGCTCAGGTAGGCGAACCACGTCCCGTCGTAGAACACCCCGATGCGCACGATCTCCCCTGGTGGTTTGGGCCGTCACCGAAGGGATACACCACCCGGGTGAGCACACCGGAACCGGACCCCGTGACCGCGGCCGACCAGGAGCGGGAACCGGACTTCGCCGACGAGCACTCGCGGCCGACGTTCGCCGACGAGCAGGCCGAATCCGACCACACCACACCGGACGAGTCGACACCGGGGGACGCCGGCGGGATGGACCCCGGCTAACCGAGGGTGTCCAGGTTCTCCTGCACGCGCCGCGCCTCGGCGTGACGTCCCTGCTGCCGGTACAGGTCGAGGGCTTCCCGCCAGGTCGTGCGAGCCTCGTCGGCTTGGCCGAGCGCGGCCTGCGGGTGGCCGAGGCGTTCGAGGGTTTCGGCGGCGGACGTGGTGTTGCCGAGGATGCGGCGCAGGGCGACGGCCTGCCGGTAGTGCTCGACGGCGAGCTGGTGGTGACCGGTCCGGTGGTCGATGTAGCCGAGGCTGTCGAGGACGTCCGCCTCACCGCTGCGGCCGTGGTGGCGCCGGTGCAGGGCGAGGGCGGCGTGGCAGTGCGCGCGGGCCGTGTCGTAGTCGCCGAGGCGGGCGGCGCACCACCCGACCGCGTTGAGCCCGCGGGCTTCCCACACCGGTTGGTCGAACTCGCGGTAGAGGTCGAGCGTGCGCTGCGCGTGCTCCAACGCCTGCCGGTCGTCGCAGCGTTGGAGCCACGCCCACATGAGCTCGTGGTGGCTGTGCGCCTGTTGGGTCAGGTCGTGGTGGTGCTCGGCTTGGGCGAGGGCGCGGTGCAGGTGCTCGGTCGCCTGCTCGAACCGCCCGAGCCGGGTGTGCACGCGGCCCAGCCGCCGGTGGGCCAGCATGCGGGGGACCGGGTCGGGCAGGTGCTCGGCCGCCCGCAACGCCGTGCGCCAGACGACCAGCTGGTCCTGGAGGTGGCCTCGCCGCTGGTGGAAGTTGGTCAACGACCACGCCAACCGCCACACCACGTCGTGCCGGTCGCGGGAGGCGGCGGCCTGCTGCACGGCGAGCACGTGCGGGTGCTGGGCGTCCAGCCACGCCATGGCGGCCGATTCGTCGGGCAGGGGGTGGGGCTGGGCGCCTGGTGTGGGCGGGTCGAGGTGGATCGGCTGGGCGTGGGGGTCCAGGAGCCGTTCGGCGGTGCAGGCGGTGTGCAGGTAGTGGTCCACGAGCCGGTCCGCCGCTTCCCGCCGCACGTCGTCGGGCAGGTCGCGTTCGGCGGTGGTGGCGGCGTAGGTGCGGATCAGGTCGTGCATGCGCCAGCGGCCCGCGGTGTCCTGCGTGACCAGGGAGGCTCGTTCCAACGCGCGCAGCACGGCCTGGGCGCGCGCGGGGGAGAGACCGGTGAGCCCGGCGGCGGCGGGCAGCCCGATGTCGGGGCCGGGCGCGCTGCCCAGCAGGGCGAACGCGGTGGCCTGCTCGGGCGTGAGGGCGCGGTGGGACCACGACAGCACGGTGGGCAGGCTGGCCGTGGGGTCGCCGTCGTCCAGCGCGTCGAGGCCGAGGTCGCGCAGTTCGGCGACCAGCGCGGCGGTCGGCAGGTGGGGTCGGGTGTCGGCGTGGCCCGCGACGATGTTCAACGCCAGCGGGAACCCGCCGCAGAACCGGATCAGCTCCCGCACCGACGCCGGGTCGGCCTCGACCCGCCGCGGGCCGAGCCGGTCGGTGAGCAGCGCGCGTGCCTCGGCGTCGGACAGCACGTCGAGTGACACGTGCTGCGCGCCGTGGCCCGTGACCAGGCCGGACAGCCGGTTGCGGCTCGTCACGACGACCGTGCTGAACCGGCCGCCGGGCAGCAGCGGCAGCACCTGGGCGGTGTCGAGGGCGTTGTCCAGCACCAGCAGCACCCGCTGGTCGGCGACCAGGCTGCGGAACAGCGCCGCCTGCGCGTGCAGGTCCACCGGGATGCGGTCGGCCGGGACGCCCAGCGTGTGGAGGAAGCCGCGCAGCGCCACCGCCGGGTCCATCGGGGCGCTGTCGGGGCTGAACCCCCGCAGGTCCACGAACAGCTGCCCGTCGGGGAACTCGTCGGCGTGCCGGTGCGCCCAGTGCAAGGCCAGGGACGTCTTGCCGATGCCTCCCGCGCCGACGATCGCCCAGACGGCGGTCGGGCCCGCGTCCAAGCGGTCCAGCTCGTCGCGGCGGCCGACAAACGACGGTGGCGCGGCGGGCAGTTGGCGCGGCACGACCACCGGCGCCACCACCGGTTCCGCAGTCGTGCTCGCGGGTGCCGAGAGGGCGGTGTCGGCGGCGAGGATCCGCTGGTGCAGCTCTTGCAGCGCGGCGCCGGGCTCCGTGCCCAGTTCGTCCACCAAGTGTCGGCGGACCTGCCGGTAGTGCGCCAGCGCGTCGGCGGTGCGGCCGGAGCGGTGCAGCGCCAGCACGTACTGGCCCGCCAGCCGTTCGTCGAGGGGCCACTCGACGACCCGGGAGGCGAGGTCGGGCACCAGGTCCTCGCCGTGACCCAGCCGCAGCTGCGCGTCCACGAGATCGTGCTCCGCGTCCAGGCGCTCCTGGTGCAGCCGCACCCGTTCGGCCGCCGCCCACCCGCCGCCGAGCCCGGTCAACGCCTCACCGCGCCACAGGCCCAACGCCTCCCGCAGCAGCGCCGCCACCTGGCCGTCGTCACCGGCGCACGTGCGCGCCCGCGCCCGTCGATCGCGGAACCGGTGCAGGTCGATCGCCGCAGGGTCGACTTCCAGCGCGTAACCGCCGGGTCGGCGCGCGATGTCCCCGGCACCGGCGTCGGCCAGCACGTGGCGCAACCGGGACAGGTAGCTCACCAGCGTCGCGCGGGCCCGCGACGGCGGCGCCTCGTGCCAGACCCGCTCGATCAGCCGCTCCACCGACACCACGCGCCCGACGTCCACCGCCAGCGCCGCCAGCACGCGGCGCTGCCGATCCGGCCCCAGGTCGAGCGTGCGGTCGCCCACCGCGACGGCCACGTCCCCCAACAAGCGGAAGTCCGCCAACGAGCCCCCTCGAATCACCCCAGCCCCACCGGCTGCATACCACTCCGACCGGCCGTTCTGGGCGTTACGCGGTCAGTTCACACGTTCGGGGCACACCGTCGCGGCCGCGTCCGCCGGCCCGCGGGTGTGCCGGTCGGGCGGAGTGGGCATTCGGACGGGCGTTACCCCCGATTCCGAGGAGGCCTTGGTGTCCCCAAGCCGACTGTTCCGATTACTGGCGCTGACCGCCGTCCTGCTCCTCGCCCCGACCGCGCTCGCCGCGGCCACCCCCGCCCCGACCTACGAACTCCAGTACCACCCCGGTGGCACGGCTCCCGAGTACGGGCCGAACTCCTTCGTGATCACCGTGGGCGACTGCCCGCCGATCCGGTACGTCGACTACAAGTGGGGCTCGCACCACGGCAAGATCTCCGCGCCGTGCGGCGAGACGACGATTTCCTCCCTCGCGCCGCTGGGCGTCACCGAACACCCCCTGCAGTGGCGGAGCTGCTCGGTGACTCAGTGGCGCTACCCGCCGCGCCTGCACACGGTCTGCGGTGACTACCACTACGGCGTCGTGCTCACCGACTGATCGCGTGCCCACCCGGTGGACCGGGGACGTCGCGGTCCACCGGGATCAGGGTGTTCCCGGCGCGGGCGCGTGATCGGCCCGCGACGCGGCCAGGCGGCGGTGGTGGAAGCGGGCGATGGCGGCGATCCCGGTCAGCGACACGACGGCGCTCGCCACCAGGACCGCGACCGTGCCGCGGCCCGCGCCCTGGGTCTCGTCCAGCAACACCATGCCGATCCACGCGGCGACGATCGGGTTCACCACGGTCTGGCCGGCGACCACGAGGTCCGCCGGACCGCTCGCGTACCCCAGCTGGATCAGCGACGCGCCGACCAGGAAAGCCAGCGCCAGCCCGACGAACGACACCCACGGCACCCGCGGCAGCGCGGTCGCCACGTCCCGCACCAGCACCGCGACCAGCCCGTACGCTGCACCCGCGCCGGCGGCGAGCGCGAGGGCACGCGCCGTCCCGCTGCGCAGCGCACCGACCAGCACGAACGCGCACACCACCCCGGCGACGACCTGACCCGCCCGCAGCGCCACCGCCGGCGGCACGTCCGTCGTCACCGCGGACCGCGCGGCGATCGCGACGAACGTGCCCACACCGCACGTCGCCGCCATCACGGCCAGGGCGAACCCGCGCGTCACCTGGCGGACCCCGATCGCCGCGATGATCGGCAACGACAGCACGGCCAGCGGCGCCACGACCGTCACCGGGGCCAGCGCCAGGGCCAGGACCTGCAGCACCGCGGCGACGAACAGCACCGAGAACCCGAGCAACCACTTCCGGCTGCGGGCCAGTCGGGTGAACCCGCGCACGGTGAGGTCGCCGACGTCCCGGACGCCGGCGTACTGCAGCGCCGCGCCCACCGCGCTCAGCACCGCGGCCGTCAGCCCGCACAGGATCGCGATCCCCATTTGCCCAGAGTAGGTGCCGTCCGGCGCCGCGTGCGGTGGTCGTTGCCCACGAACGGTCGCTGTTCAGCGCGTTCCGGTGCCGTTACCGTCGCGGTTCACGCCAGGAGGGGAGCGGACCATGACCCGTGCCGCTGTCGTGCGTCGAGCGGGTGCGGCCGTGCTGGCGGCCGGTCTCGCGTTCACCCCGGCCGGACCCGTGTCCGGGGAACCGGCGGTGCCCGAGGTCGGCCTGGAGCGGCTGGACCGGGGTGCCGCGGCCCGTCCGCACGCGGTCACCGGCTGGTACGTCGACGCCGGTGCGCTGGTGGTGTCGGTGCGCGGTTCCGCCGCCGGTGTCACCGAGTGGGCGCGCGGGCTCGGCGCGGGACCGGTCACCGTCGAGCACGTCGCCGAAGCACCCCGCCCGGTCTGGGACCTCGTGTCCGGCCAGCCGATCACCAGCGGCGGCACGCGGTGCACGTTGGGCTTCAACGCCCGCTCCGGCACCAACCGCTTCGTGCTGTCGGCGGGCCACTGCGTCCGGGCGGGCACCGAGTGGCACGGCGTCGGCGGCTACCTCGGCCCGGCGGTCGGTTCGTCGTTCCCCGCCAACGACTACGGGCTGATCCGCGTGGCGTCGACCGCCGCGACGTCCACGGCGCTGGTCGACCGGTACAGCAGCGGCTCCGACGTCACCGTCACCGGCGCCGCGACCCCGCCGGTCGGCTCGTCGGTCTGCTACTCCAGCCCGGTCTCGGGGTGGCGGTGCGGCAGCGTCACCGGGATCAACCACACGGTGTGCTACCCGCAGGGCTGCGTCAGCCAGCTCGTCCGCGTGAACGCGTGCCCGGAGCCCGGTGCGTCCGGCGCACCCGTGGTGACCAACCCGGGTTCGGGCACGACGGTCCGCGCGGTCGGTCTGGTCTCGGGCGGCTCCGGCAGCTGCACGTCCGGCGGCACGACGTGGGTCCAACCGATCGCCGAGCCGTTGTCCGCGTACGGGTTGACCCTCGTCACCGGTTGATCGCGTCCGGCCGCGGGGCGGGTCCACTGGTCAACTGTCAAGAACCACCCACGATCATCGGTGCCGCCCGGGAACGGTGTGCCCTAGCGTCCGCCACGGTCGTGCCGACGCTCACCGCCCGGGGGGCGGCGACCGTGGCGTGTACCTGTCCACCGACGGCGGTGGCGGGTGGCGGCGCGTGCTCGACGTCCCGAACGAGTTCACCGGCGCGGTCGACGTGCAGATCGACCCGACCGACCCCCGACTCGTGTACGCCGTGCTGTGGGACCACCGGCGCACCCCGGTCAAGCGGACGTACGGCGGCGAGGGCTCCGGCGTCCACCGGTCGGTCGACAACGGCGTGACGTGGACGCCGATCAGCCCCGACCTGACCGGCGGACCGGGCCAGGACACCTACCCGTACGGCACGATCACCACGGTCGCCGCCGCGCCGTCGGACCCGCGCACGATCTGGGTCGGCACCGACGACGGCCGGGTGTGGCTCACCCGCGACCTGGGCGCCACCTGGGCGAAGGTGCTCGACGGCCAACCGTGGGTGACCCGGATCGCGGTGTCCGACCGCGATCCCGCCACCGCGTACGTGACGCTGTCCGGCTACCGGTCCGGCTCCACCCAGCCGCACGTGCTGGCCACCCGCTCGGCCGGCGCCCGGTGGACCGACATCTCCGGCAACCTCCCGTCCGCTCCGGTCTACGACGTCGTGCTCGAGCGTGCGGGCGCGCTGTACGTGGCCACCGACCAGGGCGTGTTCGTCGGCAACGCGGCCGTGGCCGGGCACTGGCTGCGCCTGGGCCACGGCCTGCCCCGGGTCGCGGTGGACGACATCGAGTACGACGCCCGCCACCACCGGCTCGTCGCGGCGACGTTCGGCCGAGGGCTCTACGAGACGACCGTGCCGTGAGCCGGTTCCTCACCGCCGGCGCCGAACGCCACCCCGCCTGGTGAGCCGGACCCGCCGGTCACGCGGACCGGCGGGTCCCGACCATGATGTCAAGGGCTGGTGCAGGACACCTCGCTCGGCGGGTTGGCGTTGGGACCGTTGGCCACGTAGCCGAACGTGGTCGACGCGGCGCTGCCCAGGGAACCGTTGTACGGCGCGTTCTTCACCGACACGGCACCGCTGGTCCCGGTGTTCACACCGCCCCACAGGTTGCCGACGGTGTGGCCGGATGCGAGCGTCAGCCGGACCGTCCAGCCGTTGAGCGAGGTGGTGGAGTCGTTGGCCACCTTCACCTCGGCCTGGTAGCCGCCGCCCCACGAGTTGACCACGCGGTGGGTCGCGGTGCACGCGGCTCCACCGGGCTGGGTCGTGGTCGTCGTTGTGGTGCTGGTGGTGGTCGTGGTGGGTTCGTCGATGCTGCCGGGGACGGACAGCAGCGCGTTGTACCAGGCGGTGGCCATCTTGCTGTAGCCGGTGGCGTTGGGGTGCACGCCGTCGGCGAGGTCGGCGGTGGTCAGCGCGCGGTACATGTCGACCAGGTGCACCTTCTTGCCCGCGTTCACCTTGCTCTGCACCATCGGCGGGATGGTGGCGTTGAACGACCGGACCGTCGCGTCGGAGAACGAGAGCGGGGTGATCGTCGCGACGAAGAGGTCCGCGTTCGGTGCCAGCGTGGTGATGCGGTCGACCAGGGCGGAGAGGCGCTGCGGCGCGCCGGCGGGGTCGCTGCCGTAGATGTCGTTCGTGCCGATGTGCAGCAGGATGGTGCGCGGCGTGTAGGTGCGCAGCCAGTTGGTGACGTTGCTGTCGATCTGGGCGATGGTCCAGCCCGAGTGGCCTTCGTGGTCGCGGTCGCCGAGACCGCTCGGACCGTTCGTCATCGAGCCGACGAAGTCGACCGTCCGGCCGCTCGCGACGAGCTTCTGCCACAGGTCGACGCGGTAGCCTCCGGGAACGTTGAAGCCGTCGGTGATCGAGTCGCCGAGGGGCATGACCTTCACGCCGCTGTCGGCCTGGGCGGTGCCGACGGCGAGCACCGCGGCGGCGACCAGGGTCAGCGCCGCGATCACGCCGGCGAGCGGGTGGATTCGTTTCATGGACCGGACCTCCGGGAACGGTGAACGCGGTGGCGGTGTCTGAAACGTTCCGGAGTGTCCGCCGGCACGATTCCCGATGGCAAGGCAATCGAGACGCTCCGGGAGTTCGTCGCTTTCCGCCGGTCGGGGCCGTTCGCCGGGGGCCGGGAAACATCGGCCGGCACGTCGTCGCGCCCTGTGGACAGGCCCGGTGAACTGCGCGATCCAGGCCTGAAGCCGCCGGGAGGCCGAGGTGGCGGCAGCGGTCACGCCGAACGCGTCGACTGCGCTGATCGGCCTATTCGAGTCGTCCCGGTCGACGCCCGGAAAATCGACGTCTCGTTTCGGGTTTTTCCGCTGAATGGCTGAAGCTCGATCGTCGAGTTCGCCTGTCGCCCGGACGGCCGATGGTGCGGCTCCGCGCCCGTGCCAGCATGAAATGGCTGCCTTTCCGCCGCGTTGATCAGTCTGATGGGGGTCATGGGTGCTGGCCGTTCAAGTGCTCGGTCCCCTCCAAGCCTGGCGTGACGGCACCGCGCTGGCGTTCGGACCGGCCGGCCGCAAGGCAGTGTTCGGGCTGCTCACCCTCGCCGACGGCAAGCCGGTGAGCCGCGCCGAGCTCGTGCAGGCGCTGTGGGGCGAACGTCCGCCGCCCAGCGCGACCAACGTCATCCACACCCACGTCAAGCACCTCCGGCAGGTGCTCGAACCCGGCCGGGGTGCCCGCACGCCGAGCACGACCCTGCCCACCGTCGGCGACGGGTACGCGCTGAACCTGTCCCGCGACGGGGTGGACGTGGCGCGGTTCCGCTCGTTGGTGTCCCGTGCGGATTCCGTCCTTCCCGGGCAACCACGGCAGGCCGCCGAGCTGTTGGGCCGGGCGCTGTCGCTGTGGCACGGACCGCCGCTGGCCGACGTGCCGGTGCTGGGCGACCACCCCGCCGTGGTCACGTTGGCGGCCGCGCAGAGGGCGGCGCTGGCCCGGTACGCCGAGGTGATGATCGCGACCGGGGCGGCGCGCGACGTGCTGCCCGCGCTCGTCGCGGACGCCGCCGACCACGAGCTGGACGAGGCGGCGCACGCGCTGCTCATCCGGGCGTACACGGCGACCGGTCAGCGGGACCGGGCGTTCGGGGCCTTCGACGTGGTGCGCCGCCGCCTCACCGAGGAACTCGGCGTCGGACCCGGCCCGGAACTGACCGCCGCGTACCTCGACGCGCTCGAAGAAGCACCGCAACGCCCGGCCACGTCGGTGAACCAGTTGCCCGGTGACGTGTACGCGTTCACCGGCCGTGCGGCGGAACTCGCCGACCTCGCCGAATTCTCCCCACTCCCCAAACTTCCCGAGACCGGCCGCACCGGGGTGCCGATCGTCGTCGTGTGCGGCACAGCGGGTGTCGGCAAGACCGCGCTCGCGCTGCACTGGGCGCACCGGGTCCGGCCGGACTACCCGGACGGTCAGCTGTACGTGGACCTGCGCGGCTACGACGCGCGGTTGCCGGTGTCGGCGAACGACGCGCTGGGTCGCCTGCTCGACGGCCTCGGCGTCACCGGCGCGGACGTGCCCCACGACCTGGATCGCCGAGCCGCGCGGTACCGGGCCGAGCTCGCCGACCGGCGGGTGCTGATCGTGCTCGACAACGCCTCGACGGTCGACCAGGTGCGGCCGCTGCTGCCCGGCACGTCCGGCTGCCTGGTCCTGGTCACCAGCCGCAACAGCCTGGCGGGCCTGGTCGCGCTGCACGGCGCGCACCGGCTCGACGTGGACCTGTTGCCCGCGCCGGACGCGGTGGCGTTGCTGGGCGCGCTGATCGGCGAACGGGTGCGCCGGGAACCCGAAGCGGCGGCGGAACTGGCCGCCCGGTGCGGTCGGCTGCCGCTGGCGTTGCGGGTCGCCGCCGAGCTGGCCGCGTCCCGGCCGGGCAGCACGTTGGCCGAGCTGACCGGCGAACTGGCCGACCGTCGGCGCCGACTGCGCGTGCTCGACGTCGGCGACGACGCCCGTGCGGCGGTGCGGACCGTCTTCTCCTGGTCGTACCGGCAGCTGCCGCCGCGGGACGCGAAGGCGTTCCGGCGGTTGGGCCGGCACCCCGGACCGGACGTGACGCCGTTCGCGCTCGCCGCCCTCGTCGGGACCGACACCGACGAGTCGCGTCAGGCGCTGGAGGTGTTGGCGCGCAACCACCTCGTGCAGCCGACGTCCGGCGGTCGGTTCGTCGTGCACGACCTGCTGCGCGCCTACGCCGAGGAGCTGGGGGGCGAGCACGACCCGGCACCGGAGCGGTCCGCCGCCGTCGACCGGCTGCTCGCGCACCACCTGGCCACCGCGTCGGCCGCGATGGACCTGCTGTACCCGGCCGACCGCCCTTACCGGCCGCCGGTGGACGTCGCCTTGACGCCGCCGTTCACCACCGCCGACCACGCCCGCGCCTGGCTCAACGCCGAACGGCCCACGCTGGTCGCCCTGTGCCGCTTCGCCGAGCGGGACGGCCGACCGGGCTACGCCGTCGACCTGGCCGGCACCCTGTACCGGTACCTGGAAGGCGGCCACTACGCGGACGCGTCGACCATCCACGGGTCCGCGTTGCGCGCCGCCCGGCGGGCCGGTGACGAGACCATGCTGGCCGCGGCGCTGACCAACCTCGGCGCGTTGCGCCGGCTGCTGGGCGACTACGACCAGGCGGCCCGGCACCTGCGCGAGGCGATCGAGCTGCACCGGCGGACCGGTGACCACTACGGCGCGGCACGGGCGCTGTCGAACCTCGGCATCGTGGCCGAACGGCAGGGCGACCACGACGCGGCGGCGGCGCGCCAGCGGGAGGCGTTGGCCGTGCACCGGCGGTTGGGCAACGAGTACGGGCAGGCGGCGGTGCTGCTCAACCTGGGCAACGCCTACAACCGCCCGGGTCACCACCACCGTGCCGCCGAGCACCTGGAACGCGCGCTGGAGCTGTTCTGCCGCCTTGACGACGCCGTCGGCCAGGCCAGCGCGTTGGCCAACCTCGGTGACGTGTGCGGCAGCCTGCGCCGCTTCCCGGACGCGGCACGGCACCTCGCCCGGGCGCGGGAGTTGTTCCAGCGGCTCAACCACAGCTACGGCGTGGCGGTGACGTTGAGCAACCTGGGCAACGTGCACCGCCGGCTCGGCGACTGGTCGCAGGCGCACCACTGCTACACGTCGGCGTTGCCGGTGTTCCGGGACATCGGCCACCGGTACGGGGAGGCGAGCGCGCTCAACGGTCTCGCCGAGACGTTGCGGGCTCTGGGCCGGTTCGGTGAGGCCCGTGCCGCGCACGCCGACGCGCTGCGGATCGCCACCGAGACGGGAGACCAGGACGAGCGGGACCGGGCGAAGACCGGGCTGGCCGTCGTGCTCGAACAGGCCTGACCGGGGTCGTGCTCGGCTGTCCACAGTGGTCGTTCCCGCTTCCGGTGATTCCTCGACCCGGAACGGCGGTGGCGAGCGGGCCGGACTGACTGCCCGTGACCCACCGGACCCCGGCGCCACACCACGACAAGGTGACCGAACACCGCGGTGGCGCCTTTCGGCGACCACGGGCCGTGCGGTGCGGAAGATCGGCCAAGGACACCCGCACGGGTGGTTTCGGCCCGGGTGCGGAATGGGCCGTGCTGCACTGGACGCCGTGCCGGGACGCGTTCGGGCACAACGGTGGTCCCGATCCTGGGAGTGATCTCACATGACTGTCCACAAGCCCGTGTCGCACGTCGACGCCCCCGACGTCGAGATGATCGGCGTCGTCCCGCCCGTGGGTCTGGAAGAGCTGACGGAGGGGTACGGGCTGACCGAGTTGGGCGCGTGCGGCGGAACCTGCCTGTGTGACGACTGCGACGGAACCTGCCTGTGTGACGACTGCGACGGAGGCACCGACAGCGGCAGCGCGATCGCCTGACCGGAGGCCGGAGTCCCGCCGAGCTGACGCCGCGCGGTGGTGCGGATGCCGCCGCATCGGTGTCGGAGCTGGAGGAACCGTTGCGGAACAACGCGATCCCCGCGCGAAGCGGCGGCCACGGTCCACGCGTCCGCGAGGAGGGCTACGGGCCGCCCGAGACGGAACCACATGGCTGAGCCCACCCGCGACTGGGTCGCCGCGCACGTCTTCCACCGCGGCGACCAGGACCTGCTCGTCACCCGCGCGATGGGCCCGGTGTGCGAGGAGCTGTGCCGCACCGGGCGGGTCCGCGGCTGGTTCTTCCTCCGCTACTGGGAGGGCGGGCCGCACGTGCGGCTGCGGCTGCTCGCCAGGGCGCACCCGGGCGAGATCCGGGCGACGGTGAAACGGGCGTGCGCGCGGCACCTGGCCGACCACCCGTCGCCACCCGACGACTGGTCGCAGCGCGAGTACGAGGCCGTCGCCCGCCGCCGCGCCGAAGCCGAGCGGCTGGCCGGGTGGGACCGGCGGCTGCGGCCGGTCGACACGGTGGAGTTCACCGCCTACGAGCCCGAGCGACACGCCTACGGTGACGGCCGGGCGCTGCGGGCCGTCGAACGGCACTTCACCGACTCCAGCCGCATCGCCGTGGGCCTGCTGGCCGCACCGCCCGACCGGCGTGCCGGCGCTGCGCTGGCCATGCTGACGCTCGCCGTCGCGGTGTGCGAACCCGACCTGGCCCGGGCCGCCGCCCGGTTCGCCGCGGCGCGCGCCCGGCAGCCGTCCGCACCGCGCCCGGACCGCCGCGACGACCTGCTCGACCAGACCCGCCGACTCTGGGACCGGGTGTCCTCCGACCCTTCCGACCCCTCCGGCCTCACGCCGACCGACCCCCTCACCGCGTGGTGGCTGTCGATCCGCACCCTGCACGCCACGTTGACCGGTTTGCGGGCGCGCGGCGACTTCGCACCGGTGGACTCGCGGTCACCGTTCGCGGGCCTGGCACGGGCGCTGCGTCCCGAAGACCCGGTGGTCCCGTACGTGGTGCTGCGCTGCGCGCACCTGCTCGGCAACCGGCTCGGCCTCGCGTCGGCCACCGAGGCGCGCCTGGCCTCCCTCACCGCCCGAACGCTGTCCGAACTGCACGACGAGGTGGCTCCGCTGTGACCGTCGAGACCGAAGGCCCCGACCGGGCCACCGACCCGACCTGGCACTGCCTGCACGTCTACTACTACGAGCCGGACAAGGACCGGCTGATCCTCGACGCCGTCCGCCCCGCCTTCCAGCAGGTGCGCTCCCGAGTGGCCGGGCTCTACCTCGCCCGGCACTGGCGCCGGGGTCCCCACCTGCGCCTGTTCGCCAAGGCCGACCGGGAGACGTGGGCACGCCTGGTCCGGCCCCGCATCACCGCCGTCGTCGGTGACTACCTGGCGGCGCACCCGTCCACGGCCGAACCGGACCTGGAGCACGACCTCGCCCAGCACCGCGTGCTGGCCCGGCGCGAGCGGGAGCACGGGCCGCTCACCCCGTGGTTGCCCGACAACTCCATCCACGAGCAGCCCTACGACACCCGGTCGCACGTGATCCGCAGCGCGGAGACCGGCGAGCTGATGGCGTCGCTGGCCTCCGACGGCACGCACCTGCTGTTCCGGATGCTCGACCGGACCCGGGTGGGCACCGACGCCAAGGACCTGATCGCGCTGGAGCTGATGCTGGCCACGACGGTGGCCGCGTGCCCGCCCGTCACGGCGGGCTTCGCGTCCTACCGCTCCCACGCCGAGGGCTTCCTGTTCTCGTGCGGCGACCCGGACGCCGTGCGTGCCGCGTTCGACGCGCACTACGACGCGCACCGCGAGGCCTTCGTCGCCCGGACGCGGGCCGTGCTCACCGGCCTGGACGGCGGCGCGCCCACCACGCCCTACGCCCGCCGCTGGGCGGCGGTGTGCCGGGACCACGGCCGTCGCGTCGACCCGCTGGTCGAGCGGGGCCTGGTCTTCCCGCCGCTGCCCGCCGAACCGCCCGCGACCCCGCCGCACGCACCGGTGCACGCGCTGGTGTTCGGCGACCGCGCCTACCGGGAGACCGTCTTCCGCGACCCGGCGTTCCTGCGCCACCGGTTCCTGCTCAACTGCACCTACCTCCAGATCGGCCGGCTCGGCCTGACCCCGTTCCAGCGCTTCCGCACCTGCCACGCGGCGGCGAACGCGGTCGAAGAGGTCCACGGTCTCGCGGCCGTCGACGTGATCCGGACCTCCGCGGAATTCCACCCGAACGTGGCAACCTGACCGCTTCGCCGGCTGCCCGCCACCGACCCACCACCGGTCCGGAAGACTGTTCGCATCAACAGGATTGACGCGCCCGCGTGGCGGTGCCGCGGTGGATCTCGCTGGATTGGAATCGGATGGATCTACCGTGGGTCACCGGTGTTCTGACCGAGCGTGACCGGTTTCGGTGGTGTGCCGTCGGGCGAGGGCGGCGCTGGCGGCGTTCGCGGCGGGGCACGACGAGCTCGCCGTGGCGCTGGCACGTCAGGAGTACGAGGCCGCCGTGCTGTGGGGCGAGTCGCGCACGGTCGGTCGCGCGTTGTGCGCCCTGGCCGTGGTGGACGCCGACGGCCACGAGGTGGAACGGCTCAGCGAGGCCGTGCAGCTGCTGGAGCTGGTGCAGGCGTGGCCCGAGCTGGGGCGGGCCCAGTACGAGCTGGGCGTCCGGCTGGCCGCGCGCGGCGACGTGGTGACGGCCAGGCAGCGGCTGCACTGGGCGCTCGCGCTGGCCCGGCGGACCGGCAACCCGCAACGGGCGCAGTCGGCCGAGGGTGCGCTGTCCGCCGTCGCCGCGTCGCCGCGCAGGCCCGCGCTGACCCGTCAGCAGGCGCGCATCGCCGGACTCGTGGTCGCGGGCTACTCCAACCGGGAGATCGCCACGAGCGCTCGCCGCTCGCGTCCACGAGTTGGAGCAGGTGCGCGCGCTGCACGAACTGCGCAACCGGCTGCCCCGGCTGATCAACGACGACGCGTGGGAGCGCGTCGGCGAGCTGTTCACCGAGGACGCGCACCTCGACTACGGCGAGGTGGGTCGGGCCGACGGCCGCGCGGCCATCGCGGAGTACTTCGCCGGGCTGCCCGCGCGGATCGAGGCGGACAACCCGGTGGCGTCCGAGGTGCTGGTCGAGCAGTTCGTGCACGGGCACGACGTGGAGGTCGACGGCGACCGGGCGACCGGCGTGTGCTTCTTCGAGGAGAAGGTCGTCTTCGACAAGGAGACGTACCTGGTCGCGGGCCGGTTCGCCGACGAGTACGCGCTGGTGGGTGGCCGCTGGCTGTTCGACCGGATCACGCTCACGCCGTTCTGGGTGATCCCGTACGACCGCGGCCACGGTCGCTGGCCACCACCGCCGGCCGCCACCGCTCCAGGGGGAGGGTCCATGCTCCAGCAGAACACCACCAAGCGCATCGGCTACTGGCTGCTCCTGCTCCACCAGGCGTTCGACGCCGCCACCACCACCGCGTTGCGGGACGTGGGGCTCAACCGCAGGCGGTGGCAGGTGCTGCACGCCATCCACATCGGTGTGCTGACGGTGCCCGCGATCGACGAGGCGTTCGCGCCGTTCCTCGTGGCTGACCGCGAGCGGTCCTACCGCCCGGTCGTGGAGGATTTCGCCACGCGCGGCTGGGCCCGGTTGGACGGTGACGACATCACCTCGACCGAGGCGGGCGCCGAGGCGCACGCGAAGGCCGAGGTGCTGGTCGACGCGCACGCCGCGAAACAGTTGCGCGGTATCACGCAGGAAGAGTTCCTCGCGGCCAACGACGTGCTGCGGCGGATCGCCGAGGACATGCGGGAGAACGGTTCCGCCTGAGCGTTCACGCTCATTTCCTCCCGAATTCTTTCCGGGGGCGGTCGAACCTGCCCGTGCACGGTCGTGGTTCGAAACGGGGAGGGGGGTCCAACCGTGCGAAAAGTGCTGATCGCCAATCGCGGCGGGATCGCGGTGCGCGTTGCCCTCGCGTGCCGCGACGCAGGGCTGGAAAGCGTGGCGGCGTACGCCGATCCCGACCGGGACGCACCGCACGTGCGCCTGGCCGACGAGGCCTTCGCGCTGGGCGGCGACACACCGGCCACGAGCTACCTCGACATCGACAAGGTGCTCGCCGCCGCACGGGGGTCGGGCGCGGACGCCGTGCACCCCGGCTACGGCTTCCTGTCCGAGAACGCGGCGTTCGCGCAGGCCGGGTCGGAACTTCCTGCCCGCGCCGCCCGCGCGCTGGCGGAGTTCGAGGTCGACGGTGTGCCGACCACGCTGCCGTTCCACCGGGCGGTGGTGGAGGACCCGGCGTTCGCGGGTGAGCCGTTCGCCGTGCACACCCGGTGGATCGAGACCGAGTTCGACAACCGCATACCGCCCTACGACGGCCGGCCGCACGACGAGCGCGCCGCCGCGCCGCGCGAGACGGTGGTGGTCGAGGTCGGCAGCCGCCGTCTGGAGGTGTCGCTGCCGTCGCTGGTGCCCGCGTCACGAGGACCCGTCGCCACGGCGGTCCGCAAGCCACGTGCGGCGGCGCGCACAGCGGCCGCGACCGGCGGCGAGCTGGTGTCGCTGCCGTTCGACGAGGACGCCGCCGGTCACGTGCCGGGCGAGGGCGGCGCGCTGCTGGTGCCGGAGGACGGCGCGCACGCCGCCGGCCGCGGTGCGCGCGTCTGCGGCGAGATCGCCGGTCACGCGTCCACGATGAAACCCGCCGCCCGGCAGCGACCGCGCGCCGAACTTGCAGAAGGTGATCCAGCGTGCGCTGGTCGGTGCGCGAGCGGCACCGGGGGCGCCGCCGTCCCGGTGAGGTCGGGTGTCAGAGCTTGCCCGCGCCGGAACCCGCGGTGACCGACGACTTGACCGTGCTGACGTCGTCGGCGGTGTAGCTGTACGGGATCGGGGCGACCGTGCCGTTGACCTCACAAGGGCCGGAGTCGGTCAGGGAGTTGTCGCGCGCCACCAGACGTCCGGGATCGGAGTCCGCGTAGCCGCTCGCCGACCAGCACGCCTGCCGCACGTTCTCGAAGACGTTGCGCTCCACCAGGAGCCCGGCGTCCATGAGCGAGGCGATGGCGTAGGAGTCGGCGTTGTTGTTGACGTTGGTGTAGTAGTTGTTGAACACGTGGACCGTCTCGCCGAAGCGCACCCGAGGGCTGCGTTCGAAGGTGCGGTCGAACCAGTTGTGGTGGTACGTGACGCGGAGGTGGCCGCGGTCCTCGCCGCCGTTGCTGTCGGAGTGGCCGACCAGCGACGTCTTCCAGTGGTTGCGGATGACGTTCCACGACACGGTGATGTAGTCGGCGGCGTGGGTGATGTCCAGCATGCCGTCGTAGTAGTCGGGGTCGTCCTCGATGGTGCTGGACATGGTGTTGTGGTCGATCCAGATGTGGGTGGCGTTCTCGATCTGGATCGCGTCGCCGCCGACCTTGCCGCGGATGTTCAGGTTCTGGATGATCACGTTGGCCGGGCGCATGTCCTCGATGTTGAGGGTGGTCCCGGAGATGCCCGACGTGGAGCCGACGCCCCGGATGGTCTTGTTCGCGCTGATCTCGACCGTGCCGGTGCCGCTGAGCATGCCGTCGACCAGGATGGTCTTGGCGCCCGCGGACTGCGCCTGGGTGCGGAAGTCGGCGAACGTGCTGACGGTGACCGTGGTGCCGCCCGCGCCGCCGGTCGTGCCACCGGCCTGCGCGGCCCAGCCGACGAGCCCGCCGGGCGGTTGCGGCTGCGGCGTGCCACCGGCTTCGAAGTCGAGGTGGTCGATGTTGGGCAGGCCGTTGGAGGTGGTCGGGTTCAGCCGGATGGTGTTGCTGCCCGCGTTCACCGGCACGCTGAGCGTCTTGGTCACCCACGTCGACCAGGCGCCGGTGCCCTCGAACGACGGCGACTGCGCGGTCGTCCCGTTCACGACCAGGTTGGCCGGTCGCGCGGTGGTGGTGCCGTTGGCGAACCGGACGCCCAACGTCGCCGTGCCCGCGGCCGCGGCGTTCACCGTGAACTGGACGTGGCCGCTGGTGGAGTTCGTGCCGTTGCAGAACCCGCCGCCGGTGAAACCGGGCCAGTTCGAGTCGATCGAGCCGGAGCACACCGCGGGCGAACTCTCCGCCTCGTACCGGGTGGGCGCGGCCTGGGCGGCGGATGCCACCGCGACCAGCGCGCCGGCTAACAAGCCGACGCAGGCAATCATGGGTTTCACGCGCATAATTCGTCTCCGTGGCGTAGGCAAAACCGATTCCGACGCAGTGGAAGACACAGTGCCCCCTGGTGCTTCATTGCGCCGCAGGACAGGAAATCGCTTTCCCGTCGGATGCTAGGAGGTAGCCAACCGCAGGTCAACGGCCTGGATCGGAAATCGTGAACTGGTCATACTCGTGAACAAAACGGTCATACTCGTGAACCGGGTGCGTGCATTTGCCCGAATGGGCAGGGCCAGGTGAATCGGGGCAGACCGCGCTCGTGGGCCTTGTGGTCGCGGCGATCACCCCGACACACTGCACGCCTCCGCTCACCGTTGGGGGACTCCATGCGGACGTTGCTCGTCACCGCACTGGCCGCGAGCCTGCTCGTGGTCGCACCCGAGGCCGAGGCCTCGGCGGTCGCCTGGCAGCCGTGCCCGGACCAGCCCGCCGCCGAGTGCGGCACGGTGTCCGTGCCGCTCGACTGGGCCGACCCGCGCGGACCGAGGACGGACCTGGCCGTGTCACGGGTGCGCGCCACGGATCCGGCGCGTCGGATCGGCGTGGTATTCGTGGACGCGGGCGGTCCCGGCGGGTCCGGCGCGGAGTTCACCCGCGCCCCCTACCTGAGCGCCGAGGTGCGGGCGCGGTTCGACGTCGTCGGCTTCGACCAGCTCGGCACGAACAACAGCTCGGCGATCCGCTGCTCACCGGAGCTGATGTCCGGGCACCCGGGCGACGACCCGGCGGACGAGGCCGCGTTCGCCGCGCTGGCCGCGCACAACCGCGCGGTGCGCGACGAGTGCCGTGCCCGCCACCCGGTGTTCGACCACGTGGACACGGCCCGTTCGGCGCGGGACCTGGACGCGGTGCGCAAGGCGTTGGGGGAGCGGCGGATCAGCTTCTACGGCATCTCCTACGGCACGCTGCTCGGTCAGCAGTACGCGGAGCTGTTCGGCTCACGGGTGCGCTCGATGGTGCTGGACGGGGTGATCGACCACAGCGCCGACCTGCGCCGGCTCGTGCTGGACCGGGCGTGGGCGGTGGAGGAGTCGTTCGGTGTGTTCGCCGCGTGGTGCGCGGAGAACGCCACGTGCGCCCTGCACGGGCAAGACGTCTACGCTGCCTGGGAACAGGCGCTGGGCAAGGCCGACGAGATCGGGCTGGGCCGGCACAACCTGATCCAGTGGGCGTTCTCGGTGATCCGCGACGGGGCGTGGGAGGGCCTGGCGTCGCTCATCGTGGACGTCGATGGTCTGCGCGGCCTGTCGTTCGAGCCGAACTACGACTCGTTGCGCTATGCCGTGGTGTGCCAGGACTTCGCGTTGCGGTTCGCGGACTTCGCCGAGTACCGGGCCTTGCGGCAGGCCGAACTGCGTGTGTCGCCCACGATGCGCGGCTCGTTCCTCGGCCACCAGGAAGCCACCACGTGCATCGGGTTCACCGACCCGCCGACCAACCCGCCGCACCGCCTCGACGTCGACCACGCGCCGCCGCTGCTCCTGCTGACCAGCCGGTACGACGTGGCCACGCCCTACCAGTGGGCGCGCAACGTGCACCGGCAGGCGAAGGGCTCGCACCTGGTCACCTTCGACGGCCCCGGCCACGGCGTCTACCACGCCAACGCCTGCACGCGGGCCGCCACCGACCCCTACCTGCTCGGCACGGCGCCCGCGCGCGACGTCACGTGTTGACCGCGGTCGGCAGGCCTGCGCCCGCCGGCGGGGCCGGGCCGAACTCGGCGAACACCGCGTGCAGCGCGGCTTCCTGGGCCGCCACCGAGGTCAGGTTGGTGTTGACGGCGACCGTGACTCGTCGGCGTGCGTCGGGGGAGTGCACGCCGTCAGGCGTGCGACGGTTCGTGAAACCGGACCGGCCTACCCTTCGCGGCGCATCGAACGGCGGATCTCCTCCAGCTTGTCCAGCCCGGCCTGGCGGCGTGCCTCGAACTGGTCCTCGACCGCCTTGGCCTCCGACGTGGCCACGGCCAGCTCCTCTGCGCCGATGCCGGTGGCGACCCGGTTCTCGATCCGGTCCCGGACGTGCTCGAAGGTGGGCACGCCGTCCTCGGTGTAGTCACCGGCCGGCACCACGCGTGGCGCACCGTCCTCGACGATCTCGGCGTCGATCACCGGATCCTGGTCCCCGTTCATCCCCAACTCCGTTCGCCGTGCCGACCACGAGGCTACCCCGCGAGCACCGACCGGGCCTCCTCGCGGCACAGCTCGCTCCACCGCGCCAGATCCGCCGCCGCACGCCTGCGCACCTGCCAGGGCACCACCTCGGCCAACGCCACAGCCCGCACCGCCACTGCCGCCTTCTCACGCACGTCCGGCGACAACCCGACCGCCGCCGCGCACCACACCCGCGCCACCGCCGGCACCAGCCCGTCACGTGCCATGGCGACCAGCTCCAGTGCCGCCTCGGTCGGTTCGAGCAGACCGATCGCCTTGAGCGCCTTCCGGCGCAGCAGCGGGTCCGGCGTGTCGAGCAAACCGCGCAACACCGCCATCGCCGCCCGCCGAACCATCGGAGCTTGCTCGATCAGGGTGCGCGCCGAGCGGATCCGCACGGTGGTCGACACGCTCTCGTCCACCATCAGCGACCGCAGCACTTCCGTGGCCCGCTCCCGTCCCACCGTCCCGAGCTGCGCCAATTCGTACACCGCCCGCCGCCGCAGCACCGGCCGAACCTCCGGATCGGTCGCGATCGCGTGCAGGACGCGTGCGGCTGCGGCCCGATCGTCCACGTCGTACGGGACCAGCGTCGTGCCTGCCTGCACCCGGATCGCGGGCGACATCCGCTCGTCGTCCCGCATCGCGCGCACCGCATCGAGCCCGTCGTACTGCCTCAACGCGTACCGGAACTCCAACCGATCACGGTCCGACGTGCCCGGCTCGCTGACCACCGCCCGCAGGAACCCCACCACCGCCTCCGGCAACCTCGCGGCAACTCCACCAACCGCCCGTGCCCGTCCAGGATCGGCGTCGGCCGCGACTGCGCGTGCGGCTCCTCCGCGCCCATGCTCAACTCCTGCCGCACGTACACCGTGGCCAACGACGGCCGCCGCGCACCCGGCAACCGGTAGGGCAACTCCCGCGCCGCCCGCACCTGCGCGCTCATCAACGACAGCACGCCGACCGGCAGCTCACCCGGTCGGCCGATCGGCGGCCCGCCGAAGTGCAGGTGGACGTCACCCTCGATCACCCCGGCCTGCACGCTCGGCCCGAGAACGTCACCGCCGACGTGGTTCGCGGTCACCGGCCGGCCGTCCTGTTCCACCCGCAACTCCCCGTCCGCCGCACCGACGCGAGTGGTTGTCCACGCTACCGGACCGCCCGGCCCCGTCCGGTCGGGCCGCCGCCGGCACCAGGCCGGGCAGGGCGTGGGTAGGGTCGATCGGGTGAGGCCGTTGCTGCTGCTCGACGTCGACGGCCCGCTGCACCCGTTCGCGGCCCGCACCCCGCCCGAGGGGTACGTCGAGCACCGGTGGCGGCTGTCGCGGCTGCCCTGGCGGCGGGCGGTGCAGCGGGCGTGGCTCGACCCGGGGCTCGGTCCCGCGCTCCTCGACCTGGCCCACCGCACGGGCGCCGAACTGGCCTGGGCCACCACTTGGGAGGACCGGGCCAACACGACCGTCGGACCGGCGCTCGGCCTGCCGCCGCTGCCCGTCGTCGGCGTCCGGGCGTACGAGGGTGTGGGCGACTGGAAGTTCGGTGCGGTCGGCAGGTTCGCCCGAGGTCGGCCGCTGGCCTGGCTGGACGACGACTTCGACCTGTTCCCGACCGCTCGGGGCAGGTTCCTCGAACGGCGGCGCGACACCCCGACCGCGTTGATCGCCGTCGACCCCGCCACCGGCCTGACCGCCGAGCACCTCGCGGCGGTCGAAGAGGCGCTGGTCGGCGGGTGATGTCCGGGCCATCAAACGGGTGATGCCGGTCGGAGGTGATGCGGTCGGGCGGCCGGGGTGCCATGTTGAGAGGTGGCGAAGTGGCGTGCACTCTGGTGGGGGAGCGCGATGCGGCGGACAACGGTCGTCCTGCTGTCGGTGGCGGGCCTGCTCGCGGGGTGCCTCGGCCAGTCGCGCGAAGCCGATCCGGGACGCAACGCCGACGCCAAGGACGTCACGCTCACGATCACCGCCAACGCGGTGGCGGGCGGGAAGAACGCGCGCGGCGCCGACTGGATCACCAACTGGGTGATCCCGCGGTTCACCAAGGAGCAGAAGGCCAAGGGCGTCAACGCCACGGTGCGCTTCGAGCAGAACGGCGCGGGTGACGAGGACTTCAAGACCAAGGTCGCGCTGAACTTCAAGACCGGCGGCGGTGGCGACATCGTGGAGCTGGACGGCATCTGGCTCGGCGAGTTCGCCCAAGCCGGTCACGTCCGGCCGTTGGACGACATCGTCGGCGAGGCCGAGGTCGACGCGTGGGACGGCTGGCGGCAGATCCCGGACGCCGTGCAAGGCCTCGGCGAGTTCGACGGCAGGCGCTACGGCGTGCCGATGGGGACCGACGGCCGGGTGCTGTTCTACAACAAGAAGCTGTTCGCGCGGGCGGGCCTGCCCACCGACTGGCAGCCGCGCGGCTGGGACGACGTCCTCGACACCGCCGCGCAGCTCAAGGCACTGCCGGGCGTGGTGCCGCTCCAGCTCAACGCCGGCACCGCGATGGGCGAGGCCACCACCATGCAGGGCGTGCTGCCCGCGTTGGCCGGCACCGGCACCACCGTGCACGAGAACGGCAAGTGGCAGGGCGCCACGGCGGGCGTCAAGGACGTCCTCGCGCTCTACGACCGCGTCTACCGGGACGGGCTCGGCGACCCGGTCCTGCAACAGGAGGCGAAGGGCCGCGACCGGTCGTTCGCGCTGTTCGCCGAGAACAGGATCGGCATCCTGCTGGAGAGCGACTACTTCTGGCGCTCGGTGGTCGAGCCGCGCACCGGCGTGGCCAGGATGGCGGACCGCGACACGGCCGTCGGCTGGGCCCTGATCCCGGCCCGCGTGCCCGGTGCCGGTGTCGGCGGCCAGGACTTCGTCAGCATGTCCGGCGGCGGCGTGCGGGTCATCAACCCCAACACGCGCTACCCGCGCCAGGCGTGGGAGCTCATGCGGTTCCTGAACTCGGCCGAGGCGGTCAAGTCGGCGTTGGCGGGCGGCGCGCAGGTCACCCAGCGCACCGACGTGAACGACGAGGTGCTGGCGGGCGACCCGCTGCTGGCCTTCATCGCCGAACGGGTGCTGCCGATCACCCGGTACCGGCCCGGCCTGGCGGACTACCCGAAGGTGTCCGCGGCGTTGCAGCAGGCGACCGCCGACGTGGTGGCGGGCCGCGGCCCCGACGAGGCCGCCCGGTCCTACCACGACGCGCTGGTCAAGGCGGTCGGCGAGGACGCCGTAGCGGGCGGCTGAGCGCGACCCGGCCGGGCTCGGCACGGCGCGCGCGATCGGGTTCGTCGCACCGGCGTTGCTGCTGGTCGGCCTGTTCCTGGTGTTCCCGGCGCTGTGGACGCTCTACATCGGCATCACCGACTACCAGCTGACCGGACCGGCCGCGGCCGAGCCGAGCGTGGTCGGGCTCGACAACTTCACCACCGCGCTGGACGACCCGCTGTTCGCCAACTCGCTCTGGCTGACCGCGCTGTTCGTGCTCGGCTCCGCCGTCGTCGGGCAGAACGTGCTCGGCTTCGCGCTCGCCTGGCTGCTGCGCCGGGTCCGGCCGGCGCTCCGGCGCACCGTCGAGGGATTCGTGCTGCTGGCGTGGATCCTGCCCGGACCGGTCGTCGCGTACCTGTGGTTCGCCGTGCTGAGCCGGGACGGCGGCACGCTCGGCCTGCTGCTCGGCCGGCCCGAGACGGCGTGGCTGGTCGAGTACCCGATGGTGAGCCTGATCGTGTTCAACACCTGGCGCGGCACGGCGTTCTCCCTGCTGCTCTACACGTCCGCGCTGGCCGCCGTGCCGCCGTCGCACCTGGAGACCGCGCGGCTGGCCGGTGCCGGCGGTTGGCAGACCGTGCGGGACGTGGTGTTCCCGCACATCCGGGGGCACGTGCTGACCAACACGCTGCTCATCAGCCTGTGGACGGCCAACGACTTCACGCCGTTCCTGCTCACCGCGGGCGGCCCGAACCACGAGTCCGAGGTGCTGCCCGTGCTGATCTACCGGCAGGCGTTGGAGAGCGGGCAGCTCGGGTACGCGTCGGCGATGTCGTTGCTGCTGCTGCTCGGAAACCTGGTGGTGGCGCTGGTGTACCTGCGGCTGTTGCGCAGGCGGGCATGACGCCGGGGTGGGTGGTGCGCCGGATCGGCTTCTACGTGCTGATCGCGGTGGTGCTGGCGTTCTTCGCGGTGCCGATGCTGTGGCTGGCCGGTGCGCCGTTCGACGCCCGTCCCGGGTTCGGCCCGCGGTGGCCGGAGTGGACGTTGGCGAACGTGCACGCCACCTTCCGCCACCCGTTCGCGCTGCGGTCGCTGGTCAACTCGCTGGTGCTGTGCCTGGTCGCGACCGCGGTGACGACGGCGTTCGCGGCGCTGGCCGCCTACGCGCTGTCCCGCGTGCGCCTCCCCGGCCGGGACGCGCTGCTGTACGTGCTGCTGTTGCTGTCCAGCGTGGTGACGGGCACCGCGGCCATGGTGCCGCTGTTCGTGCTGATGCTCCAGCTCGGGCTCATCGACTCGCGGTTCGGCACGGCGCTGGTGATCGCGGGCGGGATGCTGCCCGCCGCGATCTTCATCCTGAAGGACTTCGTGGACGCCGTGCCGCGCTCGTACGAGGAGTCCGCGCGGGTGTTCGGCGCGTCACCGCGGCAGGTGCTGGGGCACGTGGTGCTGCCGATCACCCGGCCGGGACTCGCCACGATCCTGGTGTGGTCGTTCGTCAACGCGTGGGGCAACTTCCTGCTGCCGTTCCTGTTGCTGCGCGACGTCGACAAGCAGCCGGCGGCGGTGCTGATGCGGACGTTGCAGGACGAGGGCGGCAGCGCGAACCTCACCGTGATCCCGGTGTTCTCGCTGCTGTACTCGATCCCGGTGGTCCTGCTGTACCTGGTCGTGAACAAGCGCTACGGGTTCCGATTCCACGGGGGCATCAAGAGCTGATGGCGGGCGTCGACATCACCGGTCTGTCCACTGTGTACCCGAACGGGGTGCGCGCGGTGGACGCGCTGGACCTGCGGGTGGTGAACGGGGAGCTGTTCGCGCTGCTCGGGCCGTCCGGGTGCGGCAAGACCACGTTGCTGCGCACGATCGCGGGACTGGAGGCGCCCGCGGCGGGCACCGTCACGATCGGGTCGCGCGACGTGACGCGGTTGCCGCCCGGTCGGCGCGGGGTGGCGATGGTGTTCCAGGACTACGCGCTGTTCCCGCACATGACCGTGGCGGAGAACATCGCGTACCCGCTGCGCGTGCGCCGTGCGCCCAAGGCGCGGCAACGGGAAGCGGCCGCCGAGGTGGCCGACGGCCTGAGCCTGTCCGGGTTGCTCGACCGCAGGCCGGGGCAGCTGTCCGGCGGTCAGCAGCAACGCGCGGCGCTGGGCCGGGCCGTCGCCGCGGACGCCGACGTGCTGCTGCTCGACGAGCCGCTGTCGAACCTGGACGCCCGGTTGCGGCTGGAGGCCAGGACGTTCCTCAAGCGCTTGCAGCACGACCTGGCGCTCACCACCGTCTTCGTGACGCACGACCAGGCCGAGGCGCTGGCGCTGGCCGACCGGATCGCGGTGATGGAGTCGGGTCGGATCCGCCAGATGGGCACACCGCGCGAGGTGTTCCAACGGCCCGCCGACACGTTCGTCGCGAACTTCATCGGCTCGACACCGATGAACCTCATCGAGGCCACGGCCCGGGACGGCCACGTGGAGTGCGCCGGAGCGCGGCTGCCTGGCCCACCGGGACTGGCCGACGGCACACCTCTCGTCGTGGGCGTGCGGCCCGAGTACCTGGCACCGGCCGACGACGGCATCACCGGCGTGGTGTCGACCGTGGCGAACCTGGGCGTGTCGTCGCTGGTGACGCTCGACTGCCCGGACGGCACGCCGGTCAGCCTCACCGTGCCGGAGCAGCACGAACCCGTCCTCGGCCGCACGCTCACCGTGAACGCCGCCCCCGGCAGGTTGCTGTTCTACGGCGCGGAGGACGGCAGGCTGCTCGACGGTCTCGACGCTTGAGCCGTCCGGCCACACGCCGCACCGCCGCTCGCTGCGCCTGGCCGGACCCGCGTCAGCGGACGCGGTCGTAGACCACGGCGATCACGCCCTGGTCGCCGGTCTCCTGGTGGGTGACCGTCCACCTCGAACCCGGCAGGCCGTCGTCGAACAGCCGCGGTCCGCCGCCGGCGATCTCGGGGCAGATCAGCAGATACAGCCGGTCGACCAGGTCGGCGGCCAGCAGCGGCTTGATCACGCTGGCGCTGCTGTTGACGAGGATGTCGCCCTCGCCGCCCGCCTTCAGGTCGGTGACGACGTCCGCGGCGGGTGCGTCGACCACGCGGGTGCGTTCCCACGGCGCCTCGGTCAAGGTGGTCGACAGGACTACCTTCTCGGCGTCGACCAGCCACTTCGCGTAGGCCCGGTCACGTGGGTCGGCGTTCTCGTCGCCGGCGACCGACGGCCAGAAGCCCAGGAACCCCTCGGCGTTGAGGCGGCCGAGCACCGCCGTCGTGGCGGTCTCGCACATGCGGGTCATGTGGTCGCGCGCGACGTCGGTGACCGCGTACGGGACGATCGCGGCGAGGTCGTGCGGTCCGGCGGGGCCGTGGTAGCGCCCGTCGAGGGTGAGGGCGAAGTTCGCGGTCACCTTGCGGGCGGTCGGGTTCGTCATGATCGTGCTTCCTTCTCGTTGGATGCCTTGGTGGTGTGCCGGGTCGCGTGGACGACGTTGGCGAGGTTGTCGAGCACCTGGTTCCAGCCGGTCGGGATCCCGGCGACGAACGGGACGGCGTCGACGGTCGTCGCGGTGATGCGCAGGTCGAGCCGCAGCAGCGTGCCCTCGGGGGTCTCGGTGAGCGCCAGGTCGTAGTGGCCGGTGAACGACACCGCCCCCGCCGCGTCCAGCACGGAGAGGTCGAACACGAGCCGCTCGGGTTCGTCCGCGGTGTGCACGGTTCCCGCCGAGCGGTAGCGCCCTTCGGCGTCGCGGTAGTCGAGGAGGGCACGCCCGCCCTCCCGCGGCTCGATCACGCAGTCGGTGACGGTCATCGACGGCGGTGCCCACCAGGACGCCAGCAGGTCCGGCTGGACCCAGTGCCGCCAGACCACGTCCCGGGACGCGGCGAGCACCCGCTCGAACGAGAAACCGCGCCCGTCCGCCCACCGATCCCGGTCCGCGACCGCGGCCTCCGCCTCGATGGCCGCCCGGTACCGCGCGATGACGTCCCGTTCGCCCTGGTGCGCGTCGCTGGTCGCGACCAGCTCCCGCAACCGCCGTGCCAGCGCCTCCAGCGGCCCAATCTCGACCGCGTACACGCGTCGTTGGCCGAGCGGGGTGACCGTGACCAGGCCCGCCCGGGCGAGGGTCTGGAGGTGCTTGGTGGTCTGCGGCTGGCGGGAGCCGGTCAGCTCGGCCAGTTCACCGACCGATCGCGGCCGCACGGCGAGGAGCTCCAGGATGCGCCACCGTGCGGCATCTCCCAGTGCTGAGGCGATCCGATCCATGTCCTGAAGTATTCACCTCGAGGAATATTCGTGTCAAGGAATATCTTGGCCGAGGCGGCGGGGAGGGGTCGCGCACTTCGCCTGGGGTGGACCAGTCGACGGCCCGCAGCCGATCGACGTCATCGAGCCGAGGGTGGTCGCGTCGCGCCGCGGGATCGCGCCCGCCTTCGCCGCCGTGCCCCCGCCTCCGCCGCCGTGCCACGGCCAGCGCCCGCACGCCCTGGCCGCGGCGATCACCGTGCTGGCCGCGGCGATCACCGTGCTGGGCGCGGGGCGCCACTGCGGCTTCACCACTCGGTGCGCGCGGCGGCGACTGGCCGACCTGGACGTGGACCGCCGACACACTTCCCTGAACGTGGACCGCCGACACACTCGAGGCCGGGGCGCCGCGCCTCCATACTTCCGGCAACAAAATCGGCGCTTCCATTCATCCCAGGACACACGATCACGATCGGGTGATCTTCGACCGGCCGCGCGCTCACTGGGACACCGCGCCCAGGTCCCGGATCGGCAACGGTCGCGCGGCCGCGCCATCCTCCGCCGCCGGGCCGAGGGCTTGGGCACCCGTCACGGTACCGGTTCGGGCTCCCGGTCGTGTGGTGGCGCGGGCAGGCGCGGTGGGATGCGCGGCAGTGGCGAACCGGTCGGTACCGGGGCGACCGGGGCACGCTCGTGCGGTGGAGGAGGCGGTGGGGAGGTGGCGGTGGCGCGGGTTCGGGGTTGATCGGGCGCAGTCCCACGTCGTAGTTGACGGTCACCTGGCCGTCCGGGTGGATGGTGAGCGTGCCGGGGCCGATCTTGCCCTGGAACACGTTGCCCGCGGCGTCGACGGAGAAGATGAACGGCGCGCCCTCGCCGGTGAAGTGGACGCCTCCGCCCTTGGTCGGGGTGACCCGGAAGTTCCACGTGTTGCCGCTCATCTCGATCAGCCGGGCGAACAGGACCCGGGTGGCGGCGGCGCGTTCGGCGGGCGGCAGTTCGAGGATCATCCGCCGCACGGCCTCGAACCGGGCGTTGTTGTTCTCGCCCGCGATCGGTGCGGTGTGCGGGTCGAGGCGGGGCCTGGGCACGGGTTCGGGTGGCACGTCGGTCGGCGTGCGCACCGGTTCGCGGACGGGCGCGCGTTCGGAGAACAGCTTCTTCACCCCGCCCGCGACCAGCAGCCCGAGGTTCACCACGCCCTGCGTGCCGCGTTCCCACCGCTCGAACGGAGACATCCCGGTCGGGGAGAACGCCCGCTGCCCGCAGGCCGCCTCCACGATGTACGGGATGCCGGTGAGGTCGGCGATGCCCAGCGCGACCAGCCCCAGCCCTTCGAGGAAGCTCGGCCCTTCGCCCCGGTGGTCGGCCTTGTACTCCTGCCAGCGGCCGTAGATGCCCAGCCCGGCGCCCACGACCAGCAGGCCCGCCAGCACGCCCCAGCCGATCGGGCCCGCCATCAGCAGCCCCACCCCGATGATGATCGTCGGCAGGGACAGGATCAGCCCGGACAGGATGCCGCCGAGGACGTCGCCGCACTTCTCCCGCAGCCACGACCGCATGGACGCGACGAGTTCGGCGAACCACCGCTGCACGGGCTGCTGGTCGCGGGCCCGCGCGGCGAGCCGCTCGGCCTCGCCCTCGAACCGGGTGGCGCCGTTCTGGCCGCGCGAGCGCGCGTCCGACACCCACGCGCGCTGCGCCTCGCCCGCCCGGTCGGCGGTGCCGGTCAACCCGGCCACGCCCTCCTGGTGCTTGGCCGCCAACGCCTCCGCCGCCTTGGCCGGCAACCGGTCCAGCTCGCCCTCCACGGTGGTCCGCGTCTGGCCCGCCCGCGCGGTGAACGCGGCCGCGCTCTGCCGCAGCGCCGCGCCCGCCGCCTCGCCCGTGCGGCCCAGCGCCGCGGCGGCCTGGTCGCCGACCCCGCCGAGGGACTGCCCGTGGTCGGTCGCGAGCCGTCCCGCGCCTGCCACCAAGCCGCCCGCGGCGTCACCGATGCCCTGCGCCACTTCGTCACCGGCGGTGCGGACGGCGGTCAGGGCCTGCTCACCCGACGCCTCGGCGGAGCCGGACTCGGAGGCGACCAGTGCCGCGAGCGCCCGTGCCTGTGCCACCAGGTTCGTGCCGAGCCTCGCCGCGGTCTCGCGCAACCGGGCCCGGCTTTCCGCCGCCCACGCCTCCAGGTCCGCCGTCCCGCCCGTAACGAGGCCACGAACCGCTGGTGCCCCTGCACGGCCGACTCGGCGGTGCGCGTGGCGGTGGCGCGTATCGCGGTCGTGGTGGTCGTCGCGCCGTCGGCGACGGCCCGGTCCGCCTCGCTCGCGCCGGTCCGGATCTGGTCCGCGGCAGCCGCTTTCGCCGGTTCGTACAGGCTGGTCCGGGCCGCCGCCACCCCGGCGCGCACCTGGCCCGCCGCCTGCCCGCCCGACCTGGTCAGCTCGGTGGCCGCCTTGCCGGCCACGGCCCGCGCGATGCGTTCCTGCCCGGCCGCGATCTCCGGCTCGGCCGCGCCCGCGGCGGGACGTGCCGACTCCGGCGTCGGCGACTCCCGCACGGCACGGGCGGCTTCCCGTTCACCGGTGGCACGTGCTTCTTCGCCCAGGGCGTCCACACCGGACCGGGTGGCCGTCGTGGTGGCCGCGGCCTTGGCACCGATCGCCGCCCGGGTTCCGGCCGACGCGGCGAGCGTCGCGGCGGCCTGTGCCGAGGCTTGGGCATCGACGGACGTGCGGAGCGTGCGCAGCGCGGTCGTGGCGGTCGACTCCTGTTCCTCCGCCGTGGCGGCGATCCGGGCGCGGTGTGCCCGCACCGACTCGTCCACCCGGGCGGCCGAACGCTCGGCGGCCTCGTCCACCAGGAACCCGCGCTGGTCCGCCTCCCGCACGATCTCGCCCGGTAGCCCGCGATCGGGCAAGGAGAGGGGGATGTCCGGCGGTGGCTCCACCTCCTGCCGGGTGGTCGGCGGCCCGAACAACGACGCGACCGCCGCGTTGCCCGCCGAGCGCTGCAGCACGAGCAGGCCGGGATCCCGACGGGCGGCACCCGATCCGGGCCGCGTGCCGTCGGACGGTTCGGGCGACTCCCGGTGCCGTCGCATCGACCCTCCTGGCGTCACCTCTACGTCAGCACGCGGCACCTGATCGGGATCAGGACCGGAAGGGGGGCCACAAGGGCAGCCGGCGCTGCCCTCGGCGCCCACCCGCCCGCCGTCCCCGGTCGTGTTCGCGGCGCAGCGCACGCAGGTAGCGCGGCACGTCCACCTGGGGCGAGTCGGCGGCGGACGTGCCGTGGTGCCGGGCGGTCCACCGCAGGTGCGCGTCGATTTCGGCGGTCATCACCGCGGTGTCCGGCAGCACGGCCACGCCCCGGACGAGATCGTCTTCCGCGACGCGCTGGGGTTCTGCGGTGCGGGAATCATCCGCCGGGTCATCGGGTTCGCCCGCCCCGCCGACTTCACCACCATCGAGGACCCCGACCGTCGCGCCGCCTGTGAACGCCGCGCCCTGCACCTCACCCGCGCCCCGCTGGTCGACGACGAACACCACCGCGTCCAGGACGTCGTCGCGGCGGGCCAGGTCACCGCGCTGAGCCCCGGGCCGTGCCGGCCTCGCCCTGACGGCCGCCCGCCGCCAGACCGGTGGTTGTCCGCCAGGAGCGGAACCGCGGTCCACCCGGGGGGTCACCGATGTCAGGATGACGCCATGGCGGACATCCTTCCCTTCCACCAGCGCAAGCCAGGTCGTGAACCGGAGCCGTTGTGGCGCGTCGTGCTGGGCCGGACCCTGCGCGCGACCCGGGAGGAGCAGGGCGGCCGGCTGGTCGACATCGCGGAGCGGGCCGGCATCTCGCCGCAATACCTCTCGGAGATCGAACGCGGGCGCAAGGAGCCGTCCAGCGAGATGATCGCCGCGGTCACCGGTGCGCTCGGGGTGGAGCTGGGCGACCTGCTCGCCGACATCGCGGGCGAGGTCCGACGACGCCGTGCCACGGGCCCCGCGGTCGGCAGGCGCCCGGCGGGACCCGTGCTCATGGCGGCCTGACGGCTCAGACCCGGTGGTCCAGGACGTGGTCGGCGAGCCCGTAGGCGACGGCGCCCGCGGCGTCGAACACGCGGTCCCGGTCGGTGTCGTGCCGCAGCTGGTCGACGTCGCGGCCGGTGTGCTCCGACAGGATCCGCTCCAGCTGCGTGCGGACCCGCACCACCTCGTCGGCCTGCAGGATGAGGTCCGGGATGGTGCCGCGGCCCTGCGCCGCGGGCTGGTGCAGCACGACCCGCGTGTGGGGCAGCACGAAGCGCTTCCCGGCCGCGCCCGCGGCCAGCAGCACCGCACCCGCCGCGACGGCCTGGCCGACGCACGTCGTCGCCACCGGCGCCTTGATGTAGCGCATGGTGTCGTACAGCGCGAGCATCGCGGACGGGTCGCCGCCCTCGCTGTTGATGTACAGGTTGATCTCCCGATCCGGGCTGTCCGCCTCCAGGTGCAGCAACTGGGCGATGAGCGCGTTGGCCACGCCGGAGTCGATCGCCGTGCCGAGGTAGACGATGCGCTCCGACAGCAGGTGCGAGTAGACGTCCATGGCCCGCTCGCCACCCGGGCCGCGGGTGATGACGTTGGGGATGGTGTAGGTGCTCACGCGCGGACTCCGATCTTCGAGCCGAGCGCCAACTGGTGCGTGCGCACGGGCACCACTTGGTCGAGGTCGGTGACGACGTGGTCGATGAAGCCGTACTCGAGCGCCTGCCCGGTGGTGAACCACCGGTCGTGCAGCGAGTCGGCGAAGATCCGGTCGATCGGCTGCCCGGTGTCCTCGGAGATGAGCCGGAGCACGGTGTCGCGGGTGTACCGCAGGTCGTCGGCCTGCACCTCCACCTCGACCGCCGACCCGCCGATCCCCGCCGAGCCCTGGTGCATCAGGATCCGGGCGTGGGGCAGGGCGAAGCGCTTGCCCGGCGTGCCCGCGGACAGCAGGAACTGCCCGGCGCTGCACGCCAGTCCCAGCGCGAGCGTGGCCACGTCGCACGGCACGAGCCGCATCACGTCGCGGATGGCCAGCATCGCCGGTACCGAGCCGCCCGGCGAGTGGATCCACAGCGCGATGTCCTTGTCGGGGTCCTCGCCGGCGAGGGACAGCAGCTGGGTGGCGAGCACGGTGCCGTTGTCGTCGTCCAGCGGGCCGTCGAGGACCAGGACCCGCTGGGCGAGGAACCGTTCCCGGAGCCGGTGGTCGAACAGCCGGTGCTTGTCGTTGTCGGTCATGCACCGACCATGCCGACGACCCGCTGCCGTCCGCCGGTTTCTCCGCTGTGAGCAGATCAGCTCTCGGCAGGACCGACGTCAGCCCGCCCGCCGGCTGAGGTGCTCCCACTTGGCGAGCTCGGTCGTCCGCGCCTGCGTCAGCTGCCCCACCATGTCGTAGGCGGCGCCACCGAGGATCAGCCGCTTCGGCGGCTCGGGCAGGTCGACCACCTCCAGCAGGACCGACGCGGCGAGCTTGGGGTCGCTGTCCTCCGACTCGCCCCACAGCTCCTGCAGCCACGTGCGCAGCGGCGCGTAGGCGGGGTTCTCCTCGGTCATCGTCAGACCCCGGGTGAACAGGCTGGTCTCGTAGCCGCCGGGCTGCACGATGGTCACCTTGATCCCGAACCGCTCGACCTCCATCGCCAACGCCTCGCTCATCGCGTCCAGCGCCGCCTTGCCCGCGCTGTAGAGGCCGGTCGACGCGAAACCGCCGGCCGATCCCATCGAGGACACCTGGACGATGTGACCCGAGCCCTGGGCCCGCAGCAGCGGCACCACCGCCTGGTTCACCCACAGGGCACCGAAGAAGTTGGTGTCCAAGTGGGCGCGGGCCTGCTCCTCCGTGACCTCCTCCAACATGCCCAGCATCGCGCCGCCGGCGTTGTTGACGACGACGTCGAGCCGGCCGAACGCGGCGTGGGCCCGCGCCACGCCCGCGACGACCGCCTGCCGGTCGGCGACGTCCAGCGGGAAGGCGACCAGCCTGCCGCCGGACCCGTCGACCAGGTCGGCCAGCGGCGTGATGTCGCGGGCGACGCCGACGACCCGGTCGCCCGCCGCCAGTGCGGCCTCGGTGAACGCCCGCCCGAGCCCGCGGGAGGCGCCGGTGATGAACCAGGTGCGGGGTTCGGTGTGTTCGCGCGTCATGCCATCTCCTCAGAATCCTCAGAAGCGAGACGAGACGTCTCGTCTCAATGAGGCATACTGTGGCACGGCCGCGAGCCGGAGTCAAGACGGACCGTCTCGTTTCCGAGTAGAGTGCCGACATGGCCGCCAGCACCACCCCGGGCCGCAGCCGTCGCAGCGAGCGGTCGAGGGTCGCGATCCTGACCGCGACGCGCGACCTCATCGGCGACGTCGGGTACGCCAAGCTGACGATCGAGGCCATCGCCGCGCGCGCGGGCGTCGGCAAGCAGACGATCTACCGCTGGTGGCCGTCCAAGGGCGCGGTGGTCTTCGACTCGCTGCTCGCGCTGAGCGAACGACCCGACGGCGGCGGCATCGAACTGCCGGACACCGGGGACGTCGAAGCCGACCTCAAGGCGGTCCTGCGCGCGACCGCCGCCGAGTTCTCCGACCCCGCGTTCGAGGCGCCGATCCGGGCGCTGAACACCGAGATCATCAACGACCCCGAGCTGGCCGCGGTCTACCGGGAGAAGATGGAGCGCCCGATCCGCGAGGCCAAGCTGCGCCGGCTGCGCGGCGCGCGGGACGCGGGCCAGCTCGCCGCCGACGCAGACCTCGACCTCCTGGTCGAGATGCTGTACGCGCCGCTGACCCAACGCTGGCTCCTGCGCTCCGGCCCGTTGGACGACGACTTCGCCGACGCGCTGGTCGACGCCGCACTGCGCGCGTTCCGCCCCTGACCGCCTGCCGTGGCACAACCCACGGTCGAATTCGGGTGCGGCGGCTCCCGGGCCTGTCCTACCCTGGTCGACGTGATGCAGCACTTGTACTTCCTCTGAGGGACGACGCCTCCACCGGTACCGCGGACCGCGCTACCGGCCTTCGTCCTTCTCGCTCATCACTTTCTCGTCGGAGGCATTCCTTCATGTCGTCCCACCTTTCGCCTGCGCGCGTGCGCGCGGCACACGTCCGCGTGTCCGACGCGCACCTCTCCTTCGGCGGACGGCCCGTGCTCGCCGGGGTCGACCTCGTGGCCGCCGCCGGTGACCGGGTCGCCGTGGTCGGCGAGAACGGTCGCGGCAAGACCACCCTGCTCCGGGTGCTCGCAGGCGACCTGCCCGTCGACCGCGGCGAGGTGCACCGCGCGGGCTCGCTCGGCGTGGCCGACCAGCAGATCCCGCTCGGGCCGGCCGACACCGTCGGCGCCCTGATCGACCTCGAACTGTCCGCCGTGCGTGCCGCGCTGGCCCGCTTGGAGGAAGCCACCGTCGCGCTCGCCGACGGCCGTCCCGGCGCGGACGACGCCTACGCCACCGCACTCGCGGAAGCCGAAGCGCTCGACGCGTGGGACGCCGACCGGCGCGTCGAGGTCTCGCTGGCCGCGCTGAACGCCGAGCACGACCGCACCCGCCCGCTCGGCACCCTGTCGGTCGGCCAGCGGCACCGGGTGCGGCTGGCGTGCCTGCTCGGCGCCGGGCACGCCGTGCTGCTGCTGGACGAGCCGACCAATCACCTCGACGCGGGCGGGCTCGACCACCTGACCGAGCGGCTGCGCGCCCACCCCGGCGTGGTGGTGCTGGTCAGCCACGACCGGGCGCTGCTCGCCGACGTCGCCACCACGGTGGTCGACCTCGACCCGTCCAGCGACGGCCGGCCACGGGTGTACGGCGGCGGCTACCACGCCTACGTCGAAGGACGCCGGGCCGAACGTGCCCGCTGGGAGGCCTTGCACGACGAACAGGTCGCCGAGCGGCAGCGCCTGGCCGACGACCTGTCCGCGGCGCAGAACCGGCTGCGCGACAACTGGCGGCCCGCCAAGGGGCACGGCAAGCACACGCGGGCCACCCGCGCGCCCGGCCTGGTCCGGGCCGTGCACCGACGGCAGGAGGACCTGGCCGCGCACGTGGTCGCGGTCCCGCCGCCACCGACCCGGTTCGCCATGCCGGACCTGCCCGAGCACGGCGGCGCGACCCTGCTGCGCGCCGACGGGGTGACCGTGACCGCGAGGCTCGCGCGCCCGGTCGACCTGGCGCTGGACTCCGGGGACCGGCTGGTGGTCACCGGGCCCAACGGGGCGGGCAAGTCGACGCTGATGGCCGTGCTGGCGGGCGACCTGGAGCCGAGCACGGGCGTGGTCACTCACGCCCGGTCGGTGCGCGTCGGTCGGCTGGGTCAGGAGTCCGACCCGTCGGGCCGGCGCACGGCGGTGGAGCTGTACGACGAACAGCTCGCCCGGTCGGGTGAGCCGGGGCCGGGCCTGGGCGCGTTGGGCCTGCTCGACGCCTACGACCGGCACCGGCCGGTGGCCGAGTTGTCGGTCGGCGCCCGCAGGCGGCTGGACCTGGCCCTGGTGCTGGCCGGCCGGCCGCACGTGCTGCTGCTGGACGAGCCGACCAACCACCTGTCGGCCGCGCTCGTGGACGAGCTGACCGAAGCGCTCGGCGCCACCCCGGCGGCGGTCGTGATCGCCACTCACGACCGGCAGCTGTTGCGTGACACGGACTCCTGGCCGCGGCTCGCCTTGGGCCGCGGCGCCGCCTCCTTCTTTCCCGGCAACGAAATCGTCGGCAGAAAAGTTGCCGGACCTGATCGCTCGACCGGGTGAATCCAGCCGCCCCTGGCGGTTGGGTGGTCTCGGTGCGCGGGATCGCGGGGGTGGTGGCGTTCAGGATCAGGGTACCGCAGGCTGCGCGTGAACGGCGCAACCGTCCACTGAGGACACCTGAGCGGATCGAGGCGTCGCTGTCGAGCACGTGTCCGGTCAGGACCGACACCCGCGCGATCGCTGTGGTCCGGAACCGGGCGATGATGCCCTGCGTCATGTCGAGCGCCACCGGGATCGCGGTTCCCTGGACGGTGATGGTGATGGTGATGGTGACGAGCAGGATGCCGGGCGTGACGTAGTCGACGTAGGCGCCGCGCCCGCCCGGCCCGCCGTCGCCGTCGCCGTCGCCGAGCGTGCCGGCGAGCACGTGGACGAACGGCAGCAGGACCACGATCGGCACGGCGGAGCAGCGTCAGCGTGGTGGACCAGGCGCGGGACATGTGCCGCAACTGGCGGCGCAGCATCGTGGTCGAGCCCCGGACGGCCAGCGTGATCGTGGTCATCGCGCGGTCACCTCACCCGCCGTCAGTGCACCCGCCGACCGCACTCGGCGGGCAGCAGCACCGCCCGCGCGGGCAGGGCACCGGGTTCGACTCCGAACAGCCGCACGCAGACCTCCGACCCATCGGGATCCGCCGGGAGCTCCAAGCGCACGTCGCCGAGCACCGCGCGCCCTGCCGGGCTGTGGCACTCGGCCTCGTGCCTGCCCACCGGGAGCTTGCCGCGCAGCGTGCCGAAGGCGATCGTGTCGCCACCGTCGTCGGCCGTCTCGCCGACCTCGAACGACCAGTGCGGGGCCGCCTCGACGAGCAGGTCGCGGAAGCGCGGACCCAAAGCCACGACGACGTCGCGCCGGGAGTGGACGTGGTGCGCCACGGCGCAGCAGATGGGCACGGCCGGGCCGAAGGCGGCGGGGACCCGGGTGTAGCCGGGGAGCGGGTCGTACCGCATCGAATCCTCCAGCAGGCCGCACGCGCCCACCTTCGCCGCGTCGTGGCCGTGCTCCAGCACGTCGAGCAGGAACGGCGCGGCGAAGGCGGCGGCGGGCATGGCGGCGCCGCTGTGACCGTGGACGAGGCCTGCCTGGTCGAGGCTCGTGGTCGCCCGTGCCGCCGCCATCAGGTTGGTCGCCTCGGCGAGCCCGCGCAGGCCGGGCTCGATCACGCCGGGCTCGTAGAAGCCCGGGTAGCCCGGCACCTTGAACCAGTCGACGGAGTCGGGACGTCCGGCCACGGCTAGGCCCGCTCGGCGAAGTGCCGCAGGATCATCTCGGTCAGCGCGGCGACGTCGGCCTCGACCATCGGCGCGCCGGTCATGCCCATCCGGTGCAGCAGGGTGCCGACGGTGATGTCGACGAACAGCAGGATGCGGTCCTCGGGCTCGCCGAGCGCGTCCTGCAGCGCACGCAGGTACGGCGCCTGCAACCGGGTGGACAGGATCTCGCGCAGGCCCGCGTCGCTGACGGCGTCGACGAAGACGCCCGCGAACGCCGCGCCCACCCCCGGCTCGCTGATCTTGGTGGCGGCCAGGTCGATGGCCGCGGCGAGGTACTCGGCCCGACTGCCCGGCATCGGGGGCAGCGGGCCGAACGTGTCGACCAGGCAGTCCGTGATCAGCGCGCCCTTCGACGGCCAGCGGCGGTAGATCGTCGTCTTCGCGACACCCGCCGCCGCGGCGATGCGGTCCATCGTCGCGCCCGCGTAACCCAGCTTGTGGACGGTCTTCAGCGTCGCGGCGAAGACCACGGCGTCGATACCGGCGCGAGGGCGGCCGGGTGGTTTGGCGGAGGTGGTCTCCCGGGTCATGGTTCCACGATAGCGAGTTGCGCTACTATCGGTATCGCTACCACTGGTAGCGAAATTGTGGTGGTCGAGGAGGGGGACATGGACGACGTGGAACGCCCGCCGCTGGGCGTCCGGCTGCTGGGCGCGCTGCGCAGGCAACCGGACTGGTCGACGATGACGACCGAGGAGCTGGCCGCCTTCCGCGACGCGGAGAACCGCAAGCGGTCGTCCCGGCTGCTCCGGGTCGTCACCGGGTTCCCGGACGGCGGCGCGGAGATCCGGTGGAGTGAGGTCGCGTTGCCCGATCGCGTGCTCCCGATCCGGGTGTACCGGCCGACACAGCGCAGCGGTGACCTGCCGCTCGTGCTGCACGTGCACGGCGGCGGTTTCGTGGGCACAGCGGCGCAATCCGACTGGGTGAACAGCCACCTCGCCGCACGACTGCCCGCGGTCGTCGTCTCGGTCGAGCACCGCCTCATGGCTCCGGACACGCCACTGCGCGCGGGCGTGGACGACGGCTGGGACGTGCTGCGGCACCTCGTGCGGCACGCGGCGGACTGGCGCGTCGACCCGACGCGGATCGCGGTGTTCGGCGAGAGCACCGGCGGGTTGATCGTCGCGCTGGCCGCGCTCCGCGCCCGGGACGCCGGACTGCCCGTGCGGGCGCAGGTGCTGGTCAACCCCGTCACCGACCTGACGGAGGAGGCGTTCGACCACGCCTCGATGAAGCGGCACGCGCACAGCCCGACCTTGACCGCCGAGCAGATGCGGCTGTTCCACCGGTTGGCCGTGCCGCCCGGCACGGACCCCCGCGCGCTTTCCCCGCTGCACGCCGACGACGCGAGCGGTGTCGCGCCGGCGCTCGTGGTGGTGCCGACCTTGGACCCGGTCGCCGATCAGGGCCGCCGTTACGCCGAACGGCTGCGCGAGTCCGGGACGTCCGCGCGGCTCACCGAGCACCGCGGCGCGCCGCACGGGTTCCTCAGCATGCCGGGTGTGGTGCCGCAGGCGAAGGTCGCGCGGGCGGAGATCGCCGGGTTCCTCCGAGACCGCGTCGTCCCAGTGGCCGGTGATGTGGTGACGAAGGAGCACGATGACCGCCGCTGAGCTCGTGGGGGCGGGGGAGTCCGCGCCGGAGCGGCCGCCACAACCGGGTCCGGCACGCCTGCTGCGGCCGTTCGTCGGCGGCTTTGCGGCCGTCGCGGTCCTCCAGGTGATCGGCGCGGTCGCGGGTCTGGCGCCGTTGCTGGCGGTGGTCGAGCTGGGGCGCGCGCTGCTGTCGCCCGGCCCGGTCGACCACGGTCACGTGCGGTTCGTCGTGGCGGCGGGCGCGGTCGGGCTGTTCGTCCGGCTGCTGTGCACCGGCGCGTCGGCCGGGATCGGGCACGTGCTCGACGGCCGGGTGCAGCTGTCGCTGCGGCGGGCGCTGGCCGACCGGCTGGGGCGGGTGCCGATCGGCTGGTTGTCCCGGCGCCGGACCGGTGAGCTGGCGAAGGTGGTGGGCGAGGACGTGAGCGCGGTGCACCCGTTCATCGCGCACACGCCCGGTGAGCTGGTCGCCGCGTTCGTGGTGCCGTTGGTGTCGCTGGTCTATCTGTTCGGGGTCGACTGGCGGCTCACGCTGATCACGTTGATCCCGGTGGTGCTGGCCGTGGCGCTGGTGCCGCTGATGATGACGCCGACCCGGCTGCGCGAGCAGCGGGAACTCGACGCGGCCATGGGGCGGATCTCCAGCTCGGTGGTCGAGTTCGTGCAGGGCATCTCGGTGGTGAAGGCGTTCGGCGGGTCGCGGCGCGCCCACCGCCGGTTCCGCACGGCCGTGGAGGACTTCGTCGGCACGTTCTACCGGTGGGTGCGCGGGATGTCCGTGATCGCCGCCGGGATGCAGTTGGCGTTGTCGCCGCCGTTCGTGCTGCTGGTCGTGCTGGTCGGCGGCACGGTCCTGATCACGTCCGGCGGCTTGGCGCCGGCCGACCTGCTGCCGTTCCTGCTCCTCGGGCTCGGCCTCACGGCTCCCGTGGCGGCACTGGGCCACGGTTTCGACGACGTGCAGGCCGCCCGGCGCGCGGTCGGCCGGATCCGGGACGTGCTCGCCGTGCCATCGCTACCCGAGCCCGTGAACCCCGTCGCGCCGCAGGGGCACCGGGTGGAACTGCGTGGCGTCCGGTTCGGCTACGAACCCGGTCACGAGGTGCTGCGCGGGATCGACCTGGTGCTCGAACCGGGCACGGTCACCGCGATCGTCGGCCCGTCGGGCGGCGGCAAGTCCACGCTGGTCCGGCTGCTGCCGCGGTTCTTCGACCCGTCCGATGGCGCGGTGCTGTTGGGTGGTGTCGACCTGCGCGACCTCGGCAGCCGTCAGCTGCACCGGATGGTGTCGTTCGTCTTCCAGGACACCACCCTGCTGCGCGCGTCGGTCGCGGACAACATCGCGCTCGCCGTGCCGCACGCCGATCACGACGACGTGGTCCGCGCCGCCCGGCTGGCGAACGTCCACGACCGGATCCTCGAACTGCCACGCGGGTACGACACGGTGCTCGGCGAGGAAGCCGGGCTGTCGGGCGGCGAGGCGCAGCGGATCTCGATCGCCCGTGCGCTGCTCGCCGCCGCACCCGTCCTGGTGCTGGACGAGGCGACCGCGTTCGCCGACCCGTTGACCGAGCAGGCGGTGCGCCGGGCGCTGACGACGGTGGCCGATCGCACGATCCTGGTCATCGCCCACCGCTGGGAGACGATCGCCGACGCGGACACCGTCGCCGTGCTGGAGGACGGGGTGATCGTCGAGCAGGGTCGGCCCGCGGAACTGCCGGCGCGGGAAGGGAAGTTCGCCGCGTTCCGGTGGTCGGCGACGGCCGGTGGTGGTGTTGGGCGAGGAGTTGAGGACCGATGATCCGGACGTTGCTGCGCGTGCTCGGGTACGAGTACGCCAAGCCGGTGCGTCGCACCGTGGCCTTGATGACGGCGACCGCGATAGCCGAAGGTCTGTCCTACGCACTGCTCGTGCCGGTGCTCAGGGCGTTGTTCGGTGGCACGCCCGGGGACGCCTGGCCCCCGGTGATCGCGTTCGGGATCGCCGTCGCCGGGTACGCGGTGCTGCGGTACGTGAGCGACCTGTCCGGGTTCCGGGCCGGGACCACGTTGCTGCGCGGTATGTACCACCGGCTCGGCGACCACCTGGCCCGCCTGCCCATCGGGTGGTTCGGCGGTGGCCGGGTCGGTGAGGTGTCCGTCCTGGCCGGTCAGGGTGTGCTGCAGGCGATGGGCGTGATCGCGCACCTGTTGGCGCCGTTCATCTCGGCGTGCGTGACGCCGTTGACGATCGTTGCCGTGATGCTCGCGTTCGACTGGCGGCTCGGGCTCGCGGCACTCGCCGCCGCGCCGGTCGTGGCGGTGATCCAGGTGTGGACGGGTCGTTCGACGGCCGCCGCCGACAGCGAGCGCGCCGAACGTGACCACGAGGCGGCCGGGCGGGTCATCGAGTACGTGCAGGCCCAGCCGGTGCTGCGGGCGGGTGGGCGGACCAGCGAACGGTTTCGGTTGCTCGATGACGCACTGAGGGAGGTGGAGCGCGCGTCGCGCCGCACTGTGTTGTCGGCCCTGCCCGGTGTGGTGGGTTTGACGCTCGCGGTGCAGGTGATGTTCACCGTGGTGCTCGGGTTGGGTGCCTACCTCGCGCTCGGCGGGCACATCGGTGTGGCGGAGGTGTTGGCGGTCTTGGTGCTGGCGGCCCGCTGCGCGGATCCGCTGCTGTCGCTGTCGGACCTCGGAGGCAAGCTCCGCGGCGCGCGGTTCGAGCTGGGGCGGCTTGACGCGGTGCTGCGCACCGAGCCGCTGCCCGAACCGCGCGAACCGGTCCGGCCCGGGCACCATGGCCTGGAACTCGACTCCGTCACCTTCCGGCACGGCGACCGGACGGTGATCGACAACGTGTCGCTGTCCGTGCCGCAGGGTCAGCGCGTCGCCATCGTCGGGCCGTCGGGTGCGGGCAAGAGCACCGTGCTGCGGCTGCTCGCGCGGTTCTACGACGTGGACGCGGGTGCGGTGCGCATGGGCGGGGTGGACGTGCGTGACGTGGGCAGCGAGGGGGTGATGTCGAGGATCGCCTTCGTGTTCCAGGACGTCTACCTTTTCGACGGCACGATCGAGGACAACGTGCGACTGGGTCGTCCCGACGCGAGCGCGGCCGAGGTTCGGGCGGCTGCGGCGGCGGCACGGTTGGACGAGGTGGTCGAACGACTACCCGGCGGGTGGGCGACCAACGTCGGTGAGGGTGGCGCGCTGCTCTCCGGCGGTGAGCGCCAACGCGTCTCGATCGCGCGGGCGCTGCTGAAGGACGCTCCCGTGGTGCTGCTGGACGAGGTGACCTCCGCTCTCGACCCGGTGAACGAGACGGCCGTTCACGAAGGTGTCGAACGGCTGATGGCCGGCCGGACGGTGGTGCTGGTGGCGCACCGGCTGCGGACCGTGCAGCGTGCCGATCGGGTCGTGTTCCTGGACGGTGGTCGCGTCGTGGAGGAGGGCACGCACGACGAACTGCTCCGTCGTGGTGGCCGTTACGCCGGCTTCTGGCACCTGTCGCTTGCTTGAGGCCTTGAAGGCCTTGAAAGCCTTGAAAAGCATGTCCTCGCCGGACGGGCAGATCAGCAGGATGACATCCCCCGGTCACGTCTCCCTCTTGTCCCGTTGGGAACGCCCGTTGGGTTGGTGGTCCCGGGGTACGTGTCATCCCACCGACCTCCCTCCGGGCTACCACACGCGTCAAGAGGGCGCCCGAAGTTGGAGTATCAGGCAGCGCTTGCACGACGCCCTCTTGACCCGTGCGGTAGGGCTACGCCAGGTCGGCGGGATGACACGAACCCCTCCCAATGAGAAGCGAGGGCATCCCGGCCGCACCCGCCCCGGGCCCGTTCGTCCCTGCGCTCGTCGGCGACCCCCGCACGTGCCACTGGCGGCGTTCTTTTTCTCCCTCATAGGAGGGCTTCGTGTCATCCCGCCGACCTGGCGCAGCCTTACCGCGCGTGTCAAGGGCGGCGCGTCCACCTTTGCCCGCTACTTCACTGGAGCATCGCGCCGCCCTTGACACGTGTGGTAATCCGGAGGGAGGTCGGTGGGATGACACGGAGTCCGGGACCACCAACCCAACCGGAGTTCCCAACCCAACAAGACCGAGACGGGACCGGGGGATGTCATCCTGCTGATCTGCCCGTCCGGCGAGGACATGCTCTTGATCTTTCAAGCTTTTGATCTTCCGAACCTAGGGCACAGCGAGCCGGGAGAATCCAGCCGACCCGTGCCCGGCGTCGATCGCCCGTCGCACGGCGGCCCGCACGGCGCCGAGCACGCCGTCGTCCAGGCCGTTTGACCGCACAGACGCGATGACGTCGTCCAGGATCGCCGCCGCCGAGGTGATCGTGGAGGCGTCGCCGGGGAACTGGTCCGCGGTGATGTGCTCGGCGACCACGTCGATCAGCTCGGGGAGCAGGCCGGCCATCGCCTTCGCGTAACCGGCGAAGTCCGTCGCGGCGATGTTCTCCGCGCCACCCAAGCGGAACGCGTGGACCACGCCGAACATCGACGTCCAGAACAGGTCGAGCAGGGACACGTTGAACCCGGCCGCGCGCCCCGGGTCCTCGCCCAGGTACGTCCCGTTCTCGCCGAGCGCGGCCAGCGTGGCCCGGTGCGCCTCGTAGACATCGGCAGGTCCGCTGAACAGCAGTGCCGCCTCCGGCCCGCCCACGATCCCGTTCAGGAGCACGCCGTCGAGGTAGTCGATGCCGTGCCCGGCCGCCCACGCGGCCATCTCGCGGGCCTGTTGCGGCGAGCCGCCGGTGAGGTTGACCAAGGCGCGGCCCTTCAGCGCGTCGGCGTCGAGAACCGATCGAACGGCCTCGTGGTTCAGCACGCACACGACGGTCAGCGGGCTCGCGGCGATCGCGCCGGCGGCGGTGTCGGCGATGGTGGCGTCGAGGTCGTCCCCCTTGCCCGGAGTGCGGTTCCACACGGTGGTGGGGTGGCCGGCGGCGGCGAACGCGGTCGCCAGCGCCCGGCCCATCGGGCCCAGTCCGAGGACGGTTACGGGTGTCATGCCGGCTAAGCTAAACCTTGACGTTGACGTCAGAGTCAAGCCTGGAGTCGGGATGCGCATCGGGGAACTGTCGCGACGGACCGGCGTCAGCGAGCGCGCGCTGCGGTACTACGAGGAACAAGGCTTGCTGCGCCCGCAACGGCGGCCGAGCGGCTATCGCGTGTACGGCGACGCGGACGTGGCGGCCGTGCGGCGGATCCGGGTCCTGCTCGCGGCGGGCCTCACCCTCGCGCAGATCGTGGCGGCCCTGCCCTGCATGGTGGACGACGAGGGCCTGCTGCTGCCCAGCTGCCCGGAACTGGTCGACGAGCTCGTCAAGCACCGGGACCGGATCGGTGAGGCCATCCGCGAACTGGAAGCCACCCGCGCCAACCTGGACACCATCATCGCCGCCGGACGGCGAACGGGCTGACCGGGTGGGCGAGCCGTCCGCCGGCGGGACCCCGTAGGCGCGCGAGGCGAGATCCGCACGAGTCCGCAGGTGCCCGTTCGGTCGTCACGCGCGCGAACGTCGATTCGGGGTGGTTCGGCCCGGATGCGGGTAACGGTCGACCTCCATGCCGGTGCCGGGCGTGCCGGAGGCTCACCCGTCCGGCACCAGCGCGTTCGGACGTCCGAACGCGACGAGTTCGCGTCGTGGCGTTGGACGCGACCCGGTCGGCCGGTCGCCCTATAGCCGTGGTCGCGCGCGACCGGGCAGGCTGCGGAGGCGCAACGTCCTGGGGGGACATGGCATGTGTCGTTTGCGTCCTTCTTCGGTGGCGGTGCGCCGATCCGTTCGTCGAAAGGAAACCGCAGTGCCGTCATCACCGCTCTCACCGTCACGTCGTACGCCGTTGCGCCGGGCGGCCGTCGCGCTGCTCGCCGCCGGCGCGCTCCTGGTGCCCACCGTGCCCGTGTCGGCCTCCGCGGCGGAGCAGTCGGCCCCGGTCGCGCAGCCGACGCCCGACTCGCCGATCAGCGGCGAACGCGTGCCCGCGCTGCGCGGTGACGCGGCCAGAGCCGCGGCCGGCGGGAAGCTCAGCGAGCAGGTCCTCAAGCGGGGCGAGGCGTTCCAGGCCGACCACGAGCGGCAGCGGGAGGCCGCCGTGACGCTGCCGCCGTGGAGCGGTTCCCTGCACACCGTCTGGGGCGCGTTCCCGACCGTCGTCTCTGACGGTGCGCAGGCGACCCACACCATCAACCCCGGCATCAGCATCCCGCCGGGCAACCCCGACGTGGTGTACGCGCCGACGCTCGTGCCGAGCGGCAAGACGTGCATCGAGGTCACCACGTTCTACTGGCAGGGCGGCAACGGCGTCGGCGCGTGGGACTGGTGCGCGGCCTCGCCCGGCTTCGCCGCGGTGGCCTGGATCGACGCCACCTTCCTGAGCACCTACACCACGACGTTCCAGGGCCTGCCCGCGTACACGGTGCTCGACGTGCAGACCGACGCCACGACCAACTCGTGGACCGCCTACCTGTACAACTACACGACCTCCACCTGGGACGCGCTGTTCACCAGCGCCGACACGAGCAAGCTCGTGGACCCGCACGGCGGCTGGAGCATGTTCGAGGTCTACACCGAGTACAACCCGGCCACCGGGGAGGGCTACTACTGCACCGAGACCTACGGCACCCAGTTCCACGCCGCCAACCTCCAGATCAAGGTCAACGGCACGTGGACGACGTTGACCACCGGTAACTCGTCGGTGACGCCGCCGGGCAGCGTGTCCAGCACCGACTTCGGCTGCTACGGGCTGTCGTTCACGCTGCAGACGGCGAACAGCCACTGGCAGGTGTCGCACTGATCCGACCCGGACCGCCGGCGGTGCGGACGGCGGTGACCGCCCGCACCGCCTCCCGGACGGCAACCGCAAGGCGATCGTCAGGTTCGCCGCGCCCTCCGCGCGCGATCCTGGGACGTGTGCTTCGAGCTTCCACCCGATGACCCGGCGACCCTCCGGTCGGACGCACCGGAGGGTCGTCGGTGAGCGCGGGCCACGACACCGTCGCCCTGGTCATGGACGACCACGACGCCCCGTCACGGGCCGAGGTCGAGTCGTGGTTGCGCGACCGGGTCGAGGGGTGGCCCGGTCCCGACGCCCTGCTGATCGGTGTGGTCGTCGGTGAGCTGCTGGACAACGCCTGGCGCTACGGCGAGCCGCCGTACGTGCTGGAACTCACCATGGACGAGTGGACCGACACGCTGACGATCCGCGTCCGCAACCACGCGCCACGGCACAGCGGGCGGTGGTCTCCCGGTGGTGGGTTGCTGATCGTGGACGGCCTGACCCAGCAGTGGGGTGTCGTGTCGGCAGCGGCCAACACGACCGTGTGGGCCAAGCTGCGGTTCGAGGACTGACCGGATCCCGTGGCCACTCGATCGGGTCCGCCGCGGCGGTTGTCAGACTCACGTCCATGGCACGAACCAGGCGGGCGCCCTCCACGCCCGAGCACGGGGTGAACCCGTTCGCGGACGTAGCGGACATGGCCAGCCGTGACGCGCACGGCGTACCCGGCGACCTCCTCGAGGGCTACCTCGAGGAACTGGACGAGGTCAGCACGACGGGGCGGCCGTTGCGGCCGGACCAGTTGCGGGCCCGTCGTGAGGTCGGTGCGCTGGCGGCGGAGCGCGGAGTTTCCCTGCACGGGGTGATCGACCTGCACCTGAGCGCCACCTGGCTGGCGTGGCGGTCGTTGTCCGGCGTGCGGCAGGCGACCGGTGCCGACGCGGTCCGCGCCGCGGGCGAGGCGGTGTTCAAGGCGGCCGACGTGGCCGTCACGGCGATCGCCGAGGGGTACGGAGAGGCGCAGCGCTGGGCCGTGCGCCAAGAGGAGTCGTTCCGCCGGGAGTTCGTCGACGACCTGCTCGACGGGCGCAACCTCGGGCACCTGGCCGAACGCGCGGAGCGGTTCGGCCTCCGGTTGGCCGGCAGCAACGTGGTGGCGGCCGTCCGCACGACGCGGCCGGTGGTCGACGGCGGTGAGGTGGCCCGGGCGGTCGAGACGTCGCTCGGCCTGCGCGTGGACTCCCGCGACGTGCTGGTCACCACCAAGGACGGCCTGCTGATCTGCGTCGCACCCGACGCGCGGACCGACGTGCCGGACGAGTTCATGCGCCAGGTGTCCGCGGCGCTGGGGCCGGACACCACCTGGCGGGTCGGCCTCGGCCGGGCGCACTCCGGTCCCGGCGGCGTGGTGCGCTCGTTCGAGCAGGCCAGGTCCGCCTTGGACCTGGCCGAACGGCTCGGTCTGCGCGGACGCCTCCACAAAGCCGTCGACCTGCTGGTCTACCAGGTGCTGCTCAGGGACAGCGCCGCCTTGCAGGACCTGGTGTCGGTCGTCCTCCAGCCCTTGCGCACCGCGCGCGGCGGGCCGGAGCCGTTGCTGGAGACGCTGTCGGCCTACTTCGCCAACGGTCACGTGGCGGCGGCGTGCGCACGTGAGCTGCACCTGGGCGTCCGCACGGTGACCTATCGCCTGCAACGCGTCGCGGAACTGACCGGGTACTCCGTGGACGATCCCGCCCAGGCGCTGTCGCTCCAGGTCGCGGTGCTCGGCGCGAAACTGCTCGACTGGCCCGCCTGACCGGGTCCCGAACCACCCTCCCGAGAGGACGCGTGGGCAACCGGGCGCCCCGCGATTCGGCGGGCGCCCGGTCGTGCGCGTCCTCAGGCGGCCGCGGGACCCCGGTAGGTGGCGCTGCCGAAGGCGAGGATCGGGTAGCCGATGAAGCCGAACAGCCAGAGGCCGACGACGCCGAATCCGCTGCCCTTGCCGAACGACTTCGCCAGGTCGATCGCGATGATCAGGCTGATGACGATGTTGACGAACGGGATCAGCAGCAGGATCAGCCACCAGCCGGGACGGCCCACGATCTTGAGCTGCACGTAGAAGTTGTAGAACGGGACGATCGCCGCCCACCCGGGCTTGCCCGCCTTCGTGAAGACCTTCCACATGGTGGCGATCACGAAGATCCCGACCGCCAGGGCGATGAGCGCGGGGATGAGGGCGACGGACGAGTCGGTCTGGTTCACCGCAGGGTTCCTTCCGGCAACCGGTGGAGGTGCGTGCGCTGGTCGCACGCGACGGGATTCCCCCGACCGGTCGTGGCGCGGGACTTTCCCAGCTCGACGAGTCGCGGGCAGCGGCGGTGATCGATTCGTGAGCCGTTCGAAACCAATTCAGTGGTCGACGCGTGCCCCTCGGACGGTTGCCGGTACCCAGAACACGTCCACATCGGACGGAACCGGGTGGCGTGAGCCCGGCGCGCCACCCCGTGCACGGCCGTCCGAGCCGGTGGGGCACCCTGTCCTTCGGCCCTGTCGTGTCCGCGCGGGGATTGCCCACGCCCACGACCGAGGATCCACCCGTGACACTGCCCTACGAGTCCGACGACGACCAAGCCGCCGACCGCTACATCAACGCCGCGCTGCGCAGCCGTGACGCCGAGGCCTGGCGGTTGCTGGCCTCCGACGCCCGCGTCGAGCAGACCGACCGGGTGCTGCGGGCGATGCTCGACCGGATCGCGGTGGCCCGCACGCACCGCACGGCCGAGCGCGCCACGGCTCGCGCGCGGGCGTTGGACGGCGAGATCAGCCAGGCCGAGTACCAGCGTGACGCGGCCGAGGACGCCACCCGCGCCACGAAGGCCGCCCACTTCGAGACGTTGGTGCGCGAACACCACCGGCTGATCGCGGCCGCGGCCCGCAAGCTGCGCGGTGACGACGTCCGCGACGAGCTGACGGACCTGGTGCTCGCCCTGGGCACGGCCATCGACGCCCACCGGGCCGCCGTGCTGGCGTCCGGTGCCGAGCCGAGCCCGGCCGACCGCGCACTGTGGGCGCGGCTGACCACGCTCGACGTGCCGGCCACCGCCGACGGCGAGGGGCGCACGTCCGTGGAGGAGCTGGTCGGGCGCCACGCGGCGAAGCAGGACGACTTCGGGCGCGTGCTGGCCGAGATCATCCTCGACACGGCGGGCGACGAGACCTCGGTACCGCGCGCCGCCCTGCTGACCGCGTGGAAGAAGGCGGTCGGACCCACCCTGGCCGCCGAGGAGAAGACGGAGTTCGCGGCCAAGGGCAAGGGTTCCCTGGCGACCGAGAAGCTCCGCAAGACGATGGGCCACCTGGAACGCAAGGGCCTGGTCAAGCGCACCGGCCCGCAGGACGGGCAGCGCCTCGACGTGCTCGACCGGCAAGGCCTGGAAGAACTGGCGGGTCGGGCGCGGTGAGCACGGGAACGGCTACCGGCGGCCACCGGAGCTGACGAAGGCGACCACGGCGAGCACCACCAGGCACCCGGCCAGCTGCGGCACGCTCGGCCGCTCGTGCAGCAGCACGACACCCATGAGGATCGCGCCCACCGGTTGCAGCAGCATCATCGTCGCGCCGGTGGCGCTCGACAGTCGGGGCAGCGCCGTGGAGATCAGCAGCCAGCCCGCGATCTGGCCGATCAGCGCCAACGCCACGAGCCAGCCCAGCGCGGGCCACCCCGGCGACAGGTCGAGCCGGTCCGCGGGCACGCCGATCGCCACCGCCACCACCCCGGCCGACACCGTGGCCAGGAACAAGGTGTGGTCCCGGGCACCGGGGCCGGCGCTGTGCCGCATCAGCACCAGGTAGGCCGCGAAACCGACGCCCGCGCCCAACGCGAGCACCGCGCCCAGCACCGGATCCGGCCCGAACGCGGGCGTGCCCGCCAGACCTCCCGCGAGCACGATCCCGCCCAGCAGCACCGGGGCGGCGAACACGAACCGGTTCGAGGGCCGTTCCCGGAACACCAGGTACGCCACCGCCGGCACGATCACCACCTGCACGGACAGCAGCACGGTCGCGATACCCGCACCCACCAGCGCGATGGCGTCGCCCCACAGCACGAAGTCCACGCCGAGCCCCACGCCCGCGAGCAACGGCAGCAGCACGCGCCGCCGTGACGTGCCCCGCCGCCGTTCCCGCCACACCAGGACGGCCAGCACCGGCAGCGAGAACAGGCACCGCCAGAACGCGCTGGTGCTGCCGCTGGTCTCGGACACCTTGATGAAGACCGACGACAACGCGATGCAGAAGCTGCCCGCGAGCGCCAACAGCACCGGGTTCACCTTCGTGGGCGGCGGCGTCACGGTCGCGGGACGGGCTTCGGTCGTGGTCACAGGTCCACCCTGCGGTGCCCCACCGTCAAGGACAAGCGAATTGTCGTGAGCGGAACTCGGTAGCATCTCTACCGTGTTCAGTCTGGAGCGGATGCGGGCCCTGCACGCCGTGGCGACCCACGGGACGGTCGCGGCGGCGGCGACGGCGCTGCACGTGACCCCGTCCGGCGTGTCCCAGCAGCTGGCGAAGCTGGAACGCGAAGCCGGGCAGCGGCTGCTCGAACCGCACGGCCGCACCGTCCGCCTCACCACCGCCGGGCACGTGCTGGCGGGCCACGCGGCGGCCATCCTGGCGCAGGTCGAGAAGGCGCGGACGGACCTGGAGCTGCTGCGCGACGACATCACCGGCCCGCTGCGCATCGGCGCCATCCCCACCACCGTGCACGCCCTCCTGCCACCCGTGCTGGCGACGTTGCGCGCCCAGCACCCCGGCCTGGAGGTGACCCTGCACGAGGGCGAAGCCGAGGAGACCATGCCGCTGGTGGTCGACGGCAGGCTGGACGTGGCGATCCTGGAGAGCTGGGAACACCGCCCCACCACCGTGCCGCCGTCGACCTCGTGCACCACGCTGCTGTCCGACGTGGCCGACCTCGCCCTGCCCGCGAGCCACCGGCTGGCGCACCGCAAGGTGGTCGACCTGGCCGAGGTCGACGACATACCGTGGATCGCCTGGAGCGCGGGGTCGAGCTGCCACGCCTGGCTCGCGCGGGTGCTGCGGCAGCAGGGCATGGCCGGGCGGATCAGCTGCACCGTGGGCAGCTACCCGACCCAGCTGGCGCTGGTGGCGGGCAACGTGGGCGTGGCCGCCGTCCCGCGCCTGGGTCGTGACGCGGTGCCCGAGGGGGTGCGGTTCGTGACCACCCGCCCCGCCCTGAACCGCACCATCTACGCGATCAACCGCGCCGAGGACGACGACCGCGGTGCGATCAGGGCGTGCGTGGACGCGCTGACGGCGGAGGCGGCCGGTTTCCACCACCTCGCCTGGTGACCGCCCGTCGGGCGGGACCTACCGGTGGGCCTGCTCGGGCAGCGGTCGCGGTGCGGGCGGGCCGACGTAGCGGGCCGCCGGACGGATGACCTTGCCGCCCGCCGCCTGCTCCAGCACGTTGGCCGACCAGCCGATGACCCGGCCGACGGTGAACGTGGGCGTGAACATCGACCTGGGGATGCCGCACTGCTCCATCACGACACCGGCGTAGAACTCCACGTTGGCGTACAGCTCGCGACCCGGCTTCAGCTCGGCGAGCACCTCGACCACGCGCCGTTCGACGGTGGTGGCGAACTCGGCCAGTTCCGGGCGGAAACCCCGGCGGCCGAGGTCGAGCGCGATGTCGCGCAGCATCCGGGCGCGCGGGTCCTCGGTGCGGTACACGGCGTGCCCGAAGCCCATGATCCGGTCGCCGGACCGCACCTTGTCCCGCACCCACGCGTCGACGCGGTCGGGTGAGCCGATCTCGTCCACACCGTCCAGCGCGCGATCCGGCGCGCCGCCGTGCAGCGGGCCGACGAACGCGCCGATGGCGGCGGCGACGGCGGAGACGACGTCGGAACCGGTGGACGTGACGACCCGCGCGGTGAAGGTCGAGGCGTTGAACCCGTGGTCGACGGTGGCGACGAGGTAGCTCTGGACGGCGGCGACCCGCGCCTCGTCGGGCACTTCGCCGGTGATCAGGTAGAGCCAGTTCGCCGCCGCGGACAGGTCCGGGCGCGGCTCCAGAGGCTCCAGCCCGGCGCGCAACCGGTGCAGCGCCGCGAGGATGGTCGGCGTGACGGCGCTGACCAGCACCGCGTCGGCACGGCGGCGGGCGGGCGTGGCGTCCCAGACCGGCGGCAGGCCGCGGGCGGCGGCGAGCAGCGACAGGGCGGTGCGCAGACCGGCCAGCGGGGTGAACCGGTCCCCGGCGCGGGCGATGGCGGGCAGCACCTCGCGCACCTCGTCCGGCAGGTGCCGCAGGGCGGCGACGTCCTCGGTGAAGCGGGCGCGTTCGGCCGGGTCGGGCAGCCGCCCTTCGAGGAACAGCGACCACACGTCCTCCACCGTCCGGGTCCGGGCCAGCTCGATCGCCGAGTAGCCGCGGTAGTGGTAGAAGCCCTCGCCGCCGCGCACGTCACCCAGTTCGGTGGTGGTGACCACGACATCGCGCAGGCCCGCCGGTACGTCCATGACAACCTCCTTGTCGACCGGCTCCACTGTCGATTCGGCAATCAACTATTGTCAACGTTGATGCAGTCAACCTGGACCGAGGAGCCGCAGGTCGTGCCGACCGGGAGTGACGAGCGTTACCTGACGACCGCAGAGGTGGCGCTGCGGCTCGGGGTGAAGACCCAGACCGTCTACGCCTACGCCAGCCGCGGCATGCTGCGCAGCGTGCGCCTGCCGGGACGGCGGGGGAGCTTCTTCGCGCAGTCCGAGGTCGACGCGTTCGTGGCACGCGGCCGCGACGAACGGCAACCGTCCGGGGCCGTCGAGCGGATCCGCACCGAACTGACCCTGCTCGACGACGACGAGCTGCGCTATCGAGGCCACCGCGCCACCGACCTCGCGTCGTCGCACACGTTCGAGTCGGTCGCCTCGCTGTTGTGGACCGGCGAACCGGCCGGCGAGCCGTTCCCCACCGACGAAGCCCTGGTGCGCACGGTGCGCACCGCCCTGACCGCCTTGCCGGACGCCGCGCGCACGACGGACCGGTTCAAGGTCGCCGCCGCCGTGCTGGGCGCCACCGACCCGCTGCGGTTCGACCTGTCGCCGGGCGCAGTCGTCCGGGTGGGCAGTCGGCTCATCGGCGTGTTCGCCGACGCCCTGCCCGGCACGGCGGGCGACGGCGACCTCATCGCCCAGCGGCTGGCGGGCAAGCTCGGCGACCGGCCCGTCGACCCCGCGTTGCTCGACCTGGCGCTCGTCCTGCTCGCCGACCACGACCTCGCCGTGTCCACGGTAGCCGTGCGCGTGGCCGCCAGCGCCCGCGCGCACCCGTATTCCGTCGTGTCCGCCGGTCTGGGCGCGGTCGACGGCCAGTACCACGGTGTCGCGAGCACCCTGGCGTACCGGTTCCTGCGTGACGCCGCGGACGACCCGTTCGGCGCCCTGGCCGAACGGCAGCGCACCGGCGGCGTCCCCGGCTTCGGGCATCGGGTCTACCAGCGCCGCGATCCGCGGGCCGAGGCGCTGTTCACCGCACTGCGCCGGCACGAGGCCGCGCGGGAGGTCATGGCCACCGTCGACGCCGTCACCCCGGGCGTCGGCACGTTCCCGAACGTCGACCTGGCGTTGGCGGCGCTGATGCACACCTTCGGCCTGCGCCCGGACGCCGGCGAGGCGATCTTCGCGCTGGCGCGCTGCGCGGGCTGGCTCGCGCACGCGATCGAGGAGTACCGCGAACCGGGGCTGAGGTTCCGCCCGATCGGCGTCTACACCGGCGAGCGCCCGCAACGGTGACCGGGGCCGGGCGTCACACGGCGGCGAGGACCGCGTCGAGCGGACGGGGCAGGGTGTCCCAGGCGAGGGCCGCGCCGGGACCGGTGCGGCCGCTGCGGCGTTCGTGGACGACCTCCAGCAGCCCTTCGGCGACCAGTCGGTCGAGGTGGAACGCGACCGTGGTGCGCGGCACGCCCACGGCCTCGGCGGCTTCGTCGCGGCTCACCGGCGCGTGCCGGCGCACGACGAAGTCGTACAACCGGCGTCGGGTCGGCTCGTCCAGCGCCGCGACGGCGGAGATGTGCGGCGAGGAGTCATGGCCACCGAGGTGTCCGGAGTACCGCCGGCTGTCCGATCCGACCCGGCCTACCAGGCGTTCCTGCTGCTGCGCACTGTGTTCACGGTGGCGCCGGTGCTGTTCGGGCTCGACAAGTTCGCCAACCTGCTCGTGGACTGGCCCCGGTACTGGGCGCGCTGCGTGACGACGCCCGGACGCGGCAGGAGTTCTTCGCCCCGACGGGCGTGCCGGGGTAGTCCCCGCTCCGGGTTCGACCGATCCGGCCGCCCTGGATTCGATCAGGGCGGCCGAAGCGGTGCGGTCAGGCGCCGTTCATGGTGTCGGCTACCTCCTTGAGGAACTTCCGCTCCAACCCGGTCGGCAGCATGACCACGATGCGGTCGACACCGGCCGCCTGGTAGTCGTCCAGCCGGTCGAGGTGGGCGAGGAAGACGGTGACCTCCATGTGCCCGCGACCGGCCGCGGCGGCACGTTCGCGCAATTCGGTGACCCGCGCCTTGAACAGGCCCGCGTCGGCGTGGTGACCGGGCATCCACCCGTCACCGAGCGCCAGCACGCGGTCGAGCACGGTGGGGCCGTCACCGCCGAGGAACACCGGCGGCCGCGGCCGCTGCGCCGGCTTCGGCCACGAGTAGATCGGGTCGAAGTCCACGAACTTGCCGTGGTACTCGGCCTTGTCGTTGGTCCAGATCCGCTGCATCGCCTCCATCCGCTCGGCCATCAGCGACATCCGGGTGCGGTACTCGGTGCCGTGGTTGCGGATCTCCTCGTGGTTCCACGGCGAGCCGACGCCGACACCGAAGATCAACCGCCCGTTGGACAGCTGGTCCAGGGTGGCGACCTGCTTGGCCAGCCAGATGGGATCCCGTTGCACGACCAGGCAGATGCCGGTGCCGATGCGCAACGTCGAGGTGACCGCGGCCATCGCGGTCAGCGTCACGAACTGCTCGCGGTTGCGGTAGAAGTCGCGGGGCATGTCGCTGCCCGCTTCCTCGAACCCGTCGCTGAGGTCCTTGCGCTCCGCGATGTTGACCGTCTTCTCGTTGCCCGTGCCGAACCGCAGCGAACGGGTCACCGGCACGTGGCTGTGGTCGGGGACGAACACCGACTCGATCCCGAGCCCCTCGGCCTCACGGGCGAGTTCGAGGGGGTCGAGGCCCTCGTCGGAGTTCATCGAGAACACACCGAACTTCATTGTTCCCACCTCAGAGGAGTGCCTTGCCGGGCTCGTAGTCACCGGCGTGCGGCAGCTGTGCGATGACGTTCACGCGGTTGAAGGCGTTGATGATGGCGATGAGCGCCACCATGGCGGCGAGCTGCTCCTCGTCGTAGTGCTTGGCGGCGTTGGCCCAAACCTCGTCCGGGACACCACCGGCCGCGTCGGCGATCCGGGTGCCCTGCTCGGCCAGCTCCAGGGCGGCGCGCTCGGCCTCGGTGAACACCGTGGCCTCCCGCCAGGCCGCGACCAGGCTGAGCCGCACCGGGTCCTCCCCGGCGTGCAGGGCCTCCTTGGTGTGCATGTCGACGCAGAACGCGCAGCCGTTGACCTGGCTGGCGCGCAGCCTCATCAACTCCGCCGTCGTGGCCGGCAGCTTGGTGCCCACGACCACGTTGTGCGCCGAAGTGAGGTACTTCAGGACCTTGACCGCAACCGGGTTGCCGAAGAGGTCCAGGCGAGCTTCCACGGTGATGCTCCTCTACAGGTGCTGGTGTGTGCACATCTCCGACGGAGCAGCCCGACGGGATGTGAGGAGCGAGTGGACGGTCAGGCGGCTTTCCGCGCGGACAGCACGGCCTGCAGCGGCAGCGCGTCCGCCGGGATGGCGGCCGGGTCCTCGACGGTCACCTTGGTCACCTCGAACCCGCACTCCTGCAGCCAGGCGCTCCACGTCGACAGCTTCTGCGGCCCGCCCTGGCCCATCGCGCAGCCGAGGAAGAACGCGGGGTAGAAGTCGACCGAGCGGGAGTCGTGCTCGCGGACGTCGTCCTGGTACACCGGGACCAGCACGTTCACCTGCCCGCCGACGTCCAGCGACTTGTTGACGTTGCGCAGGATCCTGAGCACCTCGCTCTTGTCGAACAGGGTGAAGAAGTGCCTGATCAGCACGATGTCGAACCCCGTCGGCACCTCTTCGAAGACGTCACCGCCGAGGAACGAGCAGTGCTCGGCCACGCCGTGGGTGCGGAAGTTCTCCAGGCACTCCCGCTCCTTCTCCGGCAGGTCGAACGTCGTCACGCGCAGCCCGGGGGAGGCCTTCAGCCGGTAGGTGTTGATCGCGCCGAGACCCGTGTTGCCGGCGAGGTCGAGCACGCGCGCGCCGACCGGGATGTCGACGTTGTCGAAGAACCAGGGGTCGACGCGGGCGGTGCCGGCGTCCATCGCCGTCGCCCACGACTCGCGCAGGTCCTTGTGCTCGGCCACGGCGCCGAACAGGTTCCCGTCGTAGCCGTAGAACTCCTTCAGGCCGACGACGGTGCCCTCCCGCACGCTCTCGGTGAGGTGGAACAGCTGCCTGAGCATGGTGACCTTGACCAGGTCCAGGAAGACGAGCACCCGCTGGAGGTCGGCCTCCGGCAGGCGGGCGAGGGCGTCGAGGGAGTAACCGCCCGTCGCCGCGTCGTAGGCGACGAAACCCTCCTTGACCGGCAGGTGCAGGAGCTGTTCCACGGCGTCCGGCTTGGCGCCGACGGCGTTGCCGAGCGCCACCGCGTCCAGGCCGGGCTGCTCCCGAAGCGCGTCGATCAGGCCGAGCTCGAAGCAGGACAGCAGGTTCATGAACCGCGCGGGTCCCACCATGTAGTCGCGGAATCGGGCGAGCGTGGCTTCAGGCGTCATTCGACCAATCCTTCGAGTTTGTCGTCTCCACCGCCGCGCCGGGCGTCGCTCGCTCGGCGGGTGCGGGAGGGCCCGCGACGGTTGCCGGCACGACGGCTGCCCGGCAACCGCTCCGCCGCCGAACCGGGCCGTGGCACCCGCGCACCGCCTCGGGCGCGGCAGCAGCATCGGCCACCGGACTTGGCCCGGACTGGTCAGCGGCTTGGCGACGGCTTGGCGGCTCCCGGCCAGGGGCGGAGCTTCTCGGGGTTGCGCACGGCCCAGATGTGCTTGATCCGGTCACCCGCCACGTCGAACGCCATCACCGTCACGGTGACGCCCTCGTGCTGCGTGACGAGTCCGGGCTGGCCGTTGACCGTGCGCTCCAGGACCGTCAGGCCGGGCACCCGGTCGAAGAGGTCCGCGAAGTAGCGCGCGACCCGCTCGCCGCCCGCGACGGGGTGTGGTTCGGCGCTGGCCAGGCCGCCGCCGTCGGCGACCGTCGTGACGTCGGGGTCGAGCAGGCCGATGAGGGCGTCGATGTCCTTGGCCTCCCACGCCTGCTTGAAGTCCCGGACGACGCCGGCACGCCGGACCGCCGCGCCGGCGGGTGCCTGGGCCGCGCGCACGCGTCGCCGGGCGGAGGTGGCGAGCTGGCGGCAGGCGGCGGGCGTGCGTCCGACGATCTCGGCCACTTCGGTGAACGGGTAGCGGAACACGTCGTGGAGGATGAACGCGACCCGCTCCGCCGGCGTCATCGACTCCAGCACCACCAGCAGCGCCATGTTGATCGACTCGTCCAGGGTGACGCGGTCCGCCGGGTCGACGGTGGCACCGCCCGGCCGCCCGCCGACCCACTCGGTGTGGTCGGGCAGCGGCTCCGGGATCCACTCGCCGACGTAGCGCTCCCGGCGGGACCGCGCCGACCGGAGCTGGTCCAGGCAGATCCGGCTGGCGACCCTGGTCAGCCAGGCGCCGGGGGAGTCGATGGCGTCCTGCTGCGACGGTGACATGGCGTACCAGCGGGCGTAGGTCTCCTGCACTACGTCCTCGGCGTCGGCCAGCGAGCCCAGGAGCCGGTACGCGAGGTTGATCAGCAGGCGGCGCTCGCTCATGATCGCGCTCAGGCCCGGGTCGGTCGTGCCGTCACCGTGCTCGGCCCGCGTGCTCATGTCGAACCCCCTCGCCTCGCGCCTCCGCCTGGACGACGAGGCAACGTACTGGAGTGAGCCGCGTCACCTCACACTACGGGGGATCGCGTCGTCGTACTGGTGGAGACCGGTCGTGCCCCGGGGTCGGAAGTCCCTCCCGCTCGGCCGGCCGCACCCTCCGGCACCGCCCACACGATCAACCCGTGAAGGACGAAAACCGATCATGGATTCCGTGAACGTCGCCATCATCTACTACAGCGCCACCGGCACCGTACACGCCTTGGCGCAGGCAGCGGCCGAGGGCGCGGAGAAGGCCGGCGCCCGGGTGCGACTCCGCAGGGTGGCCGAGACGGCCCCTGAGCAGGCGATCGCCGCCAACCCGGCGTGGGCGCAGCACGTGCAGGACACCGCGGACGTCGTCCAGGCGCAGCACGACGACCTCGACTGGGCCGACGCGGTGCTGCTCGGCACCCCGACCCGGTTCGGCAACCCCAGCAGCCAGCTCCGGGCGTTCATCGACACGACCGGTCCGCTGTGGTTCGCGGGCAAGCTCGCGAACAAGGTGTACTCGGCGTTCACCGCCTCCAACACCGCCCACGGCGGTCAGGAGTCCACCCTGTTGGCGCTGTCGAACACCTTCTACCACTGGGGCGGCATCATCGTGCCCCCCGGCTACACCGACCCGATCCAGTTCCAGTCGGGCAACCCCTACGGCGCGTCCCACGTCGGCGGCGCCGAGGCGCCCAACGACGTGGCCCTGCAGGCGGTGGCCTACCAGGCCCGCCGGGTCGCCGAGACGGCCGCGGCACTGAAGGCCGGCCGCGCCGCCTGAGCCTCCGCACCTCGCGGCGGCGACCCACCCGGGTCGCCGCCGCGAGGTGCTGCCCACACGGCACCACCTCCACCGCCCGAACCGCCCCCGGGGCGCCGCCGTCATCCCGTGCGCCAAGTCGACCCCAAGCCGGTGGCAAGCCCGATGAGCGACGGTACGGGCGCACGGCCCCACCGGACCCAGGAAGGCGGCATGGACGACACCCAACCGACGCCGGATCGGATATTGCAGCTCATCAACGGCTACTGGGCCACCGGCATCCTCGGCGCGGCGGCGAGCCACTCGCTGTTCACCCACCTCGACGCGGGCACCGACACCGCGGACCGACTGGCCGCCGCGGCCGGGATCTCCGAGCGGGGCGCGCGAACCCTGCTCGATGGCCTGGTCAGCCTCGGATTGGTGGACCTGAGCGGCGGGCGGTACCGCAACACCCCTGAAGCGGCCGCGTTCCTGGTCGAGGGGCGGCCCGCCTCGCTGAGCGAGTTCGCCAAGCTCAAGCTGGGCCACATGGGTGCCCTGACGGCCCTGCCCGACGTGGTGCGGGCCGGTGGACCGGTGACCGACGCGACGGTCGAGGTGGCCGACAACCCGCACTGGGAGAGGGTGGTCACCGCCATCGCCGCGCAGTCCGTCCCGGTGGCGAAGATCGCCGCCGAGGTGCTCGGGCTGGCCGACCGCGGCGAGATCTCGATCCTGGACGTGGGCGGCGGGTCGGGCGTCTACTCGGCGAGCTGGCTCGCGCTCAACCCGGCCGCGCGCTCGACCCAGCTCGACTGGGGCCCGATCAACGCGATCGCCCGCCGACTGCTCGCCGAGAAGGGCGTGGCGGACCGGTTCACCTGCGTCGACGGCGACCTGCACACCACCGACTTCGGCCTCGCCGAGTACGACATCGCGGTGTACTCCCACATCGCGCACCAGGAAGGCCCGGAGGACAACACCGCGACCTTCACCAGGCTGCGGGACGCCCTCAAGCCCGGCGGCACGCTGGTCGTCAACGACTACGTGGTCGACGACGACCGGAGTGGCCCGCCGTTCGCCCTGCTGTTCGCCTCCGAAATGCTGCTCAAGAGCAAGCAGGGCGGCACCTGGCGGCGGGCGGACTACGAGGCGTGGCTCACCAAGGCGGGCTTCGAGGACATCACGTTCCAGCCCACCGGGTCGCCCGCCACCCTGATCTTCGCCCGATAAACCCGACAACGCCGAACGCGGCCGTCCCACCGGGGGACGGCCGCGTTCGGCGTTCGGCTCAGGGGTTCTTCGTCGCGGACAGGATGCCCGGTACGGGGATGACGTCCTTCGGGATCTCCGCCGGGTCCTTGGCGATCGCCTGCGTGACGGTGAACCCGCGCTCCTCCAGCCAGCGCCGGTAGGTCGACAGCTTCTGCGGCCCGCCCTGGCCCATCGTGGCGCCGAGGAAGAACGCGGGGAAGAAGTCCACGTTGTAGTTGTCGGTGTCCGTGATGTCCTCGGGGTAGACCGGCACCATCACGTGGACCTGCCCGCCGTCGTTGAGCGACCGGTGCACGCCGTCGAGGATGCGGAACACGTCGTCCTGGTCGAACATGTCCAGGAAGTGCTTGATCAGCACCACGTCGTAGCCCCGCGGGATGCTCTCGAAGACGTTGCCGCCGATGAACGAGCAGTGCTCGGCCACGCCGTTGGCCCGGAAGTTCTCCAGGCACTCCTGCTCCTTCTCGGGCAGGTCGAACGTGGTCACGTGCAGCCCCGGCGACGCCTTGTGCCGGTAGGTGTGGATCGCGCCGAGCCCGGTGTTCCCGGCGAGGTCCAGCACCCGCGCACCGGCCGGGATGTCGACGCTGTCGAAGAACCACGGGTCGATGCGCTCGGTCACCTTGTCCATCAGCGTCGACCACGCGTCGCGCAGGTCCCGGTGCTGTTCCACGGCGCCGTACAGGGTGCCCTCGTAGCCGTACAGCTCCTTGAGGCCCACGACCGTGCCGGTCCGCACGCTGTCGGTCAGGTAGTACAGCTGCCGCAACGCCACGACCTTGATCAGGTTCATGTACGCGAGCGCCCGTTTGAGGTCGGGCACGGGCACGTCGGCGAGCGCGTCGAGGGTGTAGCCGCCGGACTCGCCGTCGTAGGCGATGAAGCCCTCCTTGACCGGCAGGTGCAGCAGCTGCTCCACCGCGTCCGGCTTGGCGCCGACGGCCTTGCCGAGGTCGACGGCGGTCCGGCCCGGCTGCTCCCGCAGCGCGTCGACGATGCCGAGCTCGAAGCAGGACAGCAGGTTCATGAACCGCGCGGGTCCCACCATGTAGTCACGAAGTCGCGCCAGCGTTGCGTCCGGTGTCATCGCGCCGATCTCCTCGGTTGGTCGTGTGTCGCGTAGTTCGGCCGGGTCACGCGCGGTGCCCCAGCTGGTCCTGCAGCCGGCGGGACAGCTCGATCCGCTGGACCTTCATCGTGGCGGTGCGGGGCAGCTCGGCCAGTGGGATCTGGATCGGGTCGGCCAGCCGCGGGAAGTCGGCGGCGGCCGCGCGCCAGCGGTCGCGGTCCAGCGGCCGGTCGTCGTGGGTGCACACCACCGGGATCGCCTCGCCCTTCGGGCCGGTGACCACGACCAGCTCGTTCAGCTCGCTGATCCTGCCCAGCAGGACGTCCTCGACCTCCAGGCTGCTCTGCACGCCCGGGATCATGTCCACCTCGCGGTCGAGCATGTGCAGGCAGCCGAGCTTGGTGAAGTAGCCGACGTCACCGGTGCGCCACCACTTGCCGCGCAGGTTCTCGTCGAACCGCTCCTGCTCGCCGAAGTAGGTCTTGGCGTTGCCCTTCCAGCGGACCTCGATGAAGCCGGGGTTGTCCTTGGACGGCCGCTTGCCGTTCCGGCTCACCACGCGGACCCGCGCGCAGCCCGGCATGGCCCAGCCGACGCAGCGCCCGTCGGCCTTGTGCGCCGACCGCGGGAAGTACGGCCTGCCGACGGCCGGGCCGACCTCGCTCTGCCCGTAGATCTGGAAGAACAGCGGCGAGCGCCGTTCGGACGACTTGAGCAGCCTGCTGATCGTGCGCGGGTGGATCGCGTCGAACGTGGTGCTGAAGTACTTGATCGACGCGAACGGCTTACGCTCGTCCTCGGCGAGGTCCTCCCACTCCATCAACGAGTTGGGCAGCACCTCCAGGAACCCGGGCCGGTGCTCGCGGAACAGGTCGGTGACGGCGTCCGGGTCGGACTGCTTGACCAGCAGCACGGGCATCGCCCGCACCAGCGCCAACGCCATCGCGGCGAACATCCGCGAGTGCACGAACGGGATGTGGATCGCGACCGTCTCCCGGTTGCGCATCAACGCCAGCAGCACCTGCTGCGGCCGCAGCCGCAGGCGCATGCTCTGCGGCGTGTGCACGACGAGCTTGGGCAGACCGGTGGTGCCGGAGGTGTGCGTGATGAGCGCGGGTTCCTCCGGGACGCGGAACACCGGTCGCACGCGCGGCGACCCGGCCAGCTCGGACAGCGACTCCGTGCCCGGCCTGCTCCCGGCGACGATGATGACGCTCGCGGTGCGCTCCGCCGGCGCCACCTCGGCCAGGGGTCCGTCGAGCTTGGGCACGTCGGTGAGCAGGTGCGGCCGTTCCAGCCGGTCGAGCAGAGCGCCCACGGTCGGGCCCTTCAGGGCGGGCGACAGCATCACCGGTACCGCCCCGATCCGGGACGCAGCGGTGGCGAGCACCCAGGCGTCGAAGTTGGCGGTCTTGTAGATCGCGACGTGCTCCGCGGGCCGGACACCGGCCGCCCACAGGCGCCCGGCCAGGTCGTCCACGTGACCGGCCAGCTCGGCCACGGTCATCCGCCGACCGGCCTCGGGCAGCACGTCCAGGTCGTGGTCGAGGGTGAGCGGCGTCGAACCGTTCGCGGCGGCGGCCACCTCCGGCACGAGGCCGGGGTAGAGACCGCGCTTCCACATCGAGTCGTGGATCATGGACCCCTTCATCCAGACTTGCTCCTTCCGGGTGTTCGACGAGGAGTCGGGCCGTCACCGGCTCGGCGGAGCGCGAGGGCACGCGCGGGCGAGCGCCGAGGTGCGGCCGCACACCGTTCGCCGAGGACCGGGCACGACGTGATCGCGGCGACCCGGCGGCACCACCCCGCGCACGGCAACAGCATCGACACCCGGACTTGGCCGGGACTGTCGAACGGGTTGGCCCCGACTTGGCGGCACCTTGGCGTACCGGCCGCGACCGGCCGAACAGCTCACCGCGCACGGTGCCCGGCGGCCTTGCCGCGCACCGGAAAGCCTTGGCGGCACGAGAAGCCCGCGCCAAGTCGATCACAAGCGCCATGGTGGACAGTCAGGGCGTATGCCCGAGCCGACCCTCGAACCGCGCCGTCGCAGCCACACGCTGTCCGCAGACGGTGGCGTCGGGGTTTCGAGGACCACTCTTACGTGCAGGGGGTTGCGGCCAGACATGCCCATCTTGTGCAAGCCGTCGGTGCGCGTGCCGGAACACGTCATCACCATGGAACAGACCCTGGAGTTCGCCGAGAGGGTGCACGCCGGGAAGCCGCAGCTCCCGCTGGCGCTGAGGTTGATCCAGAACACGGGCGTGCTGAAGCGGCACATCGTGCAGCCCATCGAGGAGACCCTGCGCCACCCCGGTTTCGAGGAGCGCAACCGCATCTACGAGATCGAGTCCAAGAAGCGCTGCCCCGAGGTCATCGAGGAGGCCCTGGCGAACGCGGGCATCGTGGCGCACGACGTGGACGCCATCATCTACGTGTCGTGCACCGGTTTCCTGATGCCGTCGCTGACCGCGTGGCTGATCAACACCATGGGCTTCCGGTCCAACACCCGCCAGATCCCCATCGCGCAGCTGGGTTGCGCGGCCGGTGGCGCGGCGATCGGCCGGGCCCACGACTTCTGCACGGCCTACCCCGAGGCCAACGTGCTGATCGTCTCCTGCGAGCTGTGCTCCCTGTGCTACCAGCCCGATGACGACGGCGTGGGTTCGCTGCTGTCCGACGGGTTGTTCGGCGACGCGGTCGCGGCGGCCGTGGTGCGGGGCAGCGGCGGCACCGGCGTGTCGCTGGAGCGCAACGCCTCGTACCTCATCCCGAACACCGAGGAGTGGATCTCGTACGCGGTGCGGTCCACCGGCTTCCACTTCCAGCTCGACCGCCGCGTGCCCGGGACGATGGAACCGCTCGCGCCCGTGCTGCGCGAGCTGGCCTCCGACCACGGCTGGGACGTCGCCGACCTCGACTTCTACATCATCCACGCGGGCGGCCCGCGGATCCTGGACGACTTGAGCAAGTTCCTCGGCGTCGACCGCACCGCGTTCCGGCACAGCTGGGCGACGTTGACCGAGCACGGGAACATCGCCAGCGCGGTCGTCCTGGACGCGCTGCGCAGGCTGTTCGAGGAAGACCTGGTCACGCCGGGGGCGACCGGCGTGATCGCGGGGTTCGGGCCGGGCATCACCGCGGAGATGGCGGTGGGCCGGTGGGCCGTCGACATCCCGGGCCGACGCGGCGCGTCGGCATTCCACTCCGAGCGGGACTTCGCGCACGAAGCAGGGAGGCAAGCCACATGGACGGCCTGATCGTCCCACCAGGTCAAGGTCGGAGGCTGACCACGAAGGCGCAGGACGTCACCTTCAAGGTCACCGGGGCGGACGGCTCCGCCATGTCGACGTTCGAGGTGGTGGTGCCGCCCGGGTTCGACGTCGGCGCGCACGTCCACGAGCGCACGGGCGAGTTCTTCTACATCCTCGACGGTGAGCTCGAACTCCTGGCGTTCGAACCGGTCGAGCGCAAGGGGGACCGTTGGCAGGACTGGGAGTCGCCGAACGGCGACCGGGTCGTCCGGGCGGGCGCGGGCAGCTGCATGTTCGTCCCGACCAACACGCCGCACGCGTTCCGCAACCCCACCGACAAGCCGACGCGCATGCTGTTCCAGAGCTACCCGGCGCCCGACCACGAGCGGTACTTCGAAGAGATCTGCGAGATCTTCGCGGCCGGTGACGACGTGGACCCCGAGGCGGTGCAGCGGCTGCGCGACCGTTACGACGTCAAGCAGATCACGCCGCTGCGCTTCGAACCGCCCGTGCTCCAGCACGTCGGCACGCCACTGGCGAGCGAGAGGTGACCGCGGTGGACCCGATCCCCCTGGTCAAGGCGAGCCTGGGCGAGCAGGAACTGGCGGCCGTGGCGGAGGTGTTCGCCTCCGGCTGGCAGGCAGGTCAGGGCCCGAAGGGCAAGGCGCTGGAGGCCGCGCTGATCGAGCGCTACGGCGTCGGTGACGCGGTCGCGCTGAACAACTGCGGCTCCGCGCTCCACCTGGCGCTGCTCGAACTCGGCGTCAAGCCGGGCGACGAGGTGATCGTCGCCGACTACTCGTTCCCGGCTCCGGCCCACGCGGTGCACTACGTCGGCGGGGTCCCCGTCTTCGCCGACGTGCGCGCCGACACCGGCACGGTGGACCCGGCGGCGGTGGAGGCCCTGATCACCCCGCGCACGGTGGGCGTGATCGCGGTGGACACCGTGGGCCTGCCCGCCGACTACGCGGAGCTGACCGCGATCACGGACCGGCACGGGCTGTTCCTCGTGGAGGACGCCGCCTGCGCGGTCGGCGCGACGTACCGGGGACAGGAGGCGGGTGCGCTGGCGCCGGTGGCCTGCCTGTCGTTCCACGGGCGCAAGGGCATCACCAGCGGCGAGGGCGGTGCGCTGCTCACGGCCGACCCGGCACTCGCGGCCGGTGCGAGGCTGCGGTCGTCGTTCGGCATCGGCAGCATCTTCGACCAGGCACGGGTGGTCGGCCTGCCGATCCCCGAGTTCACCGCGCTCGGCTACAACTACAAGCTGTCCGACATCGCCGCCGCGATCCTGCTGGTGCAGCTGGGCCGCATCGGCGAGCTGCTGGAGCGCAGGCGCGCGGTCGCGGCCCGGTACGCCGAACTGCTCGCCGACGAGGAGCTCGTCACGCTGCCGCACGTGCCGTCGGACCGCACCCACGCCTGGCAGTCCTTCCTGCTGACGCTCGACCCGGACGTGGACCGCGCCGGGGTCGCCGCCGACCTGCGCGCCCAGGGGATCGGCTGCGGGCACGGCACGTGGGCCAGTCACCTGCAGCCCGTGTACGAGGCCAAGCAGGACTGCCCGACCTCGGCGGACCTCTTCCGCCGCCAGTTCGCCGTCCCGATGCACGCCGAGCTGACCCTGGACCAGGTGGACCGCGTCGTGGCGAGCCTGCGCGTCGCGCTCCGCGCCCACGCCTCGACCCGGGTGTAGTGCCCCGCGGCCGGTGACCGTGCCGAGCACGGTCACCGGCCGCGGTCAGCAGGGTGCGGAGACCGCCTCGAACCGGTGGGCCAGCTCGACCGCGCCGCGCACCCTGGCCAGCCACGGCACCGCGCCGATCCGCCGGATCGTGTCGGTGGCGACGGCGAGGTCGGCCAGGGCCGCGTCCGGGTCACCGAGCGCCAGGGCCGCCTCGGCGGTGAAGTAGGCCACCGACCCGCTGATCACCAGATCGGGCGCCGAGCACGTCAGGTGGCGGTACGGCAGCAGCTGGGCCCGCCACCGGGCCACCAGTTCGGTCTCGCCGAGCCGTGCCGCGGCCAGCAGGGCCCAGCACCGGCCGTAGAGCCACAAGTGGTCCTCTTCCGGCCCGCGCGGGAAGCGGTGCAGGGCGATGCGGGCATCACGCATCCGGCCCGCCTCGACCAGCGCCATCACCAGCACCGCCTGCAACGCGGGCCGACCGGACGATTCCGCGGTGGAGCGCAGCTCGTCGACCAGGTGCCGCCCGTCGCCGGTCAGGTACGCGGCCTCCCAGCGCTGGATCGCGCGGTTGAACCGGGCGTCGGCCCACGACGTCCGGGCGCACCGGTCGTAGGTCGCCAGGCTCAACTCGTCGGCTTCCGCCCAACGACCGCCGAGCAGCAGCAAACCGGCCCGGGACCAGCGCAGCCGGGTCGCCAGGGCCGGATTCCGCCGCTCCGCGTACTCGGCCGCGAGGTCCAGTTCGGTGGCGGCCTCGCCGACCCGGCCGAGGGTGACGAGCACCTGCGCCCGGATCCGCCTGGCCCGCGCCGCGGTCGACGGCGGCAGGTCCGGCAGCGCCAGCAGCTCGGTGGCCGCCTGGAGGCGCTGGTCGAGGTGGTCGGGCCCGTCGAGCGCCACGGCGCGCAGGTGCAGCAGGTGGGCGAGTTCCGCGTTCTCGGTCGAGAGCCACGCGATGGCCAGCGCCTCGTCCGACAGCGCGGCCCGGCCCGCCGCGTCACCGTCGGGGCGGCGGGCGACGGCCAGGCAGGACAGCAGGAGCGCGTGCTGGACGGGGTCCGTGACGTGCGGCCGGGCGCGGTGCAGGACGTCGACGAGCCGTCGGTCGACCTCACCCCGGTCGGTGGACCCCAGGTCGAGCTCGCCCACGGCCGCGAGCGCCGTGGTGACCAGCCGGGACGTGTCCGGTGCGCCGGGCGCCGCGAGGAGCGCCTCCATCGCCTGGACGAACACCGCCAGCCCGTCGCGGAAGTTCTCCGTCCGGTACAGGGCCGTGCCCAGGCCGACGAGCAGCGGGTGCCGGTCCACGTCCTCCCGGTCGGCCAGGTCGGCGGCGGCCACGGCCTGCCGCCACAGCCGTGCCGCGTCCTCGGGTGCGAGCTCGGTGTCGGCGACGCGGGCCGCGGTGGCGGCGTGGGCGGCGGCCTGCGCGGCGGCGGTCGGGTCGAGTTCGGCGGCGGGCAGCCAGTGCCGGGCGATCTCGGCGGCCCGCTCGGTGCTGTCGGTCCACACCTTGGCCGCCGCCGCGCCGATCCGCCGGTGCACCAGTGCACGGCGCAGCCGGCCGGTCGTCTCGTAGAGCACCTCGGCGGTCAGGGCATGGGTGAAGCGGAACCAGCCCAGCCGTTCGTGCTCCTCGACCACCAGGCCCGCCGCGACCGCCGTGTCGAGGGCTTCCAGTGCCGCCTCGATGTCGACCGAGGCGACCTCGGCGACGACCTCGATGTCGAACTGGCGACCGGCGATGGCCGCCACCCTCAACAGCTCGGCCGCCGTCCGGGGCAGCCGGGCGACGCGCCGCAGCACCACTTCGCGCACCGGCACGGGCACTGGCACCGGTTGGTCCTGGCGCTGCTCGCTGGTCGACAGCTTGACGAGTTCCCGCAGGAAGAACGGGTTGCCCTCGGTGCGTGCCCACAGCTCCTGCGCGGTGCGCCCGTCGACCTCGCGGCCGAGGACGGCGCACGCCAGGCTCCGGGTCTGGCGCAGGTCGAGGCCGGTGAGCTCGATCCGGGTCATCTCCGCGCGGGCCAGCGCGGCCAACGTCCGGGACAGGACCGCCGCCTCCTCCGACCGGTAGGACACGACCAGCAGGAGCCGGCTCGCCGGCACGGACTCCGCCAGGTGCGCCAGCAACCGCAGCGAGCACGGATCGGCCCGGTGCAGGTGGTCGAGCACCACCGCGAACGGCGCCTCGTCCGACGCGGAGGTCAGGTAGTGGACGATCGCCTCGAACCGGCGCAGCTCGGCGCCGGCCACGTCCGCGTCGTCCGCCGGCCGCCGGTTGTCACCGTCCAGCAGCCGTGCGACCGGCTCCGGCGTCGGGGCCAGGGGGAAGCGGGTGACCGCGGCGCGCAGCACCTGCTCCCAGGGCCACAGCGGCGGAGCGTCGACGTGCTCCGGGCAGGTGCCCCAGAGCACCGGCACGCCCACCCGTTCGGCGAACCGCCGCAGCAGGCTGGTCTTGCCGATCTCCGGCTCGCCGGACACCGTGACCACCCGACCGCTTCCGGTCGACGCCGCGGCCAGCGCGTCGGCCAGTTGCCGCAGTTCCGCCTCACGGCCGACGAAGACCTCGCCGTCCGCGACCGGCGGCGAGGGCGCGCTGGTCGTGACGATCGTGACCGGCGCCGGCGGCGTGGGCCGCGCGACCGGCGCGTCGTTGTGTGCGACCACGGGCTCGTCGGCGGCGACGAGGGTCGGGGTCGGCCTCCAGTCCAGCGCGGGCGACTGGTTCAGGATCTCGTGTTCGAGCTGCTTCAGCGCGGGCCGGGGATCGACGCCCAGCTCCTCCGCCAGCCGCGTCTGGATGGTCCGCAGCACCTTCAGCGCGTCGGCCTGCCGGCCGGCCCGGTACAACGCCAGGGTGAGCAGTTCACAGCCGTATTCGCGCAGCGGGTGCGCCTGCACGAAGGCTTCCAATTCGGCCACCGCGACTTCGTGCGCACCCACCGCGAGCAGTGCCGCGCAACGCGCTTCGACCACCGATAATCGCAATTCGTCCAGGCGCGCCACTTCGGGTGCGACCCACGTGGTACTGGCGACTTCCGAGTAGGGCCGCCCACGCCACAGCGCCAACCCGGTCTCGAACTCGCGCAACGCCTGCCCGGATTCACCCCGTTCCAATGCCTGCCAGCCGGCCGTGGCGTGTTCACCGAACCGGTGGACGTCGACGTCCACCGCGTTGGCGTCGAGCAGATAGCCCTGGGCGCAGGTGCGCAAAACGGTCGCCGGTGTCCGCGGCGCCCGCTGCGGTTCCAGCACCTTGCGCAGATTCGCCACGTACGCCTGCAGCGAGGTGATGGCCGAGGGCGGCGGGTGCCCCGCCCACAGCGCCTCCAGCATCACGTCCACCGCTACCGGTTGGCCGACCCGGCTCACCAGCAGCGCGAGGAGCGCGCGTTGCTTGGGCGTGCCCAGGTCCACCAGTTGTTCGGCGACCACCGCTTCGAGCGGGCCCAACGCGTACAGCTCCACTGCGGCGCGCGCGGCACCGCGTCGGCTCGGCGGCTGCGCCTCGGTCCACCGGACGGAGCCGGGCAGCGTGCCGCGGGTCGTCCCGGCCACTGTCACGTCGGTCGTGCGTCGGGTCCTCATCCAAATTCCGGGGCGTTTTGGCAGAGCGGTCGGGGTGTCGCGTCGCGGGTTTGCCGGCAAGTGCGGAACCGGTGACGGTAATCGGTGCCCGCGTGGTCTGAGTGCACGGAATTGGTCCTACCTTTCCCATGACTCCACAACTCGTCGTCAACGACTCGGCCGGGGCGACCGCGGCAAGGAGCGAGTCGCCCGTTTTCGCCTCACCTACATCTATAGCATCACATCGGCCTGGGCGGATACGACGTGCCGAACCTGACCGAACCTCGACAATGCCGATACGGGCGCCATTCGACGATTCGAATGGGGTCATCGGTGCGACCGGGACCGGATCACCCGCCGATTGGCGTGGGAATGTGCACGTCGCGCACGAATCACCCGCGATCGGCCGGTTCGGCGCACCCGTCAATGCGGGGTTCGCCGCGCCACTCGCGGGTTCGGTTCGAGTTCGGACGTGCCTCGGGTCAGCGCCCCGCCGGGTGCCCTACCACCGCCCGGTCAGGCACGTCGGTCTGCCGGCACGGGTGCGATACGCCCGGTGGCCCAGGGCGCACCCGCCCGTGTCAACCGCTTCGCCCGTCCGCTTGGCTGTCACCAGGACCTACCCCCAGCAGGTTGTTCACAGAGCCGAAACGTGCGGGCCAAGGATTTCAACTCGGTAACCGGATCGCAAGCCCCGGCACTGCGCACGGCCAAGGTTCGGGTACGGGCGGTAATCGGGACGCGGCGGATGGGCGGTCGGGCGGGCGCGGCGGATGGGGCGGATGGGCGGGCGTGGCGGGCGGGCGCGTGCGGGAGTTGGGGCGGTCGGTTGGGTGTGCCGAGGGGCTGGTGCGGTCGGTCGGGTGGGGCGGTAGCGGGGTTGGTGTGGGTTCGGCTGGCCTGGGGCGGTCGAGCGGGTGATGCTGGAGGCGATGGCAGTCCAGCGGGATCCGACCGGTTCGGCGCTGGCCGACCTCGTCGCCCGCCAGCGCGACGAGATCGACCGGCTGAGGGCGGCTGCCCGCAGCCAGGCCGTGGTCGAGCAGGCGAAGGGCGTGCTGGCCGAGCGGCTCTCCTGCCGTCCCGACGAGGCGTTCGAGGACATGGTCCGGCTCGCCCAGGCGACGGGCAGCGACCTGGCCGTCATCGCGGCGGGGGTGCTCGGCGTGCCCGCACCACCCGGGCCGCCGTCCAACTCACCCGCCGAGCCCAACGACGGCCTCTTCGTCCCGGACCGGTCCCTGCGGCCGGTCGACATCCCGAAACCCTCGCCGGCGCCCCTGGGCGAACGCACGCCGCAGCCGGTGGCGCTCGCGGCGATCGGCACCGCGGCCGACCCCGAGGAGTTGGCCGAACTCGTCCGCGAGCACGTCGGCTGCGACGGCGTGCTCGTCTACCTGGTGGAACCCGACGGCGGGCTGCGGTTGGAAGCCGCCGCGCACGTGCCCGCCAAGGTGCGGCTGGAGTGGGAGCGCGTGCCGCTGCAGCTCGAAACGGGCGCGCTCGCCTCCATCCGCAGCGGCCTGCCGCAGTGGTTGCCGGACCTGGACGACGCCCGGCGGCGGTACGCCCTGATCGGCGACCCGGCCACGGTGTGGAGGTCGCGCGCGTGGCTGCCGTTCCAGGACCAGACGCGCGTCGCCGGCGTCATGGGGCTGCTGTGGTCGCAGGACCACGACTTCTCGGCGGAGGAGCGGTGGGAGCTGGAGGTGATGGTCCGCGCCGCCGGGTGCACGCTGCTGGCGCAGCTGAGCGCGCAGGCCGCCAGGCAGGGCCGCAACTGGACGCTCTGGGTCCAGCACCTGCTCGACGTGCTGCCCGGCTCGGTGGCGTTGCTCGGCGCGGTGCACGGCGCGGACGGCGAGGTGGTCGACTTCCGGTTCGAGGCCGCCAGCCCCGACGCCACGGACTTCTCCGGCCGCCGGTACCGGCAGCTGGTCGGGCGGACCATCCTCACCAGCTACCCGACCGTCGCGGGCACCGAGCTGTGGGACGCCTACCACCGCGTCCTGCGCACCGGGGTCCGCGAGGTGGTCAGCATCTTCGACTACGAGGAGAACACGCCCGGCCTGCCGCAGCACGGCCGCTACACGTTGACCATCGGCAAGTTCGGCGACGGCCTGATCCTGGCCTGGCACGAGCACGAGGACCCGTTGCAGCTCGAACGGCTGCGCAGCGTCCAACGCCTGGGCAACATCGGCTGGGGCGAGTGGAACCTGGTGACCGACGAGATCGACTGGTCCGACCAGCTCTACGTCATCTTCGACCGCGACCCGGCGCTGGGTCCCATGTCGCTGGACGAGATCCGCGCGTCCGTCATCCGCGAGGACCTGCCGATCCTGCAGAACGCCGTGCGGCGGATGCTGGAGCGCGGCGAGGGCGCCGACTCCGAGCTGCGGCTGAAGGCGGGCGACCAGATCAGGTGCGGCCGGTTCATCGGCGAACCGGTGCTGGACGTCGAGGGCCGTCCCGTGCGGCTGGACGTGGTGCTGCAGGACGTGACCGCGATGCGGCGGGCGGAGAAGCGGGTCTTCGACCTCAGCGAGCAGTTCGCGCAGGAGCACCAGGTCGCGGACCACCTCCGCTCCGCCGTGCTGCCGCTGCCGAGCCGCCCGCTCGACCTGCCGGGGATGAAGGTCGCCGTGCGCTACCTCGCGGCCGAGCAGTGGGCCGAGGTCGGCGGCGACTGGTACCACGCGTTCCCGATCGACGACGGCAGCACGCTGCTGGCCATCGGTGACGTCGCCGGTCACGGCCTGGCGACCGCGGCGGCGATGGCGAAGCTGCGGTACGCGGCCACCGGTGCGGCGCTGACCAACCCCGACCCGGCGGGTGTCCTCGACGTGCTGAACCGCATGCTGACCGGCGGCGGGGGAGTGACCCTGGCCTCGGCGGTCGTCGGCAGGTTCGAGCCGACCACCCGCCGGCTGTCGTGGGCCCAGGCGGGACACCCCGCGCCGCTGCTGCTGCGGGCGCACGAGGTGCACCGGCTGGACCGTCCCGACGGGCCGATCCTGGGCGCCGTGCGGGGAGCGGTGTACGCGACGGCGCGGATGCTGCTGGCGCCCGGTGACACGGTGCTGATGTTCACCGACGGCCTGATCGAGCGCCGTCCCTCCGCGGGCGCCCGGGGCGACGACCTGGAACGCCTGATGGACGAGATCCGGGGGTTCATCGCGGACCTGGACCCGGACGAGATGCCCGAGGCGCTGACTTCGCGCCTGGTGCCCGCGACCCCGCTGGACGACACGTGCATCGTGGCCGCGACGATCATGGCCTGATGGTGCGGCCGATTGCGGTCGGCCGGAACGGGTACACGTCCTGGTATGAGCACGGAGGACCTGAACTCATACTCGGAACCGCAGGCCACCGGGTCGCCCGACGCGGTCGAAACCGATCCGGCCGGCCTGAGCAGCGCCGAGGACCTGGACGAGGACCGGATCAGGAAGGACCCGCTGGAATCGGGGATGGACCCGCCGGAGGGCTGGTCCGGGGCCACGAAGTACGGCATGACGCCGTGGGAGGAGTCCCACCCCCGGCCGCTGGCGGACCGGCTCGCCGAGGAACAGCCCGACGTGCAGGTGGACCGGCCGGCCGGCGAACCGGTCGACCAGGGCGAGGACGTCGTCAGCCGCGACGCCGCCGACCAGCCGGAAGCGGAGATCCGCAGCGAGGCCGAACAGCGCGGTCAGGCGGCCGATGACAGCTGAGCCCCGGTGGGGCGCGGAGTCCCGGTGCCGCTGCGGGGTGCCGGGGCTCCACCGTGCCGGTGGCTCACTGGTGCGCTACGCGTCGTTCCCGGGGCAGGTCGTCCGCCCGCACCGCCGCGATCGCGTCGGCCAGGGTCGGGTGGACGTCCAGCACCTCGCGCACAAGGGTGATTTCCAGGGGACGCAGCACTGCGCGCCGGTCGGTGGCGACGGCCAGCGTCACACCGCGCAGCTTCGCCCGTTCGATGGCCTCCACCAGCAGCTGGATACCGGCCGAACCGAAGAAGTCGATCCCGGTCAGGTCCACCACCAGCCCGGCGGGCCGCTGGTCCAGCTGTGCGGCGAGCACGGTGCCGACCGGCGATTCGCAGGCCATGTCGATCTCGCCGACGACCTCGACCACGACGATGCCTTCGTGGTGGTGAACGCGGGTGGTCGTGGCAGGGGTTTCGGTGCGGGTGTCGCCCACGGGGCACTCCTCGGTTGGTACGAGAACCAACAACCGAGCTTCTGCTCAACCCGAATCGTCGCTCCGCGCAGCTGATTGTGGCGGCTGGGCTACCTCAACCGTACGGCGCTCGCAGCGGATGCACAACCACGGTCGCCGTCCGCGACGTCACGCCTGGTGAGGAGGCCGGAGCGCCGGCCGGACGAGCACCGCCGGGCGAACGGGGCGCGATCCGCACTCGCTGGTGCGAACCGGGGCCCGCCGTCACCGCCGCAGGCGTTCGGCGGCGAGCCTGCCGGACAGGAGCACCGGCGGGATGCCCACGCCGGGCGTGGTGCCACTGCCGGCGAGCACGACGTTGCCCTCGCGGAACGGCAGGTTGCGCGGTCGGAACGGGCCGGTCTGGGTGAACGTGTGCGCCGCCGAGAACGGGGTGCCCGCCGCCTGTCCGGACCTGGCCCAGTCGTCGGGCGTGACGACGGCCAGCACCTCGACGCCTGCGTCGAGCAGCTTCCGGGACACGAGTTCACCGACGACCTCCTCGGCGTACCGCGGGCCGACCCGGTCCCACCGGATCGGCCCGACGTCCAGGTTCGGGCACGGCGCCAGCGCGTACTGCAGGTGCCGCCCCGCGGGCGCGAGCCCGGGATCGGTGAGGGACGGGGTGGTGAGCAGCAGGGACGGGTCGCTCATCAGCCTGCCCCGGCGGATGATCTCGTCGAACGTGCCCTCCCACGCCGAGCCGAACGAGAGGGTGTGGTGGCCCAGGCCGGCCACCACTCGTGGAGCGCTGAGGTGCACCACCACGGCGGACGGCGACCACCGCAGCGGACGCGGTCGACGCGGCGCGCCGCCGAGCAGGCGCGTGCCGCGCGCCGGACCCGCGGCGAGCACGACCGCGTCGCACGGGAAGCGGCCGGTCGCGGTGCGGACGGCGGTCACCCGTGCGCCGGCGCGTTCCAGCGAGACCACCTCGGTGTCGTAGTGGAACCGCACGCCCGCGGCGGTCGCGGCGTCGGCGAGCGCCCGGGGCACGGCACGCATGCCGCCGCGCGGGAACCACACCCCGGCGACGGTGTCCATGTAGGCGATCACGGCGTAGGCGGCGAGCGCGTCGGCGGGCGCCACCCCGGCGTACAGGGCCTGGAAGGTGAACACCCGCCGGAGCCGGTCGTCGCGCAGGAACCGGCCGACCGCCCGCGCCAGCGAGCCGAAGCCGCCGAGCCGCGCGAGGGTGACCAGGTCCCGTCCCAGCAGGTCCAGCGGCGAGTCGAAGCTCGTGCCGAGGAACCGGTCGCGCTCGACTTCGTGCAGCCGGGTCAGCCAGGCGCGCAGCGCGAGGTAGCCGTCGGCTTCGCGGCGGCCCGCGAACTCCGCCACCTCCCGCTCCATCGCGGCGGCGTCGGTGTGCACGTCGAGCCCGCTGCCGTCGGCGAACTCGGCGCGGTAGGCCGGGTGCAGCGGCACGAGGTCCAAGTGGTCGGCGAGCCGCGCGCCCACCGCCGCGAACGCGTCCTCCAGCAGTTCCGGCATGGTGAGCACGGTCGGCCCGGTGTCGACGAGGTGCCCGGCGACGTCGAGCCTGCCCGCCAGGCCACCGGGGTGCGCCTGCTGCTCCAGCACCGTCACCTCGTGCCCGGCCCCGCGCAGGTGCAGCGCGGCGGACAGCCCGGCCAAGCCCGCTCCGACCACGACGACCGAGTCGGTTCGGCCCTTCACGACGCGCGCCACGGTGGTCCCCTCGTCAGTCGCGGCGGTGGACGGCCTTGGCCGCCAACCGCTTCAGGTGCGTGCGGGCGACCTCGTCGACGGCCGCGCGGTCCAGCGCGGCGAGCCCGCTCGCGGTCAGCGTGCCGATGTGCCGCTCGACGGCCTCGACCGCGCCGAGGTCGACCAGCAGCGCCCGCACGGCGGTGACGGTCTCGTCCGTGACGGGCACGCCGGTGAAGCAGCGCAGCAGCGTCCGCCGCGCGGCGTGGTCGCCCGCCGCGGTGGCGCGGGCGATCGCGATCGCCATCAACGGGGTGCGCTTGCCCTCGCGCAGGTCCTCGCCGACGGGCTTGCCCGTCACCGCGCCGTCGCCGAACACGCCGATCAGATCGTCGCGGAGCTGGAACGCCACCCCGATGTCACGGCCGAACTCGCGCAGGCCCTCGACCAGGTCGGCCGGCGCGTCGGCGAGCGCGGCGCCCAGGTGCAGCGGGCGTTCGACGGTGTACGCGGCGGTCTTCAGCGACGCGACGCGCAACGCGGCTTCCAGCGACCCCTCGCGGCGTGCCGTCGCGAGCAGGTCGAGGTGCTGACCGGCCATCATCTCCGTCCGCATCTCCTGCCAGGGCCGCCACGCGCGGCGCAGCGCCTCGGCGGGCAACCCGGCCGTGACGAGCGCGTCGTCGGCCCACGCCAGGGCGAGGTCGCCGACCAGGATCGCGGCGCAGTCGCCGTGGTGGCGCGCGCTGCCCGACCACCGGTGCCGCCGGTGCCGCGCGGCGAACGCCTCGTGTACGGCAGGTCTGCCGCGCCGGGTCGCCGAGCGGTCCATCACGTCGTCGTGCACCAGCGCGCAGCACTGCAGCAGTTCCAACGACACCAGCGCCCGCACGGTGGCCTCCGCCGCGTCCCCGTGCGCCGCCCCACCCGCCGCGCGCCAGCCCCACCACGCGAACGCGGGCCGCATCCGCTTGCCACCGGCCAGGACCAGCGCGCGGACCTCCGCGACGAGTTCCCGTGCGGCGTCGACGTCCGGGCGCGTGAGGAAGAAGTCGTCCAGCGCGACGCCGAACCGGGCCGCGAACTCCTCCGTCGCCGGCGGAGCGGGTGTATGGGTGTCCGTGCCGGCCAACAGCGACATCGTCGCCCCCTCGCGTGTCGTCGGACCTCCGGTGGATCGAGCTAAGCAGCGCCGCCGGCGCCCCGCATGACGAGTGGCGCTGGTTGTGCGGAGCCCGGCGGGCCGACTTAGCGTTGGTGCACAGCCGTCGCCGGAAGGATCCCCACGACATGTCCGCAGACCGGGAGCTGGATGCCGCGGGCATCACCGGGCAACCGCTGCGCGAGGCGTATCGCCGGTGCCGCGCGCTCAATGCCGAACACGGCCGCACGTACTTCCTCGCGACGAGGATGCTCAGCCCGGAGCAACGGCCCGCGGTGCACGCGCTGTACGGGTTCGCCCGGTGGGTCGACGACATCGTGGACGACGTGCACGGCGACCCGGGGCGGAAGGCGGAACGGCTGGCGGCGGTCGAGGTCGCCCTCGCGTCCGCACTGGGCCGGGGCACCACCTCCGACCCCGTCCTGACCGCGCTGCTGGACACCGCGCGGCGGTACGCCATCCCCGACGTCCACTTCCGCGACTTCATGGCCTCGATGCGGATGGACCTGACCGTCACGGACTACGCGACGCGCGCCGAGCTGCTGCGGTACGTGCACGGTTCGGCGGCCGTCATCGGCTTGCAGGTGCTCCCGGTGCTCGGGACCGTCGTGCCCGCGGACGAGGCGGAGCCGGCCGCCGCCGCGCTCGGCATCGCCTTCCAGCTCACCAACTTCATCCGCGACGTGAGCGAGGACCTCGACCGCGGCCGGGTGTACCTGCCGGCCGACGAACTCGCGGCGTTCGGCGTCGACCGCGACCGACTGGTGCGGGCGCGGGCGGCGGGTCGGGCCGACGTCCGCGTCCGGGCGGCGCTGCGCGACCAGGTCGGGCACGCCCGCCGCGTGTACGCCCAAGCGCGGCCGGGCATCGCGATGCTGGCGCCGCGGTCGCGGCCCTGCGTCGCCACCGCGTACCGGCTCTACGGCCGGATCCTCGACCTGGTCGAGGAAGCGGGCTGCGACGTGCTGTCCCGGCGCGTCGCGGTGTCGAACGGCAGGCGGCTCGCCGTCGCGCTGCCCGCGTTCGCCAAGGCCGTGCTCGCCCGCACGGCCTGACCTCGAAGGAGAAAGATGCCGAACCGCCTGCCGCTGCGGAAGTTCACCGGACCGCCGTGGTCCCAGCAGGAACCGACGTGGCGGGACGCGAAGCCCGCGCTCATCGAGGCGGCGCTGAAACGCGCCACCGCTCGGCCGTCGGGCAACTGGTTCGTGGTCGGTGCGAGCCGAGACGTGGTGCGCGGCAAGCCGTTCGGCCGCACGGTCGCCGGCCACGAGGTGGTGCTGTGGCGCGGGCGGGGTGACGAGCTCGAGGCCGGTCCCGGCTCGTGCCCGCACTTGGGCGCGCCGCTGTGCGACGGCGCGGTCTCCGACGGGAAGCTGGTCTGCCGCTGGCACGGGCTCGCGCTGGGCGGTCAGCGGTTCGGCGCGTGGAGCCCGTTCCCCGCGCACGACGACGGCGTGCTCGTGTGGGTGCGCCTGGACGACGTGGGCGGTGAGCGGCCGCTGCCCGCGCCGGTGGTGCCCCGGCGCCCGCCCGCGGGGTCGCTCGACGCGGTCGCGACGCTGATCGGCCGGTGCGAACCCGAAGACGTGGTCGCGAACCGGCTCGACCCGTGGCACGGCGCGTGGTTCCACCCGTACTCGTTCGCGAACCTGCGCGTGTTGGAGACGCCCACCGAGGACCGGGACCGCTTCCTGGTGGAGGTGACGTTCCGGGTGACCGGTCGGCTCGGCGTGCCGGTCACCGCCGAGTTCAGCTGTCCCGAGCCGCGGACGGTGGTGATGCGCATCGTGTCCGGCGAGGGGGAGGGCAGCGTGGTCGAGACGCACGCCACACCGCTGGACAGCGGGCGGACCGCGGTGGTCGAGGCCACCGTCGCGCGGTCGGATCGGCCGGGGTTCGCGCTGGTCAGGCGGCTGGGGCCGGTGATCAGGCCGGTCATGCGCCGGGCCGCCGCACGGCTCTGGCGTGACGACTTGGCCTACGCCGAGCGCCGGTACGCGCTCCGGTCGAAGGGCGCGTTCCCCGACTGACGGCCGCCAAGTTGCATCGGTTCTGAGTCGATTTTAGGGTGGAGCCCGTCACCGCTCCGACTCGCCGAGGACGTGCGCCATGCCCGAGCTCTCCCGCCTGCCTCGCCCGGTCACCGAGTCCTGGGACTGGCAGCTGTCCGGTCTGTGCCGCGGCATGGACAGCGCCTACTTCTTCCACACGCCCAACGAGCGCGGCGCGGCCCGTGAGCGGCGCGAGGCGACGGCGAAGGCCATCTGCCGGCGGTGCCCGGTCATGCGGCAGTGCCGGGAGCACGCGTTGGAGGTGCACGAGACGTTCGGCGTCTGGGGAGGGCTCGGCGAGAGCGAGTTGCGGTCTATGCTCTCCGAACGCGCCAGGAAGTGAGAGCCGGGAGTCGATGAGCTGGACACCCCGCGCGGTCGCGGCGATGCTCGGCATCTCGCCCACCACGCTGCGCACGTGGGACCAGCGCTACGGGCTGGGACCGACCGGCCGCACCGCGGGCGGTCACCGCCGTTACCGCGACGACGAGGTCGACCGGTTGCGGCGCATGGTCGCGCTGACCGCGCGGGGCTTGGCACCGGCGGAGGCCGCCCGGCAGGCGGTCGACCCCGCGCCGGACCGCCCGCGGCGGGTCGGGGACGCGCTGACGGCGGACGCCGCGCGGGCCGCCCGGCGGGGGTTTCTCACCGCCGCCGACCGGCTCGACGAGCCGCGGGTGCGCCGGCTCGCGGCCGACCTGATCGCCGGGCACGGCGTCGTGGCGTCGTGGCAGTCGGTGCTGGCGCCGTTCCTGATCGAGCTCGGCGACCGGGTGTCCCGGCGCGGCGCGGGCGTGGAGGTGGAGCACCTGGCCAGCGCCGGGCTGCTGCACGCGCTGCGCGGTGTGCCGTACCCCGACGGCGACGGCGCGCCGGCCGCGTTGTTGTCGTGCGCGCCGGACGAGCAGCACACGCTGGCGCTGGAAGCCCTCGGCGCCGCGCTGTCCGAAGAGGACTGCCGGTGGCGCGGCCTCGGCGCGCGCGTGCCCGCGGCGGCGCTGTGCGACGCGCTGGACCGACTGCGGCCCGCCGTGGTCGTGGTCTGGGCGCATCGCGCCGACCTCGCCGACGCCGTGCCGATCGGGGACCTGCGCCGCCGTGCCGACACCGTCGTGGTGGCCGCCGGACCGGGCTGGGACGGGCTCGCGCTGCCCGACGCCGTGCGGCGGCCCGCCACGCTGCCCGACGCCGTGCGGCTGATCGTGGACCAGGTCCGCGCCTAGGCACCGCCTAGGGTGTCCGACCCCAGCAGCGGGCCACGGCGCGCAGCAGCGGTCCCCGGCCCGTCATGGGCACGGACCACAGGTCGGTTCCCGCCACGCCCCACCGGCTCAGCAGCCGGTTCGCCGCGGCGAACCCCGTGGTGGCCGCGCGTTCCATCAGCGCGACCGGCAGGTCGATCCGCACCAGGTCGCCCGCCAGCACGAGGAAGTCGTCCGGGGTGCGCACGGGCGGTCGGCCGGCGAACCCTCCCGACGGGAACAGCGGGCAGTCCGACCGCAGTTCGTGGCGCTCGTCCACGACACCGGCACGCTTGGTCTCCGGGTAGACCTCGGTCAGCTGCTCCCACAGCCGCGCGCGGGCGTCGGGCTCGTCGGACGGCAGCGCGTACCCGTGCAGCTCCACCACCGAACCGCCGGTGCGCGCGGCCCACGCCCGCGCCTCGTGCTCGTAGTGGTCGAGCACGGTCACGTTGTCGAGCAGGCCGTACCCGCTGGTGCCGAGGAAACCGGGGCGGTCCGGGTCCACCGGCCGGTCCAGCCAGTACCGCGACACCAGGAACGGCGGCGCGGTCCGCAGGTCCGCGATCCGCGCGCGCCACGCCGCGTCACCCAGGCGCGGTGACGCGGCCACCAGCCGGCGCAACCCGGGCACGTCGGCGGCCAGCACGACGGCGTCCGCGTCGAGCACGTCGTCGGCGACGCTCACCGCGAACCGCTTGGCCCCGCCGGGCTCCACCGACCGCACCTCGACGCCCCGCCGCACGACCGCGCCCAGCTCGCCGAGGTGACGCGCGAGCGGCTCCCACAGACCGTGCGGGAACGGGTCGGCGGCCACGTCGAACAGCAGCCCTTCCGCCGAGCCCAGGAAGTAGATGTGGAACATGAGCGCGAGCTCGGCCGCCGACATCCGGCTCGGGTGGGCGAAGAAGCTGCGGGAGAACACCTCGAACGCCAGCGCGTGCGCGGGCCGGGGGAAGCGGATGCGCTCCAGGTACGTGGCCGCGTCGAGGTGGTCCAGCTCCCGGTAGACGGCGGGCACGGACACGTCCAGCAGCGGCAACGCGGCCCGCGCGTCCACCGAGGGCAGGTCGGCCCAGCGGAACGTCGGGCTGCGGCGCAGGAAGGCCAGCGCGTTCCACGGCAACGCCCCGGGCAGCCCGGCGAACCCGTCCCGGTGCCCGTCGCCGTGCCACAGCGGGTAGTCCGGCAGGCCGACCAGCGCCCTGCCGCCGGGGTCGACGCGGCGCAGCAACGCGCGCAGGTTGTAGTACTGCCGGAAGAACGCGTGGAAGCCGCGGGTCATCGTGACCTCGCTGCCGTCGGCGAGCCGGGTCGACCACCCGCCCACCCGGCCGCCGAGGTGGTGCTCGCGCTCGCACACCACGACCCGCGCGCCGCGTTCGGCGAGGATCGTCGCGGCGGCCAGCCCGGCGATGCCGGCGCCGACCACGACCACGGTCGGTTCGTCGTCGAACCGCGCGCGCCCGCCGGGTCCGGCGATGCGCACCGCCTTGCGGTCACGGGGCTTCACCGGTGCTCCTGCCGTGGCGCCCGGCCGGTGAACGTGTGCACGACGCCGAGCTGCGGTCCCCGTGCGGGACGGCTCCGCACCGCGACGAAACCGTTGTACCGCATGCGGTCGCGCAGCGCGCTCGCGCCGTCGAATCGCATCACGCTGCGCCACAGGTAGGTGTAGAGCGCGCGGTCCCCGGTGAGCAGCCACCCGGCCGGCACGACCACCAGCCCGCACATCGCCGTCCAGATCGCCGTGCGGAGCACCGAGTCGCGCACCGAGTACTCGTGCAGGACCAGGGGCGCACCGGGTTCCAAAAGCGCGCGGGCGGCCCGCAGACCGGCATCGGGATCGGGCAGGTTGCGCACCAGGAAGGCGGCGAACACCGCGTCGAACGGCCCGCGCACGTCCAGGTCCTCGACGCGGCCGCGCACGAACGTGACGGTGTCCGGCCACGGCTTGGCCCGTGCCCGAGCGAGCATCCCGGCGGACGCGTCCACCGCGACGACCTCGGCCTCCGGCGCGACGTCCAGCAGCGCCGCGGTCGACGCGCCCGTGCCGCAGCCCAAATCGAGCACGCGCAGCCCGGCACCGCGCCGCGGCAGGCCGAGCGCCCGCGCGGAGGTCCGCAACGCGCGGTGGTAACCGGGGTTCAGGCCGACCAGCAGGTCGTAGGCCTGTGCCGCCCGGTCGAACGACCCCGGCACCTCAGCGGCGGTCAACCGCGCCATGCGCGTTCCTCCTCCGCTCCCACAACAACAGCACCGCGGTCACCATCGCGAAGCCGTACAGGAAGTCCTCGACCGGGATGTCCCACGGGACGCGCACGCCGCTGATCGCCCAGTCCGCGTACCGCACGACGGGCGCGTCGAGCTTGGTCAGCCACCCGTCCACCGGCACCTGGAAGCCGAGCACGATCGCCATCGTGATCCAGTAGGCGGGACGGCGGAACAGCCCCGTGCGCAGGGCGAGGAGTTCCAGCAGCACCACCAGGACCGCCGCGGTCACCGCGGCCAGCAGGTATTCCCTAACCATCGCGCAACATCCGGCGGACGGTCTCGTAGGTCAGCAACGCGCACAGCGGGATGGCCACGAAGAACAGCACCTCTTCGACCGGCAGGACACCGCCCAGCACCACGCCGGTCGTGCTCTCCTCGTGGAAGCTCCAGTGCCCGCGCACGATCGCCACCACGTCCCACACCACCAGCACCGCCAGCACCGGCAGGACGGCGCGGGCGACGTCGGGGGCCCGGCGGTACACGCCGTGGCCGAGCCACTCCAGGGGCGCGGTGACGAGCAAGCAGGCGAACAACACGGCCAGGTACTCGTACTGGCTCCTCATGACACCTCCGCGCCGTCTCGCCTCGACCGTAGAAGCGCGCGGGCGGGTTCGCATGACAAGCGGTCCGGGCCGAACCCGGCCGACCGGGGTCGGCGGGAGCCCGGCCACTTCCCCGGATACCGGGACGGGGTAGGTCACGAGGCGTCGGGCGGCTGCCGGACACCTCCCGCGGCGGCGTTTGGGCTGAACGGCGGCTGGGCGGCGGTCGACGCGGCTGCCTATAGTCCGGGCGAGATGTTCTGGGAGCGCTCCCAGAACGTCCGACGGAAGAGGGATTCTCGATGAGGAGAGTTCTCGCCGGTGTGCTCGCGACCTCGGTCGTGGCCGGCCTGGTCACGTTGGCGGCGCACGCGAGCCCACAGGCCGCCGCCGACGAACCCGTGGTCGTCGTCTCCAGCACGTTCGACGACGGCACGGCGCAGGGCTGGACGCCCCGCGCGAGCGAAGCGGTCGCGCCCAGCACCGCGGTGGCCCGCAGCGGCACCCACAGCCTCGCGGTCACCGGTCGTGACCAGTCCTGGCAGGGGCCGACGCTGAACCTGCTGGACCAGGCGCAGAAGGGCATCCGCTACGACCTGTCGGTGTGGGTGCGCCTGGCGGCGGGCGAGGCGGCGACGCAGGCCCGGCTGTCCGTCGAACGCCGCACCGCGGGCACGCCCAGCTACGACCAGGTCGTCGGCGACACCGCGGTCACCGCCGACGGCTGGGTCAACCTGCGCGGCAGCTACACGCTGGCCGCCGACGTCGACTTCCTCAGCACCTACGTCGAGCTGGGCAGCGCCACCGCGTCCCTGCACATCGACGACTTCTCCCTCTCCTACACGCCGTTGCCGCCGATCCAGACCGACATCCCGTCGGTCAAGGACGTGCTGGCCGACCACTTCGCGGTGGGCGCGGCGGTCGGGACCGCGGAACTGCTCAACAACCACGGCCAGTTGCTCGCCAAGCACTTCAACTCGATCACGCCCGGCAACACGCTGAAGTGGGACGCGACCGAGCCGACCGAGGGCACGTTCCGCTTCACCGACGCGGAGGCCCTGGTCGCCTGGGCGAAGGCGAACGGCGCGGCCGTGCGCGGTCACACGTTGGTGTGGCACCAGCAGACCCCGGCGTGGGTGTTCAAGGACGCGGCGGGCAACGACATGACCGCGACGCCGGAGAACAAGGCCCTGCTGCTGTCCCGCCTGGAAGCGCACATCCGCGGCGTGGTCGGTCACTTCGGCGCCGACATCGGAGTGTGGGACGTGGTGAACGAGGTCATCGACGAGAACCAGGCCGACGGCCTGCGCCGCAGCAAGTGGTTCGAGATCACCGGGCTGGACTACCTGCGCACGGCGTTCCGGGTGGCCCGCGAGGTCGCGCCGAACGCTGATGAGGAGCGGACGGTGCTTCTCGAACGCTGTCGCGCTGCGGACATGATCGTTGTGTTGGTAGCTGTTCCCGAGCTACTGGGTTGGGGAGTCGGCAGCTGGTGATGCGAGTCACCGACCAGTGGACCATGGCCTCGTGGTCGTTGGTAGTCGCACGCAGCGGCGATGTCCGGTGATCCAGGCCACGGTCCGTTCCACCACTCCACCTCATGGGCAGCACGGTGAGGTAGAGCAGATCGGGACGCTGGACGATTCCCGCCACCAGGCCGAGCGTGCAGGGGCCAATTCAGGAGTGGGTCGCTCCAGATTCTTGACCAATGCCAAATAAGGTCGTCCCGATGGGTGAACCCGCCGAACCGACGGCAAACAACACCGTTGGGGTGAACCGCTTCCAAGATGCGCCGTACGTCCTGGGCCGGCGCTGACCTGCCGATACGGTCGCCGGATCGCCTGTGCCGACGCGAACGGACGCAGACTGCGGATCAGAGGGCATCAGCGATCGTCGCAGTGGCGACCGCACGGCGATGAAGCACAGCAGTAGGACATCGGTTCGTTCGACTGCGCCGCCGGATCATCCGGCGACGACGTCCACGTCGCCGCCGGATCGGCGAGGGGTGCCGCATGTCGAAGGGCTGCGCAGGTTCGAACCGCGGCGGGGACTGCGTCGTCCCACTCGGGTGTGGGCGGCGGTTCTCCTCAGGCGGGCTGGTCGTTGTGCGGGTCGAGGTCGATCCTTATAGTGGTGGTTTCTGGTGGCCGGGCAGGTCTCATCGGGAATGGCGGGTGGGTCGGTGATCCGCACGGGGCGGTAAGTCACGGTGATCATCGGTGTAGTCGTCGGGTTGCCCTTCGGGTTCAGCTCCGGGACCGTGGTGAGTGCGGCGCTGGGGATGAGCGTGCCGCTCTGGGCTGCGGACTGGAACCGGTGGCACCTGCTCCCGCTTGTCGAACGGTGGGGATGCCGCTGTCCTGCCTGCTCTCGTAGAGGTCAGCCTGGTTCGGGGTCAGCGGCCGGGGCGAGCGGATGGGCTTCCCCGGTCAATGCGGCGAGAGCTTCGGCGACTTCGCTGATGCCGGCGCGTACATAGGTGGCGGTCACGCCGAAACGGGTGCTGGAGGCGGCGTGACCCGCGTAGGCCCGGGCCACGGCATAGCCGAAGCTGCGTTCCACCCAGGTGAGCGTGGTGTGCCGCAGCCAGTGGGTCGATATGCCGAGCGCTCTTACGGTGTCCACGTGTTGGCCGATGCGTTCCCAGAGGTAGTCGTAGCGTCGCGTCGTGATCGACTTTCCGTTCCGATAGCGGAGGACCGGGCTGTCGTCGTCGTGGTCGCCGCGGGTTTCCGTAAGGTGTAGTAGGTGTTTCATCAGGGTGGGGGAAACCGGTTGCCAGCGTGTGATGTCGCCCTTCTCGCAGAGGTTGATCAGTGATCGTTCGGGGTCGAGGTCCCGCCTTCGTAGGCCCAGTGTTCCGGCTCGGCGTGCGGCGGTCTCCAGGTGCAGGCGGATGATGATCGCGTCGAGTGCGGGGTCGTCGCCGGTGGTCGAGGCGACTTCCGCGATCTCGCCGAGCAGGGTGTTGTCGATCGCGTGCCGGTTGGATTTGACATGTTTCGGTCTGGCTACCATGGCGGTGGGGTCGTTTCGCTGGTCGATCACTCTGTTCCCTATCGCGTACCTGTAGACACACCGCAGTGCGCGGTAACCGTGTTCGGCGGCGCTGTGTCCGCCCCGGCTCGATCGCCGTACGGTTGCGGTCTTTCTGGTGTGTTCGATGAACCAGTTGACGTCTGTGGCGACGATTTCGTCTATGCGCAGCGCGCCCCAGGCTTTGATCAGCTTCCCCCAGTAGGGCTTGTAGACCCGGCGAGTTCCCACTGGTACCGCGTTGCTGACGATCGGTATGAACTCTGCGAACGTCGGCGCCGCTGGCGGCGGGGCGGCATTGGTTAGGTCTTCCAGGGAGATGCCCAGGCGCTCGAGGAACAAGTGCGCCATGGCCAGTTCCTCAGCGGTGGTCACCGGAAACCCTCCCGTGCACGTTCCGTTGGAACTGTGTCTCGTGGAACCCGCGCACCATCTCCGCGATGTTCTGTTGTGGATGGACGACGAGCATGTCGTGGTCTGCTGCGGCGATCAACAGGGTCTGTCGGTGGGTGCCGATCCCGCAGTAGTGCAGAAGGTTGGACGGCAACAGAAGTCGTCCGCGCTCGCCGACGGTGAGCTCGCCGTCGGGGGCGGGACGGAGCAGGAGATAGTTGCGCCCAAACGTGCCTACAAGGGCTTTCCCGGGGTGCCACTGCAGGTGGCCGAAGGTTTGCCGACTGGTCAGTCGCCCGCGATGGTCCACAGAGGACAGTGCGAAGTGTAGTGTGGTGTTGTTGACCCTAGCGTACAGGTCTCCGACGTCGAGTTTCCTTGAGCGCGCACGAGTTCGGTCGGGCGCGACCGCTGGTAGGGACAATGCGCGGATGACCACGTTGTCCGAGTCGGAGGTCGGCGGTGTCGACGGCGCCATCCGATCGTGGTGCGGGTGCTGACCCGACTGTCGGTGTTCATGCGTTCCCCCATGTCGCTCGAACGTGAAGCGTCGGACTTCGTCGGCACTGCGACTGATGTGCGGACGCGTCCAAGCACGACTGGCTGTCGGCTGTCCCCTCGGAGGGTCTGCGGTCCGTCCCGGAGCGTCGCCCTCGCCTTGCACCTTAAGAAGAAATCTGACGCTCCGTCACGATCAAGGGTGCAGGAGGCGCAAAAGTTCACTCGAATGGACTAACTTACGCTACTTTGTGTTACTATCGGCTGGTTGTTGCGTCATCAAGGGGCGAGCGTTGCGACGGATCGTCCGGACAGTCGCGCGCGTCGTCTGGATGTCCTCGGAGACGTTCGCCGGGTGTCCTGGGCTCGACCGGATCACAGATCCACGCGACCGGGAACCCATCCGCACTCCTCGGGGGTGCAGAAGCGCAACGCGGAGGTGAGCAACGCGCCGGCCGTCGTCAGTGCGGTGTGGATCTCGCCCTCCATCAGCTCCCACAGCTGGATACCGGCGGCGTCGTCCACCGCGACGACGGCGACGGTTCCGTCGGAGACCTCGACGGTGACCGTGGCGGCCGTGGGGAACGGGACCGCGACGGCGCGCGCGGCGGCGGACATGCACGCCGCGGCGTGTTGGCGGCCGGCCTCGCGGGCCTGCCGCTCGGCCTCGGCGATCCGCGCATCGGGGGAGTCTGGCGTGGCCGGGGTTTCCAATGGCCGCACGTCGAGCACCGTGTGCTTCAGCACGCGTCGCTGCACGCCGGTGCCGGCGCGCACCGCGTTCACGGCGGCTTCGTCCAGGTCGGCGTCCGCCGGTGCCCAGAAGACGACCCGCAGTTGCGTCTGCTCTTCCAGGTCGGCGACGTGCCGGTGCTCGCCGGGTGGCTGCGCGAGGTCGAGAGGGGGCAGTTCACGGCGGCCGGTGACGCCGGCACGGAAGGCCGCCCTGGTGACGACGTCGTGCTCGTAGCCGCGCGTCGCGTCCAGCAGTGCCGCCAGCACGGACGTGGTGAGCGGTACGTCGCGGAGCGCCCTGGTGCGCTCCTGGTCGATCCGTCGGGCCTCGGCGTGCTGGTGTTCCCGGCGGTTCGGGAACCCGTCACCGGGCAGGATCGGCTGCATGGTGAGGAGGTTGACCAGGTAGTAGACGGCGAGGTGGGGTCGTGGTCGGTCCTTGCGCGGGTGCGCCGGGCAGATCGCGTTCTGGTTCTCCAGTTCGGCGGGGACCGGGAAGGTGTGGTCGCCGGGACCGGTGGGCTCCATCTCGATGCCGCAGTAGGCGCACCAGGCCAGGTAGTTCTCGTGCTGGTGCAGGTCGGTGACCTCGGCGGGCAGGTACAGGGCGGGGTCGTACAGGGCGATCCGGCCGGCCGGAACCTGCACCGGCTCGCGGCGGTTGTAGCCGCGCACCGCGAACACGGTGACGGAATGGTCGGCGGGCAGCAGTTCGACGTCGGTCGGGGCGAGTACGAAGGGCTCGGCGTCGGTCCCGTTGGGGCGGCTGACCAGAGCGGGCCGCCAGTCCGCCGGGACGGTGGTGACCCGCTCCGTGGTGGCGGGCTCGGTCGTGGCCTGCTTGGTGGTGCACATGGTGGGGCACTCCTCGATGGTGTCTTCAGGTGGGCGCGGCGCACCGGGCGTCACTCCGGATGCGCCGCGCGGGAGGTGCGGAGCAAGGTGTCGGGGCTGCGGTCGGGCGTCCCGGGCCGACGGTTCCGTCCGGCGTTGCGGGCGCCGGACGGAACCATCGGAGCCGGAGGTCAGCGGCCGTTCGGCTTGGTGGTGCCGTTGGTGTGCGACAGCAGTACGTGGCGGCGATTCAGCACGGCCTGGCACTCCAGCAGGAGCAGCCGCAGTTGCCATTCGCGGTGCAGCAGGCGCGCGGCCACCCACTCGCAGTTGTCCAGCGCCTCACGTACCTGGCCGCGGCCGGCCTGCGTCTGCGGAGCCAAAGCCGCCAGGATGGTCCGAAACGCGTCGCGTTCCCTGTCGGCGGTCTCGGCGTTGCCCGCGTGCTCCTCCAACAGCAGCCGCAGACGGGCGACGTGCTCGGCGTCCTCCAACAACGCGACGTCGCGGGGGAGGCAGGCCGACGGCCGTCCGGTGTCCACGTGGGAGACCACCACCTTCATCCCGCCCTGTCCGGGAGCCTCGTAGCCGGTGATGCGGCCGATGCCCGGCCGGCCGAGGTCGTCGGTGAAGATCACGGCGTCGTCCGGGCCACCCACGAACACCAACCGTTCGTAGGGCTCGACCACGATGTGGTCCTCGCCTGCCGAGTCCGAGACCTCGACCCGCATCGTCAGCATGTACTTGTCGGCGTGCGACACGTAGTCGAAGTAGGCGCCGACCACGGTTCCGGCCGCTGGACCGCGCCCCTCCTCGATGTGGTCCGCGATGGTCACGGTGGATCCGATCAGCGGATGGTCGTCCGCCTCGATCGCGGGGTGGCCGGTGACCTTCCGGTTGGCCAGCATCGCCGTGCGCAGCGTCTCGACGGCGGCGCGGGCGGCACGGTACCGGCGGGCCTCGCCGTCGTCAGCCGGGAACAGCTCGTCGTCCAGGACCTCGCGGAATACGGCGGTCTCGCGCACTGCCGCACGAAGCCGTTGTCGGGTGACGGGTTCACTGGGATCGGCGCACTCCTGGAAGCGCCGGTGACCGCCGTCGGGCAGCAGCGTCTCGAAACAGTGCACGCAGTAGCGCTGCTGCTCGGGCACCAACGTCAATGACCACTCGGCCCTCACCACAGGTTGACCGTCCTCGGCGGAGTCGTCCAGGGCCACGGACAACTCGACGTCGGTATCGAGGAGTTGGGTTCCCGGCCGCACCAGCCTGAAGGCCCCGGTGACCGTGCCGGTGCCGAGGTCGGCGGCCGAGTTCACGCGGCTGCCGATCAGGGGGTGGAAGGGCAGCGGTGCCGGTGGCAGCGCGGTGGCTCCGCTTGCGGTGGTGAACCGGTGCAAGCCTGCGGTGGTGATGGTGAACGAGTCCTTCAGCAGCCCGAAGTAGCCGCTGGTACCGGGTGCGCCTTCCGTGTACTGGATGACGAGACGGTTACCGTAGCCGGCCCATCGCCACACGATCACCGGCACCGGCGGACGGTCGGCCCACACGTAGACCAGGGCCGTGCCCATCGGCTCGTCGGGCATGACACGTCGCTGATCGCCGCACACCGACAGGATGCGGTCGATCCTGGCGAGCAGGACACGCAGTTCGCCCTTGCTGCGCACCACCACCTCGGCTTCCCGCTGCCAGTCCGGACGCGAAGGTGTGCGGTCGTACCAGGAATCCGCGACGCGCCGCTCGGCCCGAACGGCGTCGGCCAGTTCCCCCAACCCCCGGAACATCAACTCGTTGTCGATCGCGTGGATCTGGTCGCGGAGCCCGACCGTCGCGGGACGCTCGCCGGTGTGGCGCTCCACGGACAATCTCGACCGCAGCACGCGGAGCGTGGAGACCAGGTGCCGGGTTGTGCGCTGCTCCAACGGGTCGACGTCCACGGTCACCGCTCCGGCGGGCACCCACTGCTCGCGTCGCCCGAAGTCGGGGAAGATCATGACCCTTCCGTCCGCGTCGTCTTCCTCGACGACGACGCCTTGAATACGGTGGTCTTCGGAATCGGTCAGATCGGTCACGACCCTTTTTCCGATCAGTGATCGGGCACTCTTGTCCATGCGGACGCTCTCCTCCGATGTCTTCAGGATTCGGCCGGGAGTCAGGGCGTCACCCCTGCCTCCGGTAAGGGCAACAATACCGTGGAGGGAATGCCGCAACGACTGGAAAAGCGGCGGTGGTGGAACGGTTCCGTCCTTCTCCGTCGCTGCCGGAGAAGGACGCTGTCACAGCAGCACGCCTTGGTGCGCGTGCATGCCCGAAACCCGGTCGAGGCCCCATCCCAGATGCGTGTCACGCCACTGGTCGAATCCCGTGCCGTCGATGCTGTCCACGAAGTCCAGACCCAGTAGATAGTCGATGCGGCGTCGGGAGTTCACCCGCCCGGCGTGGATGTGCAAACCACGCCGTTTGCCTTCCCGACAGATGGCCGCCATCTCGACGGATTCCTTGTAGTCGTCCGATCCGGCCATGAACAGGCATCGCAGGTTCGGCCAACCCCAGGGAATTCCGGTCTTCTCGGCACCGTCCTGGACGCACAGCGCCAGTGGCAGATGCGACATCCATGGCGTCCACTGCGCCCACAGGCGGGCGGTGCCCTCGGCGTCGAACGGCACGTCCGGGACCACGACGAACAGCAGGTTCTCGTGCCAGGCGGGCAGCAGCGGCAGCATCGGCAGGTCGCCGGGGATCTCCCAGCCCAGGGGCGCGATGCGCTCTGAGTGCCTGAGCACGCGGCCGTACAGCGCCTGTTCGATGCGGATGAGCTGGGCGAGGAACTTGGCCTGGTCGAAACCGACGAACGCCTCGCAGTCCACGCCGACCTTGAACCCGGCTTCGAGTGTGTCGCGGAGCCTGCTGATGTGTCGCGGGCGGGCGAGCCTGCCCAGGTGGTCCGGAGCTGCGGGGTGACGTTCGCGCCATTTCAGCAGAGTGGGCAGGGCGCCGCCATTGAGGATGAGCACGGTGAACACGTCCCTCGGTGATCGGGGCGGGTGCGGCGATTTCCGGCCGCGACTCGGCGCAACGCGCCATCGGCATCTGCGGCGCGGCGTTTTCCGTCCCGTTTGATGTCTTCAGGATTTGTCGCACTCGGGGCGTCACCCCCGATTCCCGACGTGTTCAAACCTACCGTGTCCGCGAATGTGAAAATGGGTGCGTTCTCCGCATCCGATCGGCGAACGCACCCATTTTCAGATGTTGTTTGTTCAGTTCAGGCGGTGGCGGCCGGCCCGTGCGGTGTCCGGGCCGGCGGCGGCCTCGGCCCGTGTCCGCAGCCGGCCCAGCGGTAGGTGGCAGTCGACACAGGTGCCGTGCTCGTCGGCGTCGTGGGTGTCGTCGTTGCGCACGTCGTGCGCACCGGGGCATCCGGACGTGATCAGGGCGGCGATGCCGTCCGAGTCGGTGGGACGGCAGTCGTCGCAGCGACCGAGGGTCTCGGCGACCTCCCCGGCGACGGGGGCACCGCAGTTCCGGCACAACAACCCTGCTTCGTAGAGCGCTCGGCGCACGTCGACGGCCGAGCCGTGGGAGTCCGGTCCGCCGCCGACCACACCGTCCAGCCGCAGGGAACGGGCGCGGCCCAACAGGCGCCACCGGCGCTCGGTCAACTCGATCCCCTCGGGACGCAGCGTGATCGTCAGTCCGCTGTGCAGCAGGACGGTCACCTGGGGACCACCGTCGCGGTAGTCCAGCGCGGTGACGGTGCCGTAGGCGTCCATCAGGCCCGGCGGCAGGTCGAAAGCGAACGTCATCGTCTCGCCGGAGGCGAGGCAGGCGGTGGTGGTGGGCACGGTCGTGACCTCCTGGATCGGAGTGGGCGATGGCCTGGGGTGGCGCGGGCCGGGGGTGGCTGCGTCCCGCTGGTCCGCGCCGTCGCGGTCAGGTGATGGACAGCCGGTCGACCCAGACATTGGAGGTCGCGGTGCGGGCGCGTCGGAGCGCGTCCGTGGCGGCCGGGCCGTGCGGGTCGGCGTCCACGGGTACGGGAAAGGCGCCGAACACCACTTTCCGGCCGTCCTTACGCAACCGCCGGACCGCGCGGGTCATGTGGTGGTGCAGGCCGGGGCACGTGCCGAGGACGCCGAAGGCGAGACAGTGCACGCATGCCTGGCCCGGCTGCGCTTCGACGCCGTGCCAGACGAGTTCCGGGGATGGACCGTAGAGCCCGCCCGGGATCCTGGGAATGGCGGCCACCGCCCAGTGCAGTCGGTCACCGCGCTCGGACGGTTCGGTCAACTCGGGCATCGTGGTCTTCAGGCGCGCCGCGATCATGCTGGGATCGCCCGGTGCGTGCAGGGTCCACTCGGCTCAGGCGCTCGTCACCTAAAGTGACAAGGAAGGGAACTCGATTGGGGCCGCGGTGGTGTCGGCGGCGATGCGCGGTTCACGCGGGTCACGAATTGCAGACGTGGTCGTGCCTGACTGGAGCCGTTCGCACCGCCAGGCACACGAACGATCCGGCAGTAGGTCTGGAAGCGTGACACTGACGGGTTCGCTCTGACCGGCGGAGGCCCAGTGATCTACGTGACCACTGGGCTCCTCGCTCCCGGTCTCCACCAAGCGGTCAAACGACTGCACAAGCGCTGACGGCGGATTAGCGTCGATCGTGGGTAAGGGTGTCCAGGCGTGGCGGCTGCGGCGCAGGGCGGTGGAAGTTGTTGCGGATTTCGATATCGGACTCCCGGCCCGACACGCCGGTGAACGCCAGGAACGTGCCCGTCATGAAGCACCCGAACCCCAGGCCGGCCAGCACACCCAGCAGCGGCTCCAATGTCGGGTGGAAGCGGCCGGTGACGAAGGTGGCGTGCGCCAGGCCAGCCGCGTACACGAGCGGCCACGCCGCACTCGGTCCCAACGTCAAGGCCAGCAGCCATCGAAACCGTACCCGCCGCCGGGTCGGGCCGAGGATGGTGACGTCGGGCAACTCACTGCGGATCTTCAGATAACATGGTCCGTCGAGCAACACCGTATAGAGCAGAGCGTGCCGGCGGGCCAGCAGCGCCGGTCCGACGCGCAAGGTGGTGTCGGTCACGGTGAGCGCGGGGTCGGGTACACCATCGCGCCCCGGCTCGCTCAGGGCGGACAGCACCGCCACCACGGGCACGCCGAACTCCAACTCCAACGGCCGCTCGTCAAAGGCCGACCGGGCGATGTCACGAGCACCGGAGGCCACCACCGTCACCGTCGCCACGTGCGGATCGCGCACCACCCGGCGCGTCAGCCTCGCGGCCTCGGCCGCCTCCCGTTCCCAGTTCGTCCCCGCTGGCTGCATCTGCCAGGCCAACGCAACGTGCAGAGCGCGACGCGGCCGGGCCGATCGGAACGCCGCCCAGACTCCCAGCGCCCCGACCACCGCACCCACGATCGCCCAGAACACCTCCGAGCCGTACCAGGAGTCACCGGGACCGGCTGACAGCAGCAGTGCGCGCACGCCCGGCATTCAACCAGCACACCACCGGATGCAATGCCGCCGTCACCACACCGGGGGACGGGCGCACACGGAAGAGCCCGTACGGTGCCTCGAGCTCGGTTAGGGTGCGGCCGTGGCCCGCACCAGCGTGGCGGCGTTCGACCCGCCCGACCCACGCGACATCGTCGCGGCCGTCTCCCCGTACGCCGAGCTGTCCGTCCTGGACGTCGGCGTTCTGCGGGGAACCTGTCCGTTCTGCGGCTCCACCGCCTTCCGGGTGCGCCCAGGTCACGGCACGTTCTGCTGCTATGGCTGTGGTGAAGGCGGCGACGCCCGCGCCTTTCGCGCCGCCGTCGAGCGGCACGGCTGACCTGCCGCGACATCGCAGCACTGCATCGTCCCGCTCCCGCCGACGGTCCCGGCGATCGCCCGGTCCTGACGGCGGGCGGGAGCGCGACGTTGTCCGAGGTTCGTTACACGACTTTCCGAGGTTGTCCTACGCCCCGCGACAGTCAGCCGGAGGTGACGCGGCGGTTCACCCTGTGGCTACGGACGCCACCGGGCCCCGCGTAGTCGAGCAACTCCGCCCAGCCGAGGCAGAAGTGGTCCGAGCAGTAGACGTCGTCGTGGTCGACCATCCGCTGGAACGTTACGCCAGCGTGCGGGCCACTGACGATTTCGACCCAGCCGCCGACACGTGGTCTACGAGAACTGGCTGACATCGCGTGACCTCCTGGCATCGGCGCGGCGCCGGAAGCAGGCCCGTCGCGTCCCGACCATCCTATGGTGCGGCTCACTGCGGCTGCCGTTCAGGAGCCGGGGTACGTGCTGGTCGCTTCTACCCTCCCGATCACGTTGGTCCGCAACCGGTCGTGGGTGGGACGGCCGAGGGAGTCGGTGACCATGGCACCGTCGGCGTCGAACTCCACGGTGCAGTGGAAGGCAGGGTTGCCCTCGACCTGAGCCCAGGTGAGCCGAGCGGGCTGCATCCCGGGCCGGCGGGCACCGGTGGCGGGATCGCACCGGTCGCGCAGCAGGGTGGTCAGCGTGGATTCGCCGTGAGCGTCGAGCAGCGCGGCGAGTTGGCCGGACAGTCCTTGGTTGTTGATCGCGCTCGCGGTGCGGTCCGCCTCGTCGTGCAGCCGGTCGAAGGCTTCGTCGAAGTCCGGGTCGGGCTCGACGTCGTGGTTGTTGACCTGTGCAGAGGCCCTGGAGTGCGTCACCTCGTCCACCAACTCGTCGAGGTCCGTCTCTGCGAGGCCGAGCTCTTCGGCGAGTCGCGCGAGACGGTCGAGCGCCTGGTCGTCGGAGCGTCCGGTGTGGACGTGGTTGTCGGCGGGGGAGCGGTCGGGGAGTAGTCGGTCGGTCGTCATTGGTCCGTTCCGTATCGACGTGGGCAGGTCAGGCAGGGACACGGGCCGGGCTGAGTTGCGCGATCAGCGCACGCAGCCGTTCGGGGTCGTGCCCGCCGGTGGTCGGCAGTCCGGCGACCAGGGCGACCTGGTGGATGCCGTCGGACTCGGTGTCGGGCTCGGGAGCGGTCGGCCGCCATCCGGGCTCCCCGATCGGGTTGGGGGTCAGCGCGCACTCGAGGCCGCGTCGCAGGTCCGGCAGCAGGTCCTCCCAGCGGCCGGTGCCTGCGGGCATGCGGGGCGTTGGCCCGTCGGCCGCACGCCACAGCTCGACTCCGTCATCGTCGCGGACGGCGAGCAGCCGCAGCTCGTCCTGGCCGTGCAGGTAGTCGCTGGTGTCGACCAGCAGTAGCGCCGCGCCGGGCAGTGCGGCGCGCAGTCTGCGCTGGGTGCGGGTGGTGTGCAGGCGAGCCAGATGCGCCCGGGCTGTTTCGGTCACCAAGGCGGTGGCGGAAAGCACGGCTTGGTCGTGGCTGTCGAAGGGATCGGTGGCGGTCACGTGGTCCTTCTTCCAAGGGGCCGGTGATGGCCTGGGGTGGGCCGGCCGGCGGGCTGTAACCCGCCGGCCGGTGATGCGAGGGAGTGGAGATCAGGCGGCCAGGGCGGGCTCGTCGTACTCCAGCGGCGGGTAGCCCAGGGATTCGGCGACGCGGCCGACCAGCCACTCGGCCGCCGGCGGGGTGACGGCGTTGCCCAGCTGCCTGATGCGCTCGCGACGATTGCCCTCCAGGCGGTAGCCGTCGGCGAACGCCATCGCGGCGCGGATTTCGTCGGGCTCCAACATGCGGAACGTGCAGTCGGCGATGGCGGGCGGCAGGTCGCCTCGATCCTCGACGTCACCGGTGGAGGAGGTTTCGAACCGGGCGAAGTCGAGGGGGCCGGGCTCCCAGCCGACCAGCGACTGGTGGCCGGTGGTGGTGATGGTGCGCAAGGGCTCGGTGGCCGGAGTGCACATCATGCCGTCGCGGGCGCCGCGCGTACCGTTGTTGCGCATCACCATGAGCCGCTGGACCTCGGGCATGATCGCCAGGCCGAACCGCTCGGTGGCGGTGACCGTGCGCAGCGGCCGGTCGACCCGGTCGGCCTTGGCCTCGCTGCCGTAGTAGGCGGTGATCAACGCCTGCTGCGTGGCGGTGACCGGGCCGTCGGGCATCGCGGGAAGCCCGAGCAGGCCCTCGGTCTCGCGGGTGGTCCGTGTGCGCATCGGCTCGGTGACCGGGGTGGTGTCCTCGTTCCACCCGCCTCCGGCGGGCACCAGCTGCGCCACGCCGTAGCGGAGCAGACCCGCACGGATGCGGTTGAGCGTCGCCGGCTGAAGCGGCCTGTCGCGGTCGCCGATGCGCTGGCCGGGGCGGGACAGGTCGATCGCGGAGATCGCCGGTTCGGCGAACGGGGTGACCTCGGCGTGTCGGCAACCGGAGTTGGGGCAGCGGTAGACGTACTGGGCGCGGTAGCGGCCCCAGCGCTTCGCGGGCCAGGTCTTGCCCGGCTGCTTGAACACCTGCATCGCACGCACCACGGTGTCGCACCGCGCACAGTAGGCGGCGGGACGCAATTCCAGGTCGGGAGCCGCGTTGCCCTCTTTCGTGAAGACGACATAAATACGGTCGCGCGACTGCGGTGCCCGCCGCGTGTTGACGACGGGAAAGTGCATGGAGCTGGCGTAGAGAACGTGATGGCGGTAGCCGAGGCATGTCATTGCCTGCAGCCATGCGGGCCACATCCTCCACGCGACCGCGTCCACGACGTTTTCCACGACAATGGCCTCGTAGTCGTGCACCTCCGCGAAACGCGCGACGTCCCACATCGTGGCGCGCGAGCGCTCGGCGGCGTCGGGGGACAGCGTCTCGCCGAACAGGTCGGGCTGGGCGTTGTCGCGTTTGATGCCTTTGGCCTGGCTGTGGTTCGTGCACTCGGGGCTGACCCAGAGCAGGTCTGTGCGGCGGAAGAACCGGGGGTTGATCTGTGAGAGGTTGACCACCGAGTGGTCGGCGTGCGGGAAGTTGGCCTGGTGCCTGAGAACGGCCACCTCCCAGTGATTGGCGGCGTGGTCCAACTGGACCGACGGAACCGCCTCCGCACCCTGGGAACTTCCGCCCGCACCACAGAAAAGGTCAGTGATGGTGAGCATGGGTATCCTCGCTTGAATGTCTCCAGGTGGTGCCGGATTCGGGGCGTCACCCCCGTTTTCGGCACTGGAAACATTACAGCGAGAGCGTGCAGGGAATTCACAGAAAAGCGGCGGTCGGAACCGGTCGTGTCGAGGCGGGAATCAGTCCTCGGAGACTTCGATCGGCAGGGCGGCGAAGTCGGCGCGCGTGGGCAGTCTGCCCACTTCGACCACCAGTTGGTTCCACGCGGCCACCGCGGGGCCGTAGGGGCCGGTGAAGGTGAGCGTGACCCTCATCCTCGGCCGACGCAGGAAGGCTCGGGCGGTGGTGATCCCCACGTCGCTGAGGCGCGCCAGCTCGGCGGCCGAGGGCACCTCGCCGGCGGCCAGGGCCGCGGTGAGGTGGGCGCGCATCCGCTGCCGAGGCAGCGGCCGGGTGCCGTCACCGCGTGGTCTCCCGGCGCCCGCGCCCTTGCCGGGGAAGACCAGCTGGTCCAGCGTCGACCGGTGCCAGTGCTTCACACCGCACGGTCGGGCGTCGGGTGCGGGGAACCACGCGCTGCCTTCGGCCGCGCGGAACGCCACGATGGTCTTGCCGAGGCGGTCGGCGGCTTCGCGTTCGGTGAGCAGGTCGAGCGGGTGGTCCTCGACGGGCAGGTCGGGCACCGTCAGGCCCTGGACGTAGGCGGTGACCTGCGCGTGGTCGTAGAGCCGGGTCCGCGGTGGCGAGTCCGGGTGCAGGTTGACCGGCGCGGGGAAGTCCGGTTCCCGCCACGGCGCGGGCCGCCGTCGTTTGCCGGTGAACGCCGCGAGCGTGACCCCGCAGGCGCGGGCGACCCCTCTGCGGTCGACCACGCTGCGTCCGTACCGGATCATCCCCGCCTCCTCGAGGTCGTCAGGGCCGTGCGGTGGCACCCGCCGCCGAGAGCCGGTCCGCCGGCCGAACCGGCCCGGTCGACGTGCGGGCGCAGCGCATCGGAAGGTGCGGTCGGGCGCGATGCCCGGATCGTGCCCTGGGTGTCATGCGGTCGCTACGTGCACGCGGGCGGGCCGCACCGGCAGGCGGTGGTCGATCAGCGCCTGGTGGACCGTTTCGTCGACTTCGGCCACGACGACGCCGACCAGGGTGAGGGTGGCGCGCACTCGCAGCATGCGGGTTCGACCGCTGCCGTCGAGCTCGTCGATCCGTTCGACGGAGTGGGTGTGGCGACGGACGCCGAGGGGCTTGAGGATCGCGCCCAGAGGCAGGATCCCCTCGTCGAGGGCATCACCGGCGCTTTTCGGCAGGCGCTGCTTGGCGATGGTGGAGGCCACCTCGGCGAGCACCAGCGTCCGGCCCCGAGCGGTCAACTGCAGGACGCTGTTGCGGCGCCGCACCCAGGCAGACGGGTCCATACCCAACGCCGTCGCGTAGGAGTGGTCCAGCGTCGACAGTCGTACGCGGCCTTGCTCCAGCAGCCGGTACTCGGCTGGAGTCCGCACCCACCTGCTGATGACGTCGGTGAAGTTGTCGCTGTCCCGGATCCAGGCGGTCAGCGTGCGCAGGGCCTCGTCGAGGTCGCCTCGTGAAGCGGTGTCGAGCCGATGTGTGATCATGATCAACGGGTCCTCTCGAACTTGACGGCGCGGTTTCCTCGAACCGCGCGGAGCCGGGCCCGGTGATCGACCCGGTGCGGTTCCTCGTTCGTTCCCGGTGCCGCACGCGACGCATGCCTCGGCAGCCGGTTCACCGAACCGGTCGGCGATGAGCGGATACCGCATTCCCGAGGCGCGCCCGGTCGTCGACGAGGACCGGGCTCGCGAGGGCCGGCCGGCACAGCGGCACGGCGGCCTCGACCGGAGCAACGAAAACCGTCGGACCGCTGCAGTACGGTGATCCCGTTCGCGGTGATGGACTGGCGAAGGGAGTGCTCGGTGATGTCGGCCAAGGACCAGGCATACGCCGTCGCGTGGCACGAGGCCGTGGCCGCACGCCGGCACCTGTCGACCGGTGGCGTCCTGGCTGCGTACTCGGGTGCGCTCCCACCCGGAGTCACGCTTCCCGAGCAGGGTGAGCACCCGCTCGGCGTGTTCTCCGCTGCGGACCTCAACCACTACGCGCGTCACACCGCGGAGCAGGTCGAGCACCACGGCGGTGGATCGACGATGGTGGTCGGTCCGCCGTCGGTCGTCGCCGGATTCGTGATCGGCTCGGTCGTGCGGAACGCCGCCGCGCGCCGTCGCGCCCACCGCCAGGCGGCGCCGCAGTGGCGGCCGGCGCCGCTGCTGTGGACCGCGGTGACCAGCCGCAGGCTGTGGTGCCAGAGCGCCGGATCCGATCAGCCCCGATGGTTCAACTTCGACATGATCACCGGTGTCTGGCTGGAGAGAGACCTGCTCACCGTGCGGTTCCGGCAGGGCGCGCCGTTGCAATTGGGAGGACCCAGGGCACCGTGGCTCGCGGCGGTCGTTGCCGCTACAGCCTCGGCCCAGCGGCGGTGCACACCCTGCACGAGCTGGACAGCGCCGCACTGGCGGGCTGAAGGACCACGGGTTACGGCATGGGACGGAGCGCAAGCGCCGCACCCGAAGCGCGGCCTCGCTCGACCAGGTCGAGCGACTTTGACATTGCCTGTCGCCCCGCCCCATGCCACCTGAAGACATCCACGAGGAGCAGGACCGCCGAAGCAGGTCACCGGCCATCGCGAACGCCCGTGCCCCCGATGGTAATGCCCGGCAGGTGGCCACGGCACCGGGCCCCCTGGCAACCTGCGGCCGCCGCGGCGATCCGGGTCGGGCGTCGGCCGGCGGGCGGCTCGCACCGTGTTCCTCGCGAGGGCAGAGCCGATCCGCGGACCGGATCTCGTCCGTAGTCCCGTCCACTCCGTAGGTGTCGGACGTGGGCGGTTCATCGCAGCAGCACCGCCGATCCGGCGGGCACCTCGTGCAGGGCTTCGCGCACGGCCTCGGGGGTGGCCACGCACCCGGTGCCGTCCAATGCGCCGAGCCCGGACGTCGCAGGCAGGCCGGGCACCGCCACGCCGCCGAGCGGGCCCGCGCACAGCCGGGCGGGGTCCACCGCGAACGGCCACAGCAACCGCAGGAACCACGGGGCGCCCAGGACGCGGTCGCCGATCGCGACGAACGTGCGCCCGACCACCCGGCCCGCCACGGCGGTCGTGGCGGGCCGGGTGGTCGTGTCGCCGTCGGGGTGCGCGCCGTCGGCGCGCGCCAGTTCGGCCAGGACGGTGACCGCGCCGGTGGCGGTGTCGATCTCCACCCGGCGATCGGACTCGACCAGGTGCACCGACCCGGTCAAGTGCACCCAGCCGGCTCCGGCGACACCGCCGGTCGTGGGCCGGACGGGCAGCAACACCTGTGCCCACCCCGGTCGCCGGTCGACCACCGGCACCCAGGTCGGCGCCAGCAGCTGGAACTCCGGCAGCCGCGCGACCGCCGGGCCGCCGGGTTCGGCGTAGACCGGGATCGGGTCGGCGGGGTGCAGCATGGTGGTGCCGGGTTCCGCGCCCGGGTCCGGGTCCGCGGGGACGTCGAGCGTCGACCCGACCAGTGCCACAGGCAGCGCGTCCCACTCCTGCGCAGCCGGTGTACGGGGCGCGACGGCGGCCGGGTCCTCCTGCGCCGGGGTCGGCGTGGGGGAGGCGGTCGCGGTGATCGTGACGGTCGTCGAACTCGTCGACGTCGGCCGCGCCCGCTCGGCCGATGCCCCCGCGTCCTGGTCGCGCAGCACCATCGCCGCGAGCGCCACCAGCGCCACGGCCCCGAGTGCCTGGGCGGCGCGGCGGCGACGATGTCGACCCGTGACCGGGTGCCGCCATCCGGCCACCGCCATCCGCAGCCAGCTCATGCGGGGTAGCCGCCGGGTTTGCTCCAACGGCGACTCCTCCGCGGGCGGGCCCTGGTCGCCGAGGCTGTCCGGCTCGGCGTGGGAGCCGGCGACGGTCACCTCTCCGGACAAGGACTGCACCCGGACCACCTGGTCGCGTCCGCCGTTCATGGCGTGGCGGCGGCGACGGCGTCGCCGACGGTCTTGGCGATCTGGCAGGTGTCGATGGTGCTGAACCGGCCGTTGGTGATGCTGATGCCGGCCACGCCGTCGGCCAGGGAGACGATCGCGGTGCACTGGGGTTCGTTGGTGGACCTGTTGGTACCGGGCTTGAGAAGCCCGGCCTTGCCGTTGAACGTCTCGGCCCGCGCGTTGGGGTGGTCTGCGGGGTTCGCGCTCATCCCGTCGGTCGGCCTCGCCCAGGCGATCATCGTCAGGAACGTCGCGCCGAGCCCGGCCTTCTCACCGGGCTTGAGCTCCGCCGTGGCGCTGTTGTCGTAGCGGCAGGCCGTGGCGAAGATGTCGCCGTCCTTCGGGGCGCGCAGGCGCGGGGTGATCGCCGGCTGCGGCCGCACCTCCGCTGGGAACGCGTCCCAGCCCACCTTGCAGGGGTCGAAGGGGGCGGCGACGCTGGCCGCGTCCACCCGCGGGTCCAGGTCGCCCAGCACGATGCGTGCGGTGCCGTTGTCCCCGCCGGTCGGCTTCGTCCCCGACGTGGCCGCCGTGCCCGGCGGGGAGGACGAGGAGGGTGCGGTGCTCGCGGTCGCGATGCCGGTGAGCGACGCGGTCGCCGCGGTGAGTGCGGCGAGCACGGCCGCGGTCCGTGTCAGCCTGGCGATGGTGGTCATGTTCGGTCCCCCTGGGACTTCGCGATCACTGTTACGGGAAAAGGGTTTTGAGCACGTCGCCGATCAACGCGTCGCGGATGTCGAGGCGGCCGCGGTCGATCGGTGTGCTGTCGGCCTTGCCGCGCGGTTGACGCACCAGTAGTTGGATCTGCAGCACGCCTTTGCCGTCCGGGTTGCCGGTGGGCGCGATGGTGAGGTCCTCGGTGTCGGTGCCCTTGCCGTCGGTCTCGTGGCCCGCCGAGGCGCGCATGGCCGGAGCGCCGGCGACGGTCAGTTCGGTGACCATCGAGGCCAGTTGCGGGTCGCCTTTGAACCGGCTCAGGTACTCCGACAGGGCGTTGGCTGGATTGATGCCGATCCGCACTGCCAGCTCGCCGTCGCCCGACCACATCGAGCAGGTGTTGCCGTTCTCGACGAAGCGGTAGTGCCCCGGCTTGAGGTAGGTGTCCAGGGCCTGTTCGGACAGTGCCGAGCACACCATCTGCGCCGTGGCCGCGGGGTCCTCGCCGGCCGAGGCGAGCAGCGCGTCCCCGGTGACCGGTGTCGTGGAGGTCCATTCCTGGCACGTCTCGGGTTTGGCGCTGCGCTCGCACGCGGCCCCGGCGGAGGCCTTCGCACTGGCGGACGTGCCGGAGTCGCCGGTGCCGCCGGTGGGGTTGGCGTGCCCGGCGACGGTGGTGGTGCATCCCGACACCAGCGCGGCCACCGCCAGCACCAGGACGCCGATCACGCGCTTCACCGCGATCCCACCTTCGCCATGACCTTCCGCGCGGCGGCTTGCGCCCGGTCGCAGTCGGGGGCCTCCACGCGGATCAACTGCAACGCCGGGAAGGCGTCCTCGGACTGCTGATCCACAGCCACCGCGGTGTCGGGATCCCACACGACGTAGGTGATGCAGCCGGTGCTCCGCTCGTTGACCACCCCGCGGAACCGATCGATCATGATCTCCCGCGCGGTCTGGATGCCGGCCTTGACCAGCGAGGCGGGGTCCTCGTCCATCACGAACTCGACCGAGGTGTCGGTGCGGGTCTTCTGCGGCGGCGCGTTCGGATCCACCGCCGGGGTGACCGAGCAGCCGAACACGCCACTGGGACGCAGCTCCGAGCCGGGACCGGCGGTCTCCAGCACTGCGGCGGCGGCGGTGCACGGGTCCATCGACGCCAGGTCGAGCGTCGGGCTGGTGACACCGCTGCCGCGCTTGGGCGGGTCGTTCCAGATCGGGGCCAGCTTCGCGGCGTACTCGCGCACCACGTCGCACGGCTTCTTCGTCGCGCCGGTGAACGTGCTGGTGCGAAGTTCGACGGCGTGGGTGTCGTCCAAAGGCTTCGACAGCGAGCAGCCCCGGTCGGTCTCGCGGGTGAACACCTGCATGCCGCCGACGGTCTCCGGGGCGGCCTCGCTGCGAGCGGCGGACTCGAAGAGGGCGCCGACCTCCAAGTCGAACGTCCAGGTCGACTCCAGCTCCGACTTGTGCATCTCCAGCGTGCACAGGTGCAGGCCGTCCTGATCGGGCAGGATCTTGTCGCCCTTGTCGCCGGTGACCTGCTTGGCGGCCTCGACGTCGTGCATGCCGCACGCGTCGATCGCCCGGAACGCGGCGAACGCCGTCGCGGTCCCCCGGTACTTCTCGGGGATGGCCTGTTCGATCTGTGGCACGTCCTGCGCCCCGGTGGCGTCCGCGCTCGGCGTGGTGTCGCCGCCTCCGCCGGTGCACGCCGCAAGCAGCGCCGCCACCCCCAGCATCAGCACGGCCGATAGCCGTCGTTTCATGATGTGAATCCCCCCGTGGACCATGTCGGTGTGGCGGCCGCGCCGCCCAGCACAGGTGCGGACGGCGCGGCCGCGGAAGGTCGGCCCCGCCGGACCGGCCGATCTCGGTGAACAGCCGAAGTGGTGTGTGCTGCGCGCCGGACGCCCCCGACGACGGCGGTGCGCTACCCGTGACTGCGGCGAACGCCCTGTTCGGGCAGGGTCAACAGCCGCGGCCGTTGTAGTAGGCGTAGGTGATGAGCCCGCCCTGCAACTGCGGGTGGGTCGACAGGGTCGTCACGCCGTGCCCCACGCAGATGGTCCGCGTGGCACCGACGCCCCACCAGAATTCGACGTTGACCTGGATCCGGCCGTAACCGCAGTGGTTGTAGTAGGAGTTGCGGTTGGGCGCGGACCACCCGCAGGCGTAGTCCATGGTCGTGACGCCGCCGGGCTTGACGCTCCCGGGCTGTGCGCCGACCGGATCGGAGGTGCCCGGGGTCGGGATACCGGGTGCCTGCTGCATCTGTGAGCCGGAGGTGGCGGCCTGGAGATGGGCGGTCCGGCCGGTGTCGGTCGGCTGGTAGGGGCCGCCCAGGGCGATCTGCGCCGAGGCGCTTCCCGCCAGCAGTGTGACGCTCAGGCCGACGGCCAGCGCCAGGACGCCGACCAATCGGGTGATGACAGTACGCATGGGCTCGCTTTCCGTTGCGTGATAAGGGATGCCGTGCCGCCCTCCTCCGCCGTCGGGCAGGGGTGGGCTCGGGAAGGCGGCACGGCGCACCGGCGGTCCCTTGTGGACCGTCGGTGGGCTTGTTGCCAGGGCTTGAGAGGAACGCCGCGTAGGGCGTGCCGACGCCGCTGACATGTCCGACCGGGACCGCTCAGTGGCGACTGCGGTGTGGCGCCGAACCCGGCCAGGCAGGAGTCCTCGCAGTCGGGACCGTCACGCGCCGTACGGGATCGTCAACGGCCCCGACCTCGGCCCCGACGGGCGTGACGTCGGTGATCGCGGGCTTGCCGTTGAGTTCGACGATCGCCGCCGCCGCTCTGAGGTTCCCCCGATAACCCGAGGCGGTTGTTACCTGGCTGCGGTCGGTGATGCCGGGATGGTAGTCGGTTCGGCCTGGGCGGCGCGCCAGGCGGCTTCGTACTCGTCGGGGCTGAGCCAGCCGAGGTCCTTCTG
>NZ_LWLC01000011.1:0-175860 GCF_001905065.1 Saccharothrix sp. CB00851
TAAAGATCAAGCTTACGGGCACTCCAGACAGGCCAAAGCCGGGCAGGCCCGGCGGGGAAGAGCGTCCCGCCAGGCCTGCCGGCTTCGACCAGCCTAAAGCACCCGAACCCCAGGTAAAATCGGGCCTTTGTGGTTCTGCTGCGGGTCCGTTGTGGTGCGGTGCGGTGGGGTGGTTGGTGGGGTGGTTGCGGGGCCGTTGTGGGCACGAGGGTTCGTGGGCCTCGGTGGTGGGGTTGCGGGGCCGTTGTGGCGTGGTGGGGCTGGTGGCCTTGGGGGTGGGCGGCAGGGTCGTTGGGCGCGTCGGGTTGGTGAGGTTGGAGGGTGGTGGGGGGTTCGTTGGGGGCGTCGGGTTGGTCGGGTGGGAGTGTGGCGGGGGCGCGTGAGTTGGCCGGTCGTCGGTGGTGCGGTGTGGGTCACAGAATTTTTGCTGAGGGCGCGTCACATCCGGCTCGGAATCGCCTCTAACAGAGTGCCGGGTGGCCCGGGCGAGGGCCGGGCCACCCGGCTTCGGTGCCTCACGGATCGTGGTGAGGCGGTCACCATCAGCGCACGAGAGCGCTTCAGATTATTGCGGAACGGTGTCGACCGGGACTTCCCGGGTTGACACCTCGGACCGTGACTCACGACTGTGAGAGCGCTCTCATGACGTCGGGTCCGAGCCCGGCGAGTGCGTCGAGGAGGACGGATGGGCAAGACTTCGGTCGGCCGGGTGACGGCGGTGGCGTTGGCCGCCACGGTGGTGGCGGCGTGCGGTGGCGGTGGTGGGGACGCGGGTGACGGCAAGATCAAGCTGTCGATCGGGGTCTTCTCCGACTTCGGCTACACCAACCTGATCAAGGAGTACCAGGCGGCGCACCCGAACATCGAGATCGAGCAGCGCACGGTCAAGATGGAGCAGCACCACACGCAGCTCGCCACGCAGCTCGCGGGTGGCCGGGGCGCCGCCGACATCGTGGCCATCGAAGAAGGCAACATCACGCAGTTCCGCCAGTCCAAGGACAAGTTCGTCAACCTCGCCGACCACGGCGCCAAGGACCTGGAAAGCCAGTGGGCGGCCTGGAAGTGGAACCAGGGCACCACCGACGGCGGGAACTTCGTGCTGGGCCTCGGCACCGACATGGGCAGCCTCGCCCTGTGCTACCGGCGTGACCTGTTCGAGGCGGCCGGCCTGCCCACCGACCGCGAGGAAGTCGGCAAGCTCTGGCCGACCTGGGAGGAGTACCTCAAGGTCGCCGACACGTTCAGCGCGAAGCTGCCGGACAAGAAGTTCGTCGACACCGCCCAGAACGTCTACAAGGCCATCCTCGACCAGACCGAGGAAGGCTACTTCGCCAAGGCCGACGACTCGTTCATCGGCGACCGGAACGACAAGGTCAAGCAGGCCTTCACGCTGGCCGCGAGCCTCGGCGAGAAGAAGCAGACCGGTGCGCTGGCGCCGTTCAGCCAGGACTGGAACGTCGCGCTCAAGCAGGCGTCCTTCGCCACCACGACCTGCCCGGCCTGGGCGCTCGCGCTGATCAAGGCGGGTGCGGGTGACGAGGCGTCGGGCAAGTGGGACGTGGCCGCCGCGCCCGGCGGCGGCGGCAACTGGGGCGGCTCGTTCCTGGCCGTGCCCAAGCAGACCAAGCACCCCAAGGAAGCCTACGAGCTGGCCAAGTGGCTGACCGCGCCCGAGCAGCAGAAGCGGATCTTCAAGGAGACCGGCAACCTGCCCAGCGAGCCCGCCGCGTACCAGGACCCCGAGGTCACCTCGACCAAGAACGAGTACTTCAACTCCGCGCCCGTCGGCCAGATCTTCGGCAACTCGGCGGAGAACCTGAAGCCGACCTACCGCGGTACCAAGGACTCCAAGGTCACCCCGGTCTTCAACAACGCCCTGTCCCGCGTGGAGACCGGCAAGCAGTCCACTTCGGACGCTTTCGACCAGGCCGTCCGGGAAGCGCGGGACGCCGCCAAGTGACGGTCGCACCGGAACGGGCGGCGGGGCGGGGCACGACGCCCGCCCCGCCGCCGGCGCAGCGCCTGTCGTGGCGGGACAAGCTCGGCCGGCTGGACACGAAGTACACGCCGTACGTCATCATCGCGCCGTTCTTCGTGGTGTTCGGCATCTTCGGCCTCTACCCCCTGCTCTACACCGCGTGGGTGTCGCTGCACGAGTGGCAGCTCATCGAGGGCGACCAGGGCTTCACCGGCCTGGCCAACTACACCGAACTGCTGTCGGACGGCAACTTCTGGAACGCGCTGGGCAACACGGTCAGCCTGTTCCTGCTCTCCACGATCCCCCAGCTGCTCGCCGCGCTCGGCCTGGCCGCCCTGCTCGACCGCGGCCTGCGCGGCCGGGCGTTCTGGCGGGCGGGCGTGCTGCTGCCCAACGTGATCTCGGTGGCCGCCGTGGCGCTGGTGTTCGCGCAGCTGTTCGGCCGCGACTTCGGCATCGTCAACGCCCTGCTCGGGTTCGTCGGCATCGACCCGGTCGACTGGCGCGCCGAGACGTGGGCCTCACACCTGGCGATCAGCTCCATGGTGATGTGGCGCTGGACCGGTTACAACGCGCTGATCTACCTGGCCGCGATGCAGTCGGTCCCCAAGGACATGTACGAGTCGGCGATGCTCGACGGCGCGTCCCGCTGGCGGGTGTTCTGGTCGATCACCGTGCCGAGCATCCGGCCGACGATCCTGTTCACCGTCATCGTCTCCACCATCGGCGGCATGCAGCTGTTCGTGGAACCGCAGCTGTTCGACCCGGGCGGCACGGCCACCGGCACCGGCGGTGACGACCGGCAGTTCCAGACCGTGGTGATGTACCTGTACGAGAAGGGCTTCCGGTTGTTCGACGCGGGCTACTCCTCGGCCATCGCGTGGGTGCTGTTCCTGGTGATCCTGGTGGTCGCGGTCGTGAACTTCACGGTGGCGCGGCGCATCGCGTCGAAGGGGTGAGGGCCGTGCGCTCCACGAAGGCCATGCGCTTCACGAAGGCCGGGCCGCTCGCCTACGCCGTGCTGGTGGTGGTCCTGCTCGCGTCGGTGTTCCCGCTGTACTACTCGTTCCTCATCGCCAGCAAGGACAACTCCGCGCTGGGCGACGCGGTGCCGTCACTGGTGCCCGGCGGGAACCTGATCGACAACCTGACCAGGGTGTTCGACACCGTCGACTTCTGGCTCGCGATGCAGAACTCGCTGGTGGTCGCGGGCACGGTGGCGATCAGCAACGTCGTGCTGGGCACGCTGGCCGGCTTCGCGTTCGCCCGGCTGCGGTTCCGGGGCTCGAACTCGCTGTTCCTGGTCGTGGTCGGCACGTCGATGGTGCCCACGCAACTGGGCGTCATCCCGCTTTACATGCTGATGTCGGACCTCGACTGGTACGGCACGCTGCAGGCGGTGATCGTGCCCGCGCTGATCGGCGCGTTCTCGGTGTTCTGGATGCGGCAGGCGTGCGAGGAGTCCGTGCCGCACGAGCTGATCGAGGCGGCCCGGGTGGACGGGTGCTCGGTGCTGAAGACGTTCTGGCACGTGGCGTTCCCGGCGGTGCGCCCGCAGGCGGCCGTGATGGGCATGTTCACGTTCATGACCGCGTGGAACGACTTCTTCTGGCCGCTGATCGTGCTGGACCCCAACGACAGCCCCACGGTGCAGGTGGCATTGTCGACGTTGGCCAGCGGTTACTACACGGACTACTCGCTCATGCTCTCCGGCGCGTCGCTCGCGGTGCTGCCGGTGGTGGGGATCTTCATCCTGCTGGCGCGGCAGATCGTCGGCGGGATCATGCAGGGCGCTGTGAAGGGGTGAACTCGCGGATGACGACAACCGACCCGGACACCGAGGTCGGGCAGGACCTGCTGCGCTTCCCACCGGGTTTCCGGTGGGGAGCCGCGACGGCGTCCTTCCAGATCGAAGGGGCGACCGCGGTGGACGGTCGCGGTCCGTCCATTTGGGACACGTTCGCGGCCAGACCGGGCGCGGTGCTCGGCGGTGACACCGGTGAGCCGGCGTGCGACCACTACCACCACTACCCCTCCGACGTGGCGCTGATGGCGGAGCTGGGACTGGACTCGTACCGGTTCTCCTTGGCGTGGCCGCGCATCCAGCCGGTCGGCGCGGGCCGCGTGGAGCCCAGGGGACTGGCGTTCTACGACCGGCTGGTGGACGAGCTGCTGGCCAGGGAGATCGAGCCGGTCGTCACGCTCTACCACTGGGACCTCCCGCAGGCGCTGGAGGACGCGGGCGGTTGGCGCAACCGCGACACGGCGTTCCGGTTCGCCGAGTACGCGGCGCTCGCGCACGAGCACCTGGGCGACCGGGTGCGGCAGTGGACCACGTTGAACGAGCCGTGGTGCTCGGCGTTCCTCGGGTACGCCAACGGCATCCACGCGCCCGGTGTGGTGGACCCGAAGGGTTCGCTGGAAGCCGCCCACCACCTCCTGCTCGCCCACGGCCTGGCCGTGCAGGTGATGCGGGACCAGGCGCCGGACGACCACGAGCTCTCCATCGTGCTGAACTTCTGCGCGCTGACGGTGGACGACGACTCGCAGCTGGACGCGGCGCGCAAGGTCGACGGCCTGCAGAACCGGTTGTTCCTCGACCCGCTGGGCGGTCGCGGCTACCCGCGTGACGTCATCGAGGACACCGCCTGGCTGGGTGACTGGACGGCCGTGGTGCGGGACGGCGACCTCGACGTGATCGCCGAGCCGATCGACTGGATGGGCGTGAACTACTACAGCCCGACCCGCGTGGCACCTGCCGAAGACCCGCTGAAGGTGGACGACGGGCCGTTCCCGGGCCTGCGCGGCGTGGACTTCCTGCCGCCGCGCGGCGAGGTGACCGGGTTCGGCTGGGAGGTCGACGCCTCGGGCCTCACCGCGCTGCTGGAACGCCTCCAGCGCGACGTCGGCCTGCCGCTGGTGATCACCGAGAACGGCTCGGCGTTCCCGGACGTGGTCGAGGACGGCCGGGTGGACGACGAGGCGCGCACCCGCTACCTGGTGGACCACCTGCGCGCGGTGCACCGGGCCATCGGGGCGGGGGTGGACGTGCGCGGGTACTTCGCGTGGTCGCTGCTGGACAACTTCGAGTGGGCGGCGGGGTACAGCCAGCGGTTCGGCATCGTGCACGTCGACTACGACACGCAGGTGCGCACGGTGAAGCGGAGCGGCCGTGCGCTGGCCAAGGCGATCGGCGCCAACGCCGTTCCGGCCACCGGGTACGACCTGCCGTGACCTGTCGGTCGGGGGCCGCATGTCGCCGCGGCGGCCCCCGCCCGGCACCCCGGTGGCGACTACGCCGACTCGCGCCGGACCAGGACGGTGGGCAGCACCTCGCGCCGCGCCCGGATCGTCTCGCCGCGCAGCAGCCGCAGCAGGTGCGTGACCATGTGGCGGACCTGCGCGCTGGTGTCCTGCCGCACGCTGGTCAGCGACGGCGTGGTGTGCGGTGCGATCATCGGGTGGTCGTCGAACCCCACGATGGCCACGTCCTCCGGCACCCGCTTGCCCGCCTCGCGCAACGCGTCCAGCACACCGGCCGCCATGTAATCGGACGCCACGAACGCCGCGTCCAGGTCGGGCACCCGGGCCAGCAGCGCCTCCATCGCCTTGCGGCCGCCCTCGCGGGAGAAGCCGCCGTCCGCCGTCATCAACGCCGTGGTCTCGTCGTCCGCGCCGACCGCCGTGCGCCAGCCGGCCAGCCGGTCCATCGCCGAGTGCTCGTCCAGCGGGCCCGTCACCGAGACGATCTTCTTGCGCCCCAACGAGATCAGGTGCTCGGTGGCCAGCAGCCCACCGCCCTCGTTGTCGTGGTCCACGGTGTGGATGCCGCGCAGCGAGCCCCACGGCCGGCCCGCGTAGATCACCGGCAGCGGCAGCTTGCGCGCCACGGTCGGCAGCTGGTCGCCCTTGTGCGGCGCGAACAGCAGCGCGCCGTCCACGTGCCCGCCCGCCAGGAACCGCTCGGCGCGGGCCTGGTCCTGCGGCGAGTGCACCAGCATCAGCACCATCTGCGCGTCCGCGTCGGCCAGCGACCGTGCCGCCGAACGGATCAACCAGGCGAAGTGCGGGTCGTCGAAGATCTTCGGCTCGGGCTCGGAGAACACCACCGCCACCGCGCCGGAACGCCTGGTCACGAGCGCCCGCGCGGCCTGGTTCGGCTGGTAGCCCAACTCCATCACCGCCGCCGTGACCGCCTCGTGCGCCTCCGGGCTCACCCTGGGCGACGCGTTGAGCACCCGTGACGCGGTCGCCCGGGAAACGCCGGCTTTCGCCGCCACGTCCTCCAGCGTGGGCCGCGCGCCTGAGTGCGATTGAACCGACACGAGCACCACTCCTCGACGATCGCCCTACGAACCCAGCTTAGCTGGAGGCGACCTGCCGGGAAGCGCTCTCAACAGGACCCGGACCGGTGACGCGCGACGCCTCCGTGGCGATCGACACACGCAGCAATCCGTCCTCGCGGCGCACCGAGGTCGGCAGCCCGGCGCGGGCCGCGGTGCGGACCAGCCCGGTCTCCGCGGGCAGGCACCAGCCGACCAGCTCGCGCCGCCCGTCCGCCCGGGCCGCGCCGGCCAGCGCGCCGAGCAGCGCGGTGCCCACGCCCCGACCCTGCCAACCGTCCTCCACCAGCAACGACACCTCGGCGCTGTCCGGAGTGGACATCGGGATGAGCTGCCCGAGGGCGACCACCCGGTCCGCGCACTGGGCCACCACGGTGGTGCCGCGGGGCGGGCTGAGCAGCCGGTGCAGCCACCGCCTCGGCACGGTCCGCACGCCCGAGTGGTAGCGGTTGAACAGGGTGCCCATCGAGCACCGCGAGTGCAGCTCGGCGACCGCGTCCTCGTCGCCCGCGCGGCCGGGCCGCAGCACCAGCGCCATGCCGTCGTCGGTCAGCAGCGCGGTCGGCTGGGGCGTCGTCACGCCGTGGGCGGCCAGCAGGTCCAGCAACGCCTGCCCGCGGGCCAGCTCCACCTGCGTGAACGGCGCCCAGCCCCGTTTGATTGCCGCTGCTCCGCAGTCGCGGGGGTGGTCGGGTGCGGGGTCGTGGACGGGTGGTTCGGTGGGCTCGAGGGTGACCGAGTCGGCGCCCAGGACGGTGCGCAGCGCCTCGGCGACCGTGCTCGGGTCGCGCAGGGCTCGCGCGGCGGCGCGCAGTGCGGCGGTCGGCGCGTCGACCAGGTCGCGCACGTCGGCGGCGGTGATGCCGACGCACCGGCCGCCCTCGGCGCGCACCGCGTCGACCAGGTCCGCGGGCAGCACGCCCGGCCCGGCCTGGACCACGAGCTCGTCGAGGACGCCGCCGGGCACCGGCATCACGGACAGGGCCAGCACGTTGCAGTCCTGGTGCGCCAGCCGGACGGTCACCCGAGCCAGGGCGCCGGGACTGTCGTCCAGCTCCACGCGCAGTCGCCAGGTCTTCGGTGTGGTGTCCATGCGACCAGGCTGCTCGGCCCACGTTGCGGGGCGGGGACGTGGGCGTTTCGGCGACGTGAGGGATCGCCGCCGCGCGGTCAGTCCCGGCAGTGCGGTGGCGGCAGCGGGTTGATCGGGCTGCACGGCCACTCGGTGCTCTTCACCTTGGTCGTGGTGGTCGTCGTCCGCGGCGCCTCGGTCGTCGTCTCCGGCGGTGGCGGCGGCGCGGCCGGCGGTGGCGTCGTCGTGGTGGTCCGGACCGTGGTGGTCGAACTACGCGGCGACGAGATGGCGTCCGTGGTGATCGTGCTCGGCGGCGGGGTGGAGCTGCCGGCGGTCGACGGCCGATCGGTGATCCACGTCGAGGCGGGCGTCTCGGCCTGCTGCTCGTCCTTCACACCGTCGAGGTACACCCCGATGAGGACACCGATCAGCGCCGACGCCGCCACGGCCAAGCCGCACGTGGCCCACAGCACCCGCACAGCAAGCCTCCTAACAGAACGTACTTGTGGCGCAACGGTGAGCGGCTGAACAGTACCGCCCGGCGGACCGGCTCACCCGGCCCAGTGCACCTCGATCGGGCCCGGTAACCGGTCCACCTCGCTGAGCACGGCTTTCCGTGCCGCAGCGGACAACGAGCGGAACGGCTCCACGGTGACGGTCGTCCGGCCGCCCGTGCGCTCCTGCGACCAGACCCCGGCCAGCATCCCGTTCACCATGAGTACCGGGGATAGCCATCCCTGCGGTCGGTACACCTTTTCGGGCGTCCCGCCATCGAGAAGGTGTGTGGCGTGGCGTGTTGCCGCGACGACGTACTGGTCGAACGCGGGCAGCAGTCGCACGGTCCGCACCGGCTCCGCCGCGCGCAAATTTTCGAGGTCCTCCGCCCGCACCCAGTGGGCCGCGCCCTCGACGTCCAGCGGCACGATCCGCTCGCCCAGCGCCTTGAACACCCGCCCGCCGTCGGCCGGGCTCACGCCCCACCAGCGCGCGAAGTCCTCCCTGGTCGCGGGCCCCTGCTGGGCCAGGAACCGCAGCGCCACCTCCTCGACCGCGCGGTCACGGGCCTCCAAGTCGACGCCCAGCCACGTGCGCGGGTCGGTGAACCGGACGAACCGGCCCTCACCGGGCCCGAACACCAGCCTGCCCTGGAACGACGCGGGCTTGAGGTAAGCGCCCCAGCTCTCCAGCAGCTTCCCGCCGAGGTCCGCGGACGTGCGCGCGGCGACCTCCTCGGCCAGCTCGGCGCGGGTGAGCAGGCGGTCGCGCAACGCCTCGCCCACCGCCTCCACCAGCGACGTCAGCTCTTCGGCGGTGAGGCCGAAGTTCCGCAGCCACACCGGCTTGAGGTAGTGCCGGTACGTGGCGAACCCGGCCTGCCACAGCGGGTACTCCGCGGCGGGCAGCAGGTGCAGCGTGCCGCGCATAGACCACGTCTTGACCAGCGTGCGGTCGGTCCACAGGGCCTGTTCGACGGCGTCGTCCGGCAGCCCGTCGACGCGGGCGCGCCACGTCGTCCCGGCCGACGACATCAGCTGCGCGTGCAGGCCGCACAGCCGGGACACCACGTCCAGCGCCTCACCGGCGGGTCGCCGCGCGTCGAGGCCGTGCCGGCGGGTGCGCCAGGCCGCCACCTGCCGCCAGGTCACGCTCACCGGCGTTCGCCCCGAGCCTGCCCGGTCGCGAGCCTGCGCTCCAGCGCCGCCGTGCCCAGTGCCCGGGCCAGCACGAGACCGGCGCCGGACAGCCCGGCCGCGAGCACCGAGCCGGTCAGGTGCCACGTCGGTGCATCACCTGTACAGGTGAACACGTCCGTGAACTTGTCCGAGGAGCAGGTCACGAACGGCACCGACGCCAGCCCGATGCCGGCCGCCGCGACCCCTCCCAGCAGCGCGGACCCGAACGTGCACATCAACGGGAACGCGGCGTTGGCCGCGCCGACCGCCGCGACCAGGAACAGCAGCGGCACGGGGTGCGGGAACGGGCCGAACGCGGCGCAGCCCACCATGAGCGCGCACACGATCGCCAACCCGACCCGTTCACCCACGTGGCGACCCTAACAACGCGGGACCGGGAGACGTCAGAACTTCGTAAGCGGGTTTCGCCCACGGACCGGCGTCCGGTTCGCCAGAGTTGTCCGGTAGGAAGACGAACTCCTCGGAAGGCGTGAGATGTCCAAGCGGGTAGTGGTGATCGGGGTGGCCGGCGTGCTGGTGGTCGCCCTGGTGGTGGGGCTGTACCTGTTCCAGCCGTGGCGGCTGTTCACCGACCGGACGGCCGACGAGGCGCTGCTGCTGCCGGCATCGACAGCGACGACCACGACCACGTCCTCGGCGTCGGTCGGCTCGACGACCCCGGCACCGACCACGACGACGACGCCCGTCGGCCCGGTCGCGCTGGCCTCCGGCCCGTTCCGCTCCCTGGACTACACCACGACCGGGAGCGCGACGTTGGTCCAGCTGCCGGACGGCAAGCGCGCCGTGCAGTTCGAGGCGTTGGACACCAGCGACGGTCCGGACCTCTACGTGTACCTGTCGGACAAGCCCGCCGACTCGCCCGAGGCGGCGTTCGACTCCGGTTTCACGAACCTCGGCAAGCTGAAGGCCAATCGCGGCAACCAGGTCTACGAAGTGCCCGCCGAGCTCGACCTGAGCACCGTCCGCAGCGTCGTGATCTGGTGCAAGAGGTTTTCCGAGGGCTTCGGAGTAGCGCCGTTGGAACAGGGCTGACACATAGGCGAAACAAATACGCGGTGGTCTGGGCCATTTATAGCCTTTTCGCCGTATTGACGTATCTGGTCTAGACCACCTAGAGTGGTAGGCACCACAACGTCCCTCGTTGGTGGGCGGGCGGATGCCCCATCGACGAGGAGCCGGCTCACTGGGGTGGGCCACCGTTGGCGGCGGCGCGGCGCTTTCTCTCCCCGTTCCGCGCCGCCGCACACGGCCTGTCGGCGACCGTGATGCACACTGTGAGTGATGCTCACCAGGACCATCGCCATCCACTACGTCAACGCCGCGCTGCGCGGCGCCGTGCGGCGTGGTCACGACGTCGCCGGGGTGCTGGCGACGGCCGGCATCAGCGAGGCGTTGCTCGCCGACGAACGCGCCCGCGTCACGCCCGCCCAGTACACCAAGCTGATCCAGGCCCTCTGGGACGCGCTGGACGACGAGTTCATGGGCCTGGGGCCGAAGCCGAGCAAGCGCGGCACGTTCCCGACCATGTGCCTGCTCGCCGTGCACTGCGCGTCACTGGAGGACGCTTTGCGGCGCGGGCTCGCGTTCTACGAGCTGTTCGACGTGCGTCCGGCGATGACGCTGGGCGAGCACGACGGCGTGGTCGCGTTCACCCTGTCCGCGGCGGGCGTGGACGACCCGGACCGGTTCCTGGTGGAATCGCTGCTGGTGCTGTGGCACCGGTTCTCGTCGTGGCTGATCGGCAGGCGGATCCCGTTGCGCGGGGTGGACCTGGCCTATCCCGAGCCGCCGCACGGCGCGGAATACCACCTGATCTTCGGCGCCCCGCTGCGGTTTTCCGCACCCGCGACCACGTTGACCTTCGACGCGCGATTCCTGCGGATGCCCGTGGTGCAGGACGAAGCCGCATTGAGGCGGTTCCTGCGCAATTCGCCCGCCGAGTTGCTGTCCCGGCGCGATTACGGCGCGGACGCGTCGAGCCAGGTGCGGCGGATGCTCGGCGGCGGCGTGGTGGGGCTGGAGAACGTGGCCGCGCGGCTGGGGATGAGCGCGCCGACGTTGCGGCGCAAGCTGGCGGCCGAGGGCACGTCGTTCCGCGAGGTGCGGGAGCAGCTGCTGCGCGACCAGGCCGTGGCGAGCCTGGTGCGCGGCGGTGAGTCGGTGGAGGAACTGGCGCTGCGGCTGGGTTTCTCCGAGGCGAGCGCATTTCACCGGGCGTTCAAGCGGTGGACGGGCACCAGTCCTGGTACGTACCGGGCCGGGCCTGTTAGCTGACCTCGCCGGACGGCCGATCGGGTCGCCAACTGCGGCCGAACGGCCGTGTCCGGCGAATCGTCAACACGGTGGACTTACATCGCGTAAGAATCTCACCCCACCCCTGCGGGAGTGCCCGTGTTCCCACGCCCTCGCCCCGCCGCCCTGGCCGGGGCACTCGTCTTCGCCCTGGCGAGCACCGCGCCCGCGGCGCACGCCGAGCCTCCACCGCCCACCACCGCCGTCGACCTGCCGGGCGTCGCGGTCGCGCCCGCCGTCGACCCGGCCCGTCGCATCGAGACCGCACGCAGCACCCGCCCGGTCGCGCCGGGCGTGTCGCTGAGCTCGTTCGACTGGTACGAGCTGGGTGGCGCCGGCGGCTGGATCCGCGGCGACGCGCTCACCGTCGACCTCACCGCCGGCACGAAGGTCGACTACCTGTACCCCGGGCACGTCGCCGCCGCCGAACCGCTGTCCGCCCAGGCGAACCGGACCCGCGCGGTCGCCGCCGTCAACGGTGACTTCTTCGACATCAACAACTCCAACGCGCCCCGCGGCGTCGGCGTCCAGGACGGCCGCACGGTCAAGTCGCCCGAGGTCACCATCGCCGTCACCGTCAACGGCGTAACCCAACGCACCGAGGTGACCACCGCCTTCCCGACCTGGCCCCGCGCCACCGCCTAACCCCCTCGTGAGTCGAACCTCCAGCGCCCGCGTGTCCCACGTTCAGGACCACCGTGTCCTACGTTCAGAACACCCGAGTTCAACACTCAGAACACGGCTCGCCGTCCTGAGCGTTGAACTCGGGGTACCTGAACGTAGGACACGCGCGTTCTGAACGTGGGACACGCGGGACCTGAGTGTTCGACTCTCGCGGGGTTAGAAGGGGGTGTTGCGGGTGGCGCGGTCGCGGAGGGAGGCCGGTGGGCGGAAGCGCTCGCCGTAGGTGTCGGCCAGGTAGTCGGCGCGCTCCACGAACTCCGTCAAGCCGTAGGAGTTGATGAACTGGACCGTGCCGCCGCTCCACGGCGCGAAGCCGAAGCCGAACACCGAGCCCACATTCGCGTCACCGACCGACGTGAGCACGCCCTCGTCCAGGCACCGCACGGTCTCCAGCGACTGGATGAACAGCAACCGGTCCTCGACGTCCCGCTCGGTCACGCCCGCGTCGGCCCGCGCGTACCGGGACAGGCCCGGCCACAGGAACTTCTTGCCGCCCTCCGGGTACTCGTAGAACCCGGCACCGCCGGACTTGCCCGTGCGCCCCTCGGCGACCAGCTCCTCCAGCACCTTGAACGCCGGGTGGTCCCCCAACGCGCCCGCCACCGCCGGGTCGTCGGCCAGCGTCTGGTCCCGGATCTTGAGCTGCAACGTCAACGTGACCTCGTCGGACACCGCCAGCGGGCCCACGGCCATGCCCGCCCGACGGGCGACGTTCTCGATCAACGCGGGCGACACGCCCTCCGCCACCATCGACACCGCCTCGGTGACGTAGGTGCCGAACGTCCGCGACGTGTAGAAGCCCCGGCTGTCGTTCACCACGATCGGCGTCTTGCCGATCTGCAGCACGTAGTCGAACGCCCGCGCCAACGTCTCGTCCGACGTCTTCTCCCCGCGGATGATCTCCACCAGCCGCATCTTCGGCACCGGCGAGAAGAAGTGCAGCCCGATGAACCGCGAGGGATCACCCACCGCCGACGCCAGCCCGGTGATCGGCAACGTCGACGTGTTCGACGCGATCACCGCGTCCGGCAGAGCGGCCGACTCCGCCGCCGGCAGCACCTTGTTCTTCAGCTCCCGGTTCTCGAACACCGCCTCGATCACGAGGTCGCAGCCCGCGAGGTCGGCGTCGGAGTCGGTCGGCGTGATGCCCGGCGTGTCACCGGCACCCCGCTGCGCGGCCTCCAGCGTCACGTCCTTCAGCACGACCTCGATCCCGGCCTTGGCGCTGACCTCGGCGATGCCCGCGCCCATCATGCCCGCGCCGAGCACGCCGACCTTCGACACCTTCGACCGCTCGACCCCGGCCGGCCGCGACCCGCCCGCGCTGATCTCGTTCAGCTGGAACCAGAACGTGTTGATCATGTTCTTGGAGACCTGGCCCGCCGCCAGCTCCACGAAGTACCGCGCCTCGACCTTCAACGCCGTGTCGAAGTCCACCAGCGCGCCCTCGACCGCGGCGGCCAGCACCTTCTCCGGTGCCGGGTACACGCCGTGCGTCTTCTTCCGCAGCACGGCGGGCGCGGCGGCGAGCAGCCCGTACAGGTTCGGGTCGCCGACCCGCACGTCCGGCACGGTGTACCCCGGCTTGTCCCACGGCTGCTGCGGCGCCGGGTTCTCCTTGATCCACGCCCGCGCCTTGGCGATCAGCTCTTCGCGTGAGGACGCCAGCTCGTGCACGATCCCGGCCTGCAACGCCCGCGCCGGCCGCAGCTGCTTGCCCTCCATCAGCAACGGCAACGCCGGCTGCACGCCGAGCAGCCGCACCATCCGGGTCACGCCGCCACCGCCGGGCAGCAGGCCCAGCGTCGCCTCGGGGAGCCCCAGCTGGATCTTGTCGTCGTCCAGCACCACCCGGTGGTGGCACGCCAGCGCGATCTCCAGGCCACCGCCCAGCGCGCTGCCGTTGATCGCGGCGACGACGGGCTTGCCGAGCAGCTCCAACCGCCGCAGCTGGCCCTTGATCTCCTCCAGGAACCCGAGCGCCTCGGCGGCGTTCTCGGGCGTGATCCGGATGAGCACGTTCAGGTCTCCACCGGCGAAGAACGTCTTCTTGGCCGACGTCAGCACCACACCCGCGATGTCGTCGCGCTCGGCTTCCAGCCGCGCGACCGCCGCGCCCATGTCCTGGTGGTACTCGGCGTTCATCACGTTCGCCGAACCGGACATGTCCATCGTGAGGGTGACGATGCCCTCGTCGTCCCGCTCGAAGTGGATAGCCATCAGACCCTCTCGATGATCGTCGCGATGCCCATGCCGCCGCCCACGCACAACGTGGCCAGCCCGCGCCGCAGGTCCCGGCGCTCCAGCTCGTCGAGCAGGGTGCCCAGGATCATGCAGCCGGTCGCGCCCAGCGGGTGGCCCATGGCGATCGCGCCGCCGTTGACGTTGACCTTGTCGTCGGGCAGGTCCAGCTCGCGCTGGAACTTCAGCACCACCGACGAGAACGCCTCGTTGATCTCGAACAGGTCGATGTCCTCGACGGTCAGCCGCGCCTTGTCCAACGCCTTGCGCGCGGCCGGGGCGGGACCGGTGAGCATGATCGTGGGCTCGGATCCGACGACCGCGGTCGCGATGATCCGCGCGCGGGGCGTCAGGCCCAGCTCCCGGCCGATGCGTTCGTTGCCGATCAGCATCGCCGCCGCGCCGTCCACGATCTGCGACGAGTTGCCCGGGGTGTGGACGTGGTCGATGCGCTCCACGGTCGGGTACCGGTCGATGGCCACGGCGTCGAAGCCCAGGTCGCCGTGGAACGAGAAGCTCGGCTTGAGCTTGCCCAGCCCTTCCAGCGTGGTCTCCGGGCGGATCGCCTCGTCGTGGTCGAGCACGACCGAGCCGTTCTGGTCGACCACGGCCACCAGCGACCGGTCGAACCAGCCCTTGTCCCGGGCCAGCGTCGCCCGCTGCTGCGAGCGCAGCGCGTAGGCGTCGACGTCCTCCCGAGTGAACCTCTCCAGCGTGGCGATCAGGTCCGCGCTCACGCCCTGCGGCACGAAGTTGACCGCCATGTTGGTCTCCGGGTCGGCCATCCACGCGCCGCCGTCCGAGCCCATCGGCACCCGCGACATCGACTCGACGCCACCGGCCACGACCAGGTCCTCGAACCCGGACGCGACCTTGGCCGCGGCGAGGTTCACCGACTCCAGGCCCGACGCGCAGAACCGGTTGAGCTGCACGCCCGCCGGCCGCAGGTCCCACCCGGCCGCGAGCACCGCTGTGCGGGCGATGTCCGCGCCCTGCTCGCCGACCGGTGACACGACGCCGAACACCACGTCGTCCACCGCGGAGGTGTCCAGGTCGTTGCGCCGCGCCAGCGCCGCGAGCACCCCGGAAGCGAGGGTGATCGGCTTGACGCTGTGCAGCGAACCGCGCTTTCCCCTGCCACGCGGTGTGCGCACCGCGTCGAAGATCAAGGCTTCGCTCATGTACTCCACGGTAACCACGGCACTCGACCCTGCCCATGACCGAGCGAGGTGACTTAATAGCTCACCATCCCGTGGGGTCGAGTCCTGAGGGCTCCCAGGCCGGGGGCGAGACCCTGACCGTTTTGCTCACGATCACGGGTCACCCTGGCGCGCTGCGGTCATGGCGGACAGGTCCGACCAGTGGGAACGTCGAGTCATGCCAACTCGCCGTTCCGCATGGATGACCGAGGACCTGGACCAGTTGCGCAAGCTGGCTCGGACGTTCCTCGAGAGGGAGGCGGTCCCGCACCAGGAGCGCTGGGCCGCGCAGAAGCAGGTGGACCGGGACTTCTGGACCAAGGCGGGCGAGGTCGGCCTGCTCTGCCTGTCCATCCCCGAGGAGTACGGCGGTGGCGGCGGCACGTTCGCGCACGAGGCCGTGCTGCTGGAGGAGCAGGCACGGTGCGGTGACAGCGCGTGGGGCAACAGCGTGCACAGCGGCATCGTCGCCCACTACCTCAACGCCTACGGAACCGAAGAGCAGAAGCGGCGGTGGCTGCCGAAGATGGCGTCCGGCGAGTACGTCGGCGCGATCGCCATGTCCGAGCCCGGCGGCGGCTCCGACCTGCAGAACATCAAGACGCGGGCGCTGCGGCGCGGCGACGAGTACGTGCTGTCCGGCTCGAAGACGTTCATCACCAACGGCGCGCAGGCCGACCTGGTCATCGTCGTCGCCAAGACCGATCCCAGCCAGGGCGCGACGGGCATCTCGCTGCTCGTCGTGGAGACCGCGCAGGCCGAGGGCTTCCGCCGCGGCCGGGTGCTGGACAAGGTCGGCATGCACGGCCAGGACACCGCCGAGCTGTTCTTCGACGACGTGCGCGTGCCCGCGGCGAACCTGCTGGGCACCGGCGAGGGTCAGGGGTTCATCCAGCTGATGCAGCAGCTGCCGCAGGAGCGGCTGATCATCGCGGTGGCGTCCGTGGCGGGCATCGAAGCCGCGGTGGACCTCACGCTGGCCTACGTCAAGGACCGCACGGCGTTCGGCCGCGAGCTGATCAAGTTCCAGAACACCCGGTTCAAGCTCGCCGAGTGCGCCACCGAGGCCCGTGTGACCAGGGCTTTCGTGGACGAGTGCGTCCAGGACCACCTGGCGGGCCGGCTCGACGTGCCCACCGCGGCGATGGCCAAGTGGTGGGCCACCGAACGGCTGTGCCAGGTGGTGGACGAGTGCGTGCAGCTGTTCGGCGGCTACGGCTACATGACCGAGTACCCGATCGCGCGCGCGTGGGCGGACGCCCGCGTGCAGAAGATCTACGGCGGGACGAACGAGATCATGAAGGAAATCATCGCGAGGTCCCTCTGACATGCCGGGACCTCTGGAAGGGCTCAAGGTCGTCGAGCTGGCGGGCCTCGCGCCCGCCCCGTTCGGCTGCATGGTGCTGGCCGACCTCGGCGCTTCGGTGGTGCGGGTGGACCGCGTCGGCGGCGGTACCGAGGTGCCCCTGCTCGGGCGCGGGCGGCGGTCGATCGGCGTCGACCTGCGCCGACCGGAAGGCGCCGAGCTGGTGCTCCGCCTGGTCGCCGAGTCCGACGTGCTGGTCGAGGGCTTCCGGCCGGGGGTGACCGAACGGCTGGGCATCGGGCCGGCGCAGTGCCTGGCCCGCAACCCGCGACTGGTCTACGGGCGGATGACCGGCTGGGGACAGGACGGCCCGCTGGCCGACCGCGCCGGGCACGACATCAACTACATCGCGGTGGCGGGGGCGCTGGAGCCGATCGGCCGGGCCGGCGCGCCGCCGACCGTGCCGCTCAACCTCGTCGGCGACTTCGGCGGCGGTGGGCTGCTGCTGGCCCTGGGCGTGCTGGCCGCGCTGTACGAGCGGGAGCGGTCCGGGCGCGGTCAGGTGGTGGACGCGGCCATGGTCGACGGCGCGGCGCTGCTGACGACGTTCCTGCACGGCATGTCGTCGGCCGGCGCCTGGCCCGGTGCGCGCGGGGAGAACCTGCTGGACGGCGGCGCGCCGTTCTACGACGTGTACGAGGCCGCGGACGGCGGGTTCGTCAGCGTCGGGGCGCTGGAGGAGAAGTTCTACGCCGAGCTGCTGGTCGTGCTCGGCCTGGCCGACGCCGGGCTGCCCGGGCGGCACGACCCGGCGAACTGGCCGGAGCTGCGGTCACGCATCGCCGCCGCGGTGGCCACCCGGACGAGGGATGAGTGGGCGGCGCTCGCGGAGGGCACCGACGCGTGCCTGGCGCCCGTGCTGGCCCCCGGCGAGGCGCCCGGGTACGGGCACAACGCGCGGAGGGGGACGTTCGTCGAGGTCGACGGGGTGGCGCAGCCCGCGCCCGCGCCGCGGTTCGACCGGACGCCCGCGGCCACGCCGGGCCGACCGCCCGCGGTGGGTGAGCACACGGTCGCCGTCCTGGGTGAACTGGGGCTGGGGGAGGACGAGATCGAGGGGTTGCGGCGGTCCGGGGTCGTCGCCTGAGGAGACCGGTGCCCGATTGGTCTGGAAAAGGGCGCGGTAAATCACCTGAAGGGGGACCGGAATTGAGTGGCAGCCCGCATCGACCTTTGTCACGCTCGGTGCGTACGTCGGCGCAATCAGGTGATGGGCGGCGAAGAGATGAACGTGTCTTGGAACCTCGGTGTCCGTGCCTGGGGGGTGGGCGAGTGCCCGTACCTTGGTGATCGGCGGGACCGCTGGTCCCCTTGATCGTCCGTTCGGGTGACAGTCGAGGTGGTTCCAGCCTGGTTGCGTGGTCGTTCCGGCGGCCGGTCGGGCGATGGCGGCGGGATCGACCGTCATCATCCGGGTGAATGAGGGACCATGGCCGTTGACACGACCGGAGCGGCGCCCGGCCGCCCTGCCCAGTGATACGGACGGAGAGCGATCAGTGAACGTCAAGAAGGTGGTGACGCTGGCGGCGGTCGCGCTGGTGCTGTTCCTCCTGATCACCCAGCCGAACGAGTCCGCCGAAGCGGTGAGGACCGCGCTCGGGTGGCTCCAGTCCGGCGCCGAGTCGATCATCACCTTCGTCCGCAGCCTCTTCGCCTAGATCACCCGCCGCACCGCCGCGAACTCCGCTCAATGCGGTCACGATCGGTGACTATGCGCCCCGGACGTTGCACCGTACGGGTGGAATGAGGGCTATAACGCCCTGGTAACAGGGTTTTAGACAAACCGGGGTCTAGCGGTTGTCGGTACCCGCTAATACGGTGCGTCGCATTGGCTGATCTTCGACCGATGAGGAGGCAGAATGGTCGAGGACTCCGGAGTCGACGAGCTGTTGCGGCAGTGGGCGGCTGAGCGCTCGGACGACGCCGAGCTGCAGGAGGTGAACCGGATCAAGGACGCGTGGCTCGCGGAAGCCCCGCCGTCCGCACCGGGGATCCCCGTGCAGCGGGCGAATGGCGGTTCCCGCGGCCTGGTGAAGGTCGAGTCCGCGGATCCGGCGTACGTGGCGGCGATGCGGAAGCGGGCGCCCGAGGTGCCCGAGGTCCTGCTCGCGGCCGCCGCCAGCTACTGGCAGCTGGTGGGTGACCTGTCCGAGGCGGAGCTGTGGTGGGACGCGGGCATCAGCCCGTTGGACCAGCGCGCTCTGGACTACCGGGCGGCCGGGCTCACGCCCGCCGACCTCGGTCGTCGCCTCGGCCCGATGACGGTGCTCCAGCACCTGCGTCGGGGTAGTGCGGCGGCCTGGTGCGTGGCCAGGCTGCAGAGGCAACGCCGGGACGGCGTGGCCTAGGTCCGACGAGTCGGGGCGGGCTCCTGAGGTCTTGGAGCCCTCACCTTTCCCAGGGGCGGGCTCCTGTGCGGGGAGCCCCAGCCCCGTGTGAAGTAGGAAGTACTCTTGAGGCGTGCGAGGCCTCATCACCCCCCAGCGGCTGGCCATCGTCGCCGTGTGCCTGGCGTCGCTGGTCGTGTGCTGCGGGCTGGCCTACTGGCAGTGGGAGCGGTTCTCGCAGGCCGGTGGCACGTTCCAGAACCTCGGCTACGTCTTCCAGTGGCCGCTGTTCGGCCTCTTCCCCGCGTTCATGGTGTGGCGCATCCGCAGGCTGGACGCCCGCCGCAAGGCCGAGGCCGCCGAGGCGCCCGCCGACGTCGCGCCGGAGCCGGTGGCCGAGCCGTCCCGGCCGGTCGTTACCGTTGAGCCCGTCAGAACACCCGCGCACGACGACGAGGACGAAGAGCTCGCGGCCTACAACCGCATGCTCGCCGAACTCCACGCGCGGGACCAGCGGTGAGGTGAAGGTAGGGCGATGAGCGGCGCGTTGAGCAGGTTCCGGTTCATGGCTTACGTGGTCGGTGTCGGCCTGCTGCTGCTCGTGGTCGCCATGATCGCCAAGTACGCGGGCGGCAACGAGGGCATGATGCAGGTCGTCGGCCCCGTCCACGGCTTCCTGTACGCGGTGTACCTGGTGCTCACCGTCGACCTCGCGCTCAAGGCCCGCTGGTCGATCAAGGGCACCGTCCTGGTGCTGCTCGCGGGCACGATCCCGTTCGTGTCGTTCTACGCCGAGCGCAAGGTGGTCGAGAGCGTCCGGGCCGAGAAGAGCCTGTGACCGGGGTTGACCCCGCCCGCCGGGCACCCCTAGCGTCTGGCGGTACCAACTGAACACGGCCGTCGATGTCGAGCGGGAGAGTCCCCGACCGGGGCGCCGAAGGAGCAACTCCTCCCCGGAATCTCTCAGGCACAGGTACCGCCCGACGAAGGCAACTCTGGAAAGCAGGCGCACCCGGTGCGCCTCGCCCACGGTGCAAGCCGCCCTCACCCGGCGGCGAAGCTCTCAGGCTCATGGCAGAGGGGGAGGCTCACTCGACGAGGAGTCTCCGGTGGACCGTGTCATCCTTTCGCTCGTGAATCTCTCGGACGTGCCGCCCGCCGACCCGACCGGTCGGCGCCGCCGCCATGTCCGCACCCAGGGAGGGCCCGCCTGATGGAAAGCCGCCGCACGCCCCTGCACGCCGAACACGAGGCGCTGGGCGCCATGTTCACCGACTTCGCGGGCTGGCGGATGCCGCTGCGCTACGACAGCGAGCTGGCCGAGCACCACGCGGTGCGCACGTCGGCGGGCCTGTTCGACCTGACCCACATGGGTGAGATCCTGCTCACCGGGCCGCAGGCGGGCGCCGCGCTGGACCACGCCCTGGTCGGCCACGCGTCCGCGATCGGCGTCGGCCGCGCCCGGTACACGATGATCTGCGAGGCCGACGGCGGCGTGATCGACGACCTGATCGTCTACCGCACCGGTGACCAGGAGTACCTCGTCGTCGCCAACGCCTCGAACGCCGCCGTCGTCCACGAGGCGCTGGTCGAGCGGGCGAAGGGCTTCGACACCACGGTCGAGGACAAGTCCACCGACTACGCGCTGCTCGCCGTGCAGGGCCCGAAGTCCACCGCCATCCTCGCCGGCCTCACGCCCACCGACCTGACCTCGGTCAAGTACTACGCCTCGTACCCGACCGAGGTGGCGGGCAAGCCGGTCCTGCTCGCCCGCACCGGCTACACCGGCGAGGACGGCTTCGAGCTGTTCGTCGCGCCGGACGACGCCGCCCACGTCTGGCAGGCCCTCCTGGAGGCGGGCGCGCCGCACGACCTCAAGCCCGCGGGCCTCGGCTGCCGCGACACCCTCCGGCTGGAGGCGGGCATGCCGCTGTACGGCAACGAGCTGGGCCGCGACCACACGCCGTTCCACGCGAACCTCGGCCGGGTGGTGAAGCTGGACAAGCCGGGCGACTTCGTCGGCCGCGACGCCCTCGCCACCGTCGCCGAACAGGGCGTCGACCAGGTCCTGGTCGGCCTGAAGACCACCTCGCGCCGTGCGCCCCGGCACGGCTACCCCGTGCTCGACGCGTCCGGCAACCCGATCGGCGAGGTCACCAGCGGCGCGCTCTCGCCCACCCTCGGGTACTCCGTGGCCATGGCGTACGTCACCGTCGGCAACACCGAACCCGGTACCCGGCTGTCCGTCGACGTCCGGGGCAAGCACGAGCCGGTCGAAGTCGTCGCACTGCCCTTCTACAAGCGATCCAGCTAAGGGAGAGACCCACACATGTCCGAGCACTTCAACACCTCCCTCGCGGAGTTCGACCCGGAGGTCGCGGACGCCGTCGCCGCCGAGCTGCACCGGCAGCAGAGCACGCTGGAGATGATCGCCTCGGAGAACTTCACGCCGGTGTCGGTGCTCCAGGCGCAGGGCTCGGTGCTGACGAACAAGTACGCCGAGGGCTACCCCGGCCGGCGCTACTACGGCGGCTGCGAGAACGTCGACGTGATCGAGCGCCTGGCGATCCAGCGCGTCAAGGACCTCTTCGGCGCCGGTTTCGCCAACGTCCAGCCGCACTCGGGCGCGCAGGCCAACGCGTGCGCGATGTTCGCCCTGCTCCAGCCCGGTGACACGATCCTGGGCCTCGACCTGGCGCACGGCGGGCACCTCACCCACGGCATGCGGATCAACTTCTCCGGCAAGCTCTACAACGTGGTGCCCTACCACGTCTCGGAGACCGACGGCCGCGTCGACATGGCCGAGGTCGAGCGCCTGGCCCTGGAGCACCGCCCGAAGCTGATCGTCGCCGGCTGGTCGGCCTACCCCCGCCAGCTGGACTTCGCCGAGTTCCGGCGCATCGCCGACTCCGTCGACGCCTACCTGATGGTCGACATGGCGCACTTCGCCGGTCTCGTCGCCGCGGGTCTGCACCCGAGCCCTGTGCCGCACGCGCACGTCGTGACGACGACCACGCACAAGACCCTCGGCGGCCCGCGCGGCGGCGTGATCCTGACCAACGAGGCCGACCTCGCCAAGAAGATCAACTCGGCCGTGTTCCCGGGCCAGCAGGGTGGGCCCCTGGAGCACGTGATCGCGGGCAAGGCCGTCGCGTTCAAGCACGCCGCGTCACCCGAGTTCGCCGACCGCCAGCGGCGCACCGTCGAGGGCGCGAAGATCCTCGCCGACCGCCTCTCCCAGCCCGACGCCGCCGCGGCGGGTGTGAAGGTGCTCACCGGTGGCACGGACGTCCACCTCGTCCTGGTCGACCTGGTGGCGTCCGAACTGGACGGCAAGCAGGCGGAGGACCGGCTGCACGAGGTCGGCATCACGGTCAACCGCAACGCCGTGCCGAACGACCCGCGTCCGCCGATGGTGACCTCGGGCCTGCGCATCGGCACGCCCGCGCTCGCCACCCGCGGCTTCGGCGCGACGGACTTCACCGAAGTGGCGGACATCATCGCCACCGCGCTGCAGGCCGACCCGGACCTCGCCGACCTGCGCGCCAGGGTCGAGGTCCTCGCGGCCAAGCACCCGCTCTACCCGACCCTGTGAAGCCCGCCACGGAATAGCTGGCGCTTACTGGAGGTTGTCCCGTGCGCAACCCGCGTACGGGACAACCGAAAGAGGCACCATGACCGCGACCCTCGCCACTCTCACGTTGCCGGGCGAAGCACAGGACCTGCTGTTCCGCGAGGCCCGTACGGCGAACGCGTTCACCGACGAGCCGGTGACCGACGACCAGCTCCGCGCCGTCCACGACCTCGTCAAGTGGGGTCCGACCGCGATGAACAGCCAGCCGCTGCGCGTGCTGTACGTCCGCGGCCAGGACGCCAGGAACCGCCTCGCGCCCCACCTGTCGGAAGGCAACCGGGCCAAGACCCTCGCCGCACCGGTCACCGCGATCCTGTCCGCGGACACCGACTTCCACGAGCACCTGGCCACGACGTTCCCCCACTTCCCGGGTGCCAAGGACGCGTTCGCCGACGACGCCAAGCGCACCGAGGCCGCCAGGACCAGCACCCTGCTCCAGGCCGGCTACTTCATCATCGGCGTCCGCGCCGCCGGCCTCGCCGCGGGCCCGATGAGCGGCTTCGACCCCGAAGGCGTGCGCCGGGAGTTCCTCGCCGACACCAACCACCTGCCCTTGGTGATCGTGAACATCGGCCACCCGGACCACTCCGGCACCCACCCGCGCAACCCGCGCCTGGACTACCGCGACGTCGTCCGCACCCTCTGACCCGCTGTGCGACGCCCTGATCCCCCGGCCAACCCCAGGCCCGGGGGATCAGGGCGTTCCACAGCGGACTACGCGGCGGGGGCCGTCACCCCCGGCGGGAGGCACTCGACGTTGCGCTTGCCGTCGGGCCGCACCACGAACCAGGTGCCGCCGACGCCCTGGCCCTTCCACTGGCCCGGCGCCTCGTCCTTCGCGTACGTGTAGAGCGGCCAGCCGTCGAGCGTCACCTGATCGGTGCCGTCGGCCCTCTTCACCGTCGACACGAGCGCCGGGTCTACGCCTTGGAGCTGCGGCTTGCCGTTGGACAGCACGGGCGGCCACGTCACGGCGCACTGACCCTCGCAGTTGGACTTCGCCGGGTCCGGCGTGTCCTTGTCGAACCGGTACAGCGTGCGGCCGTCGCCGTCCTGCACGACCTCGCCCATCTTCGGCACGCTCTTGCCCACCAGCGTGACCTGCGGACCGGACGGCGCGGGCGCGGCCTGCCCCTCCGGCGCGTCCGCGGCGGGCTCTTCGACGGGCTCTTCGACGGGCGCCGCTTCCTCACTGGTCGGAGGGGCCAAGGGCTCCTGGACGTCGCCGTAGTCGCCCTGGGCCGCGGCACCCACCTGCTCGGTCTGCGCGACCGTCCTGCCCTGCAGGCCGGTGGCGTTGGAAGTCCACATGACCAGCGCGAGCACGGCCGCCATGCCGCCCGCGACGGCGATGGCGATGCGGTTTCGTCGGATCACACTCACTCCTCCTTGGTCCGTCAATCGCTCCACCGACGACTACGGCCCTCCTTCCTCCGCGGTTCAGCGCGCGCCGAAGGACAGGGGTCGCCGCTACCCGAGCTCCCACTGCTGCGCCCGGCTGCCGTCACACCGCCGCACCGCGACCCCGTTCTCACCCGAAGCCAGGCACTTGCTGTGGTCCTCGCGGGTGTGCAGCCGCACCCAGTTCTCGTCCAACGACTCGGCGACCCACGTCCCCGACAGCCCGGAGATCGACACCCCGCACCCGTGCGGCGTCTCGCCGACCGCCACGATCGACACCACCGGCGCTCCCGACGCCGCCCGGTGCGCGGCCTGGTCGGCGTCGGCCAGGTGGTGCCCGGTCTCGTTGTTCCGCACCGGACCGCGCCACGGCTCGCCGCACGACCGACGTCCCGGCACGGCGTACGGCCGGATCGACCAGCCCACCTCGTCCTGCCCGAGCGGAGGGCAGTCGCGCCGGAAGACCTGGATGTGCACGTCCGGCCGGCCACCCTGGTGGGCGAGGCACCCGCCCGCGCCCCGGTTCTCGATCACCACGGCGTCCGGCGCCTGCCCGCGGATGCGCCGCAACCGCCACGACTGATGGTCGTCACCCGGCCGGCAGTGCTGGAAGTGCTGGTCCTTGTCCGGCTTGCGGTCGGCGGTCAGGCACAGGTCGGCTCGCACGCTGCTGCGGATCGTCCAGTCGCCGTCCCCCGGCGCCAACAACACGAAGTGACCGGGGTTGTCCGAGTCGGCGCAGTCCCATTGGTAGACGTTCTCGCCGGGCTTCTCCGAATCGTCCGGGTGTGTGTAGGCGCCGTTCCGGGAGAGGCATTTCCCGGTCGCCAGGTTGACGACGTAGGCCAGGAATTCCCGGTCGCCCGGAAAATCCGGCCCGACACCGCTGACCTCACCGCCCCTCGACCCCGGACGGTCCGCGGTGAGCGCGAACACCGTCAGTGCCAGCACCGCGACTGCCACCGCCGCACGTCCTCGCCGTGACCCCGCCGCCGACGGTGGATAAGGGTCGTCCGGCCGGGCGATCCACGCCTTGGCCGTGGTGTCCTTCACCCGCACGTCGACCGGCCGGAACGTGCGCGGGTCGACCACCCGGCTCTGCCGGGCCACCTCCTGGTAGAACCAGTCCGACACGACGAGCGCCACCACCCCGGACGACCGTGCCAGCGCGTTTCGCAGCCGCTCGGCGTCGAGCAGGCGGAACGCCAGGTTGATCGACCCGGCCGTGTAGCCGTGCGGGTCCGGGAGGACTTCGCCCGCGTGCACCGCCATGCGCGCCCGCACCCGCTCCTCGGCCCGGTGCCCGGCGTTGTGCTCCGCCAGTGCCTCGGCCAACGCGCCCGGCAACCGGTCGACCACGAGTTGCTTCGGCACGGTCGGGGGCACCAGCAGGAAGACACCGTCGCCGCGGTCCTCCCGGTGGCACTCGTCCCACGGGATGCCGGAATCGCGGAACGCCCGGTGCAGTGAACCGTAAAGAGCGGCCCGGACCACGAGCTGATCCGCATTATTGCGGCTGCCGTGGGTGAACTTTTCCACGTCGACGACGATTATGGTTCGGTGTTCTGCTTGCGGATTCTCCGACTCCACGACGTCACCATAAAGCCGCGTACAAGAGGTCGCCCGCCGGATCGCGGTCCGCCACCTCCTTTTCACCGGAACCGAGGATCTTCACCCGCCACCGGGGACCCGCACCGGGGACATAGGGTGTCCGGGTGGGCAACGAGATCTCCTTCCCGCGCCAGCACGCGCGCACCCAGCGGTTCACCCTCGGCGCACCCCGGACGTTCACCGCGTCCCCGGACGGCACGAAGGTGTACTTCCTCCGCACCGCCACGGCCACGAGCCGGGCGAACGGCCTGTGGGCGTTCGACACCGCGACCCGCGCCGAGGCGCTGCTGGCCGACCCGGGCACCCTGCTGACCGACCCCGAGGACCTGTCCCCGGAGGAACGGGCACGCCGCGAGCGCACCCGCGAGTCGGCCGCCGGCATCGTCGGCTACGCCACCGACAGCGACGTGCGGCAGGCCGTGTTCGCGTTGTCCGGCAGGCTGTTCGTGCTCGAGCTCGCCACCGCCGCGGTCCGCGAGCTGCCGGTCTCCGGCGCGGCGATCGACCCGAGGTTGGACCCGACCGGGCGCCAGGTCGGCTACGTGGCCGACGGGGCGCTGCACGTCGTGGACCTGGAGACGGGTACCGACCGGGTGGTCGCGTCACCGGACGGCCCGGACGTCACGTGGGGCCTGGCGGAGTTCATCGCGGCCGAGGAGATGGGCCGCCACCGGGGCTACTGGTTCTCCCCGGACGGCGAGCACGTGCTGGCGGCGCGCGTCGACAACGCGCCCGTGCCGCGGTGGCACATCGCCGACCCGGCCAACCCGGCCAAGCCCGCCGCCGAGATCGCCTACCCGGCCGCCGGTGAGGCCAATGCCGTGGTGGAGCTGGCGATCTTCGGCACCGGCCGGACCGACGTGACGTGGGACCGCGAGGCGTTCCCGTACCTGAACACGGTCTCCTGGACCTCGCACGGCAAGCCGCTGGTGCAGGTGCAGTCACGTGACCAGCGCCGGGTCCTGGTGCTGGCCGTGGACGTGGCGACCGGTGCCACCGAGGTCGTGGCCGACGACACCGACCCGCACTGGCTGGAGGTCGTGCCGGGCGCGCCGCGCTGGACCGCGGGTGGCGAGCTGGTGCGCGTGCTGCCGATCGGTGACGCGAACCGGCTCGTGGTCGGCGACCGCCCGTGGACGCCCGACGGCTTCCAGGTCCGCGCGGTGCTCGACGTCGCCGAGGACGGCGTGCTGGTCACCGCGTCCACCGACGACCCGACCCAGACGCACGTGTTCCTGGTCGACGAGGGCAACGTGACGCGACTGTCCACTGAGGACGGTGTGCACAGCGCCACCCGCGCGGCCGGGGTGCTGGTGCTGGCCCGTTCCTCGATGGACCACTTCGGACCCGAGGTCACCGTCTCCACCGGCGGCGGGATCGCCTCGTTCGCCGAGACCCCCGTGCTGACGCCGGAAGTGCGCCTGCTCACCGTCGGCGAGCGCGACCTGCGCGCGGCGCTGATCTTCCCGCGCGGCCACGTGCCGGGGACCAAGCTCCCGGTCCTGCTCGACCCGTACGGCGGCCCGCACGCGCAACGCGTCGTCTCGGCGCGCAACGCCTACCTGGCCTCGCAGTGGCTGGCCGACCAGGGCTTCGCCGTCCTGGTCGTGGACGGCCGCGGCACGCCCGGTCGCGGCCCCGCCTGGGAACGGGAGATCGCGTTCGACTTCGCGGGCGCCACCCTCGAAGACCAGGTGGACGCCCTGCACGCGGTCGCCGCCGGCGAACCGGACCTCGACCTGACCCGGGTCGGCATCCGCGGCTGGTCCTACGGCGGCTACCTGGCGGCGTTGGCCGTGCTGCGCCGCCCGGACGTGTTCCACGCGGGCATCGCGGGCGCGCCGGTCACCGACTGGCGGCTCTACGACACCCACTACACCGAGCGCTACCTGGGCCACCCGGCCGACAAGCCCGAGGTGTACGACGCCAACTCGCTCATCGCCGACGCGCCGAAGCTGGAACGCCCGCTGATGATCGTGCACGGCCTGGCGGACGACAACGTGGTGGCCGCGCACACCCTGCGCCTGTCGTCGGCACTGCTCGCCGCCGGCCGACCGCACACCGTGCTGCCGCTGTCCGGCGTGACCCACATGACCCCGCAGGAACAGGTCGCCGAGAACCTGCTCCTGCTCCAGGTCGACTTCCTCCACCGCTCCCTCACCCGCTAGCGCGAGAGTCCTACGTCCAGCGCGCGAGAGTCCTACGTTCGTAGCACCTGAGTTCAACACTTGGCATACCGGTTGGTCGGTCGAATGTTGAACTCAGGGCTCGTGAACGTAGGACTCTCGCGTCGTGAACGTAGGACTCGCGGGTTGGTCAGGCGAGGGAGTGGCGGACCAGGTACGGCGGGATCGAGTTGCCGACCAGGGCCAGGTCGTCGATCGTCTCCGGCTGGTAGCCGCACTCGGCCAGCCGCTCGACCATCAGCGCGGTCGGGTCGGCCACCTCGTCGGCGCGCCCGAACAGGTACGCCCACTCGTGCTCGTCCGAGCCGTAGTACGCGACCGTGCCGAACACCTCGTTGAACCGCTGCCACATGCGGACCAGCGTGGTGTTGCGCCACATCGTCTGGCAGCCCGCCTGCGACACCACCACACCACCCGGCGTGAGCAACCCCTTGCACATGGCCAGGAACTCGGCGCCGTACAGCCGGTTGTGCTGCGCCTCCTCCTCGCGCTCGTCCGGCAGGTCCACCAGGACGATGTCGTAACGCTCCGACGTGGTCCGGATGTACTCGTAGCCGTCGATGTAGCGGACGTGGACCGGGCCTTCGCCCTTCTCCGCCAACGCGAGCTCGTCCAGCGTGTACCCGTAGGGCAGGTGCTCGGCGCACAGCCGCACGGCCTGCGCGTCGATGTCGATGTGGTCGACCACCGAAGCGCCCGCCGCCACCGCCATCTGGCACACCACGCCCTCGGACGACCCGATGACCAGCACCCGGTCGACGCGGTCGGCCAGCAGCAGCGCCGGGACCATCAGCGCCTCGTGGTAGGTCAGCTGGCTGAACTCGGTGCTCTGCCGGTCGTCGTCGCAGAACAGCGACAGCCCTTGGGCGGTGCGGGCGATCACCAGGTGCTGGAACTCGGTCCTGGTGTCGACCACGACCTCCTCGACGTCCCAGTGCCTGGTCATACCCGCCGCGAGCGGTTCGCGGATCAAGACGCTTTCTCCTCACCGACGAGCGCGGGGACGCGGTGCCCCCGGCTGACCATGTCCGTCCGTGCCGACACGGCACCCAAGGCCTCGGCCAACAGCTGCACCGCGAGCGCGGGCTTGGCACGAGTGCCGCACGTGAACACGTCCACGAACACGGCACCGACCTCCGGGTACGTGTGGATGGACGCGTGCGACTCCGACAACAGGGCCAGCACGGTGACCCCTTGCGGCTCGAACTGCTTGGAGACCACCTCCAACACCGTGGCGTCAGCCTGGGTGAGCGCTTCACCGAGCGCGTGTCGCAGGAACTGCTCGTCATCCAGCAGTTCCGGGCTCACGCCTTCCAGTTCGGCGAGCACGTGCTGTCCTGCGAACAAGCCAACCGGCTCGGATTCGCACGGGAGTTCGGACATCAATCACTCCAAACATCTTCAGGAGGGGTACTGCGGAGGACAGGCGGGGGCGTGCTCATCGCACGCAGTGGGTGGCCAGCGGCGGGAAGCCGTTGAACGCCACCGACGAGTAGCTCGCCGTGTAGGCACCCGCACCGAGCAGGTCGACGTGGTCGCCCGCGCGCAGGTCCAGCGGTAGCTCGTAGCACGTGTTCTGGTACAGCACGTCGTCCGCGTCGCAGGTGGGACCGGCGAGCACGACGGGACCGACGGGACCACCATCGCGGTTGGTCACGAGCGGGTACGCGATGGCCTCGCCCTCGGTCTCGGCGAGCCCGCCGTAGCGGCCGATGTCGAGGAAGACCCAACGGCGTTCGTCCGAATAGGACTTCCGGGACACCAGCACCACTTCGGAGCGGATCACACCGGACTCAGCCACGATAGCGCGTCCGGGCTCGATCATCACCTCGGGCGCGAAACCGCCGGACGAGACGCCGAAGTGACGGGCGATCGACGCGGTGATGGCCGCCGCGTACTCCGCGAGCGGAGGCGGCTGGGTCAGGTAGCCCGCGGGCAGGCCGCCGCCGAGGTTGACCGTGGTCGGCGAAAGCCCTTCGGCGCGCAGCTTCCCGATGATCTCGGCGGCGTCGGCGATCGCGCCGTCCCAGCCGTTCGGGTCCAGCTGCTGCGACCCGGCGTGGAACGCCACCCCCAGCGGAACGAGTCCGAGTTCGGCGGCCAACCGCAGGAGATCCGTCGCCATTTCCGGCGAGCAGCCGAACTTCTTGCCGAACGGGTACGTGGAACCCTTGCTGTTGACCAAGATTCGCAACAACACCGACGCGCCGGGCGCGTGCTCGGCCAGCGTGCGCACGTCCTGTTCGCTGTCGGACACGAAGAGTCGCACCCCGCGCGAGAACGCGTACGCGATGTCACGTGCCTTCTTGATCGGGTTGCTGTAGGAGATGGCCTCCGGCGCGGCACCCCGCTCCAGGCACAGGTCGATTTCGGCCGGGCTGGCGACGTCGAAGCTCGACCCCTCGGCGGCCAGCAACCCGACCACGTCGGGCGTCGGGTTCGCCTTGACCGCGTAGAAGATGCCCACCCGCGGCAGCGCCGCGCGGATCGCCGTGAACCGGTCGCGCACCGTCGGCAGGTCGATGACCAGGCAGGGCGTGTCCGGTTGATCGTGGTCCAGGAAACGACGAATACGAGCCATTGCCTCGTGGAGCCGTTCGTCGGCAAAGCTCGTCGTCATCTCGCTAGGGGTCCCCCTCCGCAACCGTGTTCAGGCACGGTCTGACCGTCTTCGGGCACGGCGGTCCACTCTAGGTGGTGAAGGCGAAAAATGCGCTATCAGCGGGCGAACTTGTGATGCAACTCCACGACGCTGATGTCCGGCGGCGCGCCGACGCGGACCGGGGGACCCCAGAACCCGGCACCGTTGCTGGTGTAGACCTGCGTGCCGTCGACGGTCTCCAGCCCGCTGCGGACCGGCTGCTGCAAGCCGATCGCGAGGTGGAACGGGAACATCTGGCCGCCGTGCGTGTGCCCCGACAGCTGCAGGTCCACCCCGTACTTGGCGGCCTCGTGGACCTGCACCGGCTGGTGCGCCATCAGCACCACCGGTGTGGACGTGTCGCGGCCGTCCAGCGCGCGGGCGAAGTCGGCGCCGTCGCCGAAGCCCTCGCCGGTGACGTCGTTGACGCCCGCGAGGTCGAACGACGCGCCGGCCCGCTCGATCCGCAGCCGCTCGTTGCGCAGCGGGTTGACCCCGAGCCGCTCCAGCTCCGCCAGCCACGGCTCCGCGCCCGAGTAGTACTCGTGGTTGCCGGTGACGAAGAAGCTGCCGTGCGTGCTCACCAGGTCGCGCAGCGGAGCCGCCGCCTCGCCGAGCTCCTCCACCGTGCCGTCGACCAGGTCGCCGACGATCGCCACCAGGTCCACCCGCTGCTCGTTGATCATCCGCACGATCCGCTCGGTGTGGCCGCGGCCGAGCAGCGGGCCCAGGTGGATGTCGCTCACCACCGCGATCCGGTAGCCCGACAGCCGCTGGTCGAGCTTGCCCAGCGTCACCGGCACCCGCTTGACGACCGGGTCGCCCAGCGCCTGCGTGGTCCCGAAGCCCACGACGCCCGCCGTGGCCACCCCGCCCGCGACCGCGAGCGACCGCGCGATGAACAGCCGCCGTCCCGGGTCGGCCGGCTGGTCGGCGAGCACCGCCGCGGGCGTCTGGACCCCGGCGTCCGGCGCGCCGACCACGGCCGGCACCTCGTGCGCCCGCGTCGCGCGCAGCAGCACCAGCCGGGGGACCTCCAGCACCGCCATGATCAACGCGAAGTAGAACGCGCCCGCCAGCCAGATGAACCCGGGCCAGGCCACCACCAGGCCGAGCCCTCCGCCGGTACGGGTCACCAGCAGCGCCGCCATCAGCAGCAGGTAGAGGAACACCACCACGCCGGTGCCGATCCGACGGCCGCGACCGGGGCGGGTCGTGGCGCGCACGGCCCGTCTCCAGATGTAGTAGTGGGCTGCGCCCATCACGACCGCGAACATGACGAAGAACAACAAGGTGGCGCCTCCCCAGTGGTGGTGAGTCCAGTTTCCACGAATCTCGAAGCAGCCGTGCAACCCGCCGGCGGCCCGCGAGCGTGATTACCTCGTACCGCAGCACGGGGGAGGACAGATGAGTGATCGGGACACCGCGTTCGCGGAGTACTTCGCGGCGCGGTCCGAGGCCATGCGCGGCACGGCGTACCTGCTGTGCGGCGACTGGCACCGTGCCGAGGACCTGGTCCAGGCCACTTTCGCCAAGCTCTACGTGGCGTGGCGGCGGATCAACCGGCACGAGGCACTCGACGCCTACACCCGGCAGACGCTCGTCCGGACGTTCGTGTCCGACCTGCGCCGGGGCTGGTTCCGCAAGGAACGGGTGAGCGAGACGAGCACCGACGTGGCGGACGTCCCACGCGGCTCGACGGAGGACCGGCTGGTGCTGCTCGCGGCGCTGGCGAAGGTGCCTCCGCGGCAACGGGCCGTGCTCGTGCTCCGGTACTGGGAAGACCTGTCGGTCGAGGAGACCGCCAGGGCGTTGCACTGTTCGGAAGGAACGGTGAAGAGCCAGGCCGCGCGGGGGCTGCAGACGCTGCGCGGCCTGATCACCCCTCAGCAGGGAGAGATGGTGCGATGAACGAGCACGAGCTGAAGAGCGCGTTGCAGGATGTGATGGTGGCGAGCAGCCCGCCGCCACCCATGAGCCCGGAGGCCGCGCTGGAGCACGGGCGCCGTGCCCAGCGCCGGCGGAAGGCGGCGGTGGGTGCCGGGTTCGCCGGGTTCGCCGTGGTGGCCATCGCGGTCGGCGCGGTCGTGGTGGTGCCGAACCTCGGTGCCGGTGGTGCCGACTTGCAGGTGGCGGCGGGGCAGTCGGCGGAGACCCGGCCGTCGGTCACGCCGACCGCCAGCGCGCCGCCGTCCGTCACGCCGACGGTCACCCCTCCGCCGTCGTCGGCGCCTCCGGGCGGGTCGACCGAGACGCCCTGGCCGAACGGGCAGACGGACCGCACCGCGACCAGCGGACCGCGGGCGGACAAAGGCGCCAAGGTGCTCAACGACCTGGCGTCGTCGCTGCCGCCCGGCGTGAAGGCCGAGGACCGGACCCGGATCGGGTTCGCCGACTACGGGCCCATGACCAGGCACCAGGCCCAGTTCGCCGAGTACGTCGGTGACCTGCAGGTGTGGGAGTACTGGGTGCGCACGCCGGTCGTCATCACGGGTGAGGCGGGTGTCGGCGAGCTGACGCTCCAGGTCGAGACCAAGGGCAACACGCGGCTGGGCGACCTCGACGGGTGCCAGGCGGCGGCCGCGTTCCCGTACCCGATCTCGGGCGGCACGTGCGCGCTGGTCGACGTCGGCGGCAAGCAGGTCGCCGTCGTCACCGGTGCCACCGTGGACGGTGGTGCCAACACGATGGACGCCGCCGCCTTCTACCGGCACCCCGACGGCACGCGGGTGATCGTCGGGTACGCGAGCGAGTTCAAGGAGTCCGGCCACCCGGCGTTGTCGCGGCCGGCGCTGACCGGGGCGCAGCTCGCGGCGATCGCCGCGGACCCGAAGTTCCACCTCGACTAGAGCCACCGCCGGGGACGGGGAGGCCGGGCGCCAGGTGCGCCCGGCCTCTTCGGTGTCGTGGCGGCGTTCACCTGCTCGTGGGTACTCCATCCGGGTGTTCGTGCAGGTACCGTGCTGTTTGCCATGCGGACGCTGCTCATCGACAACTACGACTCGTTCACCTTCAACCTCTTCCAGTACCTCGCCGAGGTGAACGGGCGCGAGCCGGTCGTCATCACCAACGACGACCCGCGGTTCGGGCTGTCCGACCTGCGGCGCTTCGACAACGTGGTGATCTCGCCCGGCCCCGGCCGACCGGAGCGCGCCGCCGACTTCGGCCTGTGCCGCGCGGTGATCGAGCACGCCGACATCCCCCTGTTGGGTGTCTGCCTGGGCCACCAAGGGCTGTGCCTGGCGCACGGCGCGTCCGTGGGCCTGGTCACGCCGCGGCACGGCGTGGTCGACCACGTGCGGCACACCGGCGTGGACGTGTTCGCCGGCCTGCCGTCGCCGCTGCCCGTCGTGCGGTACCACTCGCTGGCCGTGTCGGACCTGCCGCCGTCGCTGGAGCCGATCGCCTGGTCCGAGTCCGACGGCGTGCTGATGGGCGTGCGGCACCGTTTGCGGCCCGCGTGGGGCGTGCAGTTCCACCCCGAGTCGGTGTGCACGTCGCACGGCCACGAGCTGCTCGCCAACTTCCGCGATTTGACCGACGCCTCGGCCGCGCCGCCCGCGCTGCCTCCGCCGGCCGTGCCTCCCGCCGCTGGGGGCGTTCGCGAGGTGCTGGTGCGGCGCGTGGACGTGCACCCGTCGCCCGAGGACGTGTACGCGGCCCTGTACGGGGCGTCCCGGGACGCGTTCTGGCTGGACAGCAGCCTCGTCGGCGCCCGCGGCCGGTTCTCCGTGATGGGGGACGCCTCCGGGCCGCTGGCGCGCGTGGCGACGTACGACGTGTGGACCGGCGAGGTGACGGTGGACGGGCAGATGCACCCCGGGCCGTTCTTCGACTGGCTGGAGGCCGACCTGGCGGCGTGGCGGGTGGCGCCGCCGGACGTGCCGTTCGAGTTCGCGCTCGGCTGGGTGGGTTACCTCGGGTACGAGCTGAAGGCCGAGTGCGGCGCGGCGGCGGCGCACCGTTCGGAGCAGCCCGACGCGGCATTCGTGTTCGCCGACCGGGCGCTGGTTTTCGACCACGTTTCGCGGTGCGTGTACCTGCTGGCGTTGTCCGACGAGGACGGCTGGTTGGGCCGAACGGCCGATTTCCTGCGTGATTTCACCGCCGTGCCGTCGGCCGCGCCGCGCCCGGCCCGGGCCGACTCCATGCAGCCGCGGCATCGCCGTTCGCACTACTTGAAGCTGGTGGCGGCTTGTCAGGAGGCCATCACGGCGGGCGAGAGCTACGAGGTGTGCTTGACGAACACGGTGACGTGGCGCGGCTCGGTCGACCCGTGGGACGCCTACCGGTTCCTGCGCGCGGAAAGCCCCGCGCCGTTCGGGGCGCTGCTCCGGTTCGGTGCGCTCTCCGTGCTCAGCACTTCACCCGAGCGGTTCATCCGGGTCGACCGACAGGGTGTCGTCGAATCCGAGCCAATCAAGGGCACACGCCCCCGCGGGGCCACCCCGGCGGAGGACGGGGCTTTGCGCGGGGCCTTGGCTACCAGCGCGAAGGACCGCGCCGAGAACCTCATGATCGTCGACTTGGTCCGCAATGATCTGGGCCATTGCGCGGAAGTGGGCAGCGTCGAGGTGCCCAGGATCTTCGAGGTGGAGAGCTACGCGACGGTGCACCAGCTGGTGAGCACCGTTCGGGCCCGACTGCGTTCCGGTAGTTCCGCCGTGCGGGTGGTTAGGGCGGCGTTCCCGGGCGGGTCCATGACAGGGGCGCCCAAGATCCGGACAATGCAGATCATCGACGGGCTGGAAGCCGGGCCCAGGGGTGTCTACTCCGGGGCGCTCGGTTACTTCTCACTCTCCGGAACGGCCGACTTCAGCATCGTCATCAGGACGCTCGTGGTGGACCGCGACAAGGTGAGTTTCGGGGTCGGGGGCGCGGTCATCGCGCTGTCCGACCCCGCGGAGGAATTCGAGGAGACGGCGGTCAAGGCGACCGCGCTGCTCAGGCTGGCAGGCGTCGGGTTCCCAGGGCGTTCTTCGCTGCCCTGAAGGCCTCTGACCTGCCGTTTTCCCCTGCGGTTGGCGTAGTCCACCGCAGGGGAAAACGACGCGGACTCAGGAAGCGTGGGCTTCCTGGAACTGCACGACCAGGCCCTGGGGAATGCGGCCGCGGTCGGAGATCTGGTGGCCCTGCGCGCGCGCCCAGTCCCGAATGGCCTGGGCCTGCGCCTTGTCACCAGCCTTTACCGTGCTCTTGCCGGTGCCCTTGCGCTGCTTGCGGCCACCTGCGCGGCGCGCCTTGGCGACGAAGTCGGCCAGGGACTCGCGGAGCTTGTCCGCATTGTCCTTCGAGAGGTCGATGGAGTACTCCACACCGTCCAGCGCGAAGGTCACGGTCTCGGCGGCTTCGCTGCCGTCGAGGTCGTCGATGAGTTGGACGACGGTCTGCTGTGCCACTGTTCCTCCGTGTGTGCTCGCATAGCGCGTGCTGCCCTCGACTTGTTCTGCGCCACACGCTTGAGTCGACACCATAGTGCACGAGAGGAATATCGCCTAACCTTTCGCGGTGAAAATGTGACTGATGCCCCCGGACGGGTCATTTCGCGACACAAACCGCACCGGGCCGAAATGTGCGGCCCGCCGGCCCGTCACCCCGTGGTGCCCGTCACACCCGGTCGAGTGGCCTATCCTGGACCCGGATACCCGCCCAGGGTAGGGAAGGTCGGGAGCGATGCTCGGTTACACGGCGGACAAGGACGCGTACCTCAAGCGATTGCGGCGGATCGAAGGGCAGGTCCGCGGCCTCCAGCGGATGGTGGAGAACGACGAGTACTGCATCGACGTGCTGACCCAGATCTCCGCCGCGACGAAGGCGTTGCAGGCGGTCTCCCTGGGCCTGCTGGACGAGCACCTCAAGCACTGCGTGGCACAGGCGGTCGCCGAGGGCGGTGAGGTGGCGGAGGAGAAGATCGCCGAGGCCTCCGCCGCCATCGGCCGCCTGGTCCGCTCCTGACCGACCAGTCCCCGGCCGCCACCCCGAACGGCGGCCGGGCGACCTGATCGAGTACAGTGCTCGCGCCGGCCCCCGTAGCCCAATCGGCAGAGGCAGCGGACTCAAAATCCGTCCAGTGTGCGTTCGAGTCGCACCGGGGGCACATCGCGAATCATGTGAAGTTCGGCCCCTGACCGGTGTTCTGCTGGTCGGGGGCCGAACTCGTTCTGCCTGGTCGGCTCGCCGGGTGCACGGTTGGGCGCGGGTTGTCGCAGGTGAACCCACGGCGTACCGATCCGATCGGATACGTCACTGGAGGGCCGGCATGGCGCACATGGCGGAGATGCTCGTGCAGGCGAGATGCGCTGCGGGGCTCAGTCAAGAGGAACTGGCACGTCGAGCAGGCACTTCGCGGCCGACGCTGTCCGCCTACGAACGCGGACGGAAGTCGCCCACGGTGGACACGTTGGGGCGGTTGCCGGCTGAAGCCGGTCACGAGATGGTGGTCGTGCCCGTGCCGCGGGTTGTCGAGCACGTGACCCCGCGTGGTCGCGTGGTCTTCACGTTGAGCGAGCTTCCTCGACTCCCGGTGGACCGGGCCATTTCCGTCGTGACGCTGCCGATCCACTTGAACTGGTCCGCGCCGGGGCGGCGGTTCAACCTGGCCAAGCGGCCGGAACGGGCGCGCGTCTACGAGATCGTTCTTCGCGAGCTGGGCCGTCGAGCTGGTTGACGACCGCCCTGGTTGATCATCCTTTGTGGACCCGGCTGTCCATGTCGCGTACGTGGATGGTGCTTTGCCCGTCGACTCGTGTCCTCCCTCGTGAGGGCACTAGCCGATCGGTCGTCGGTTGTTCGCCAGGCCGTTGGCAGACCCTGCCGGCGCGGTGCCGGTTGCTGTGGACCACGGTGGTCCAGGTGGCCCTGGGACCGCGTCGGCGCGATGGAACCTCGACATCACCTGTGGCCGGCTGGGTGCTTTCGCCCAGAGGAAAGTGCGAAGAAATCGTCGCGACGATGATGGTCCTGCTCCTCGAACCGACGGTTGGGGAGTGCTTCGCCCGCATTCGTGTAGAACCCTGCGCACCCGACCCCATCTCGTCGTAGGGCTTGATTGGCCACCTGCAAAGGATGTCGAAATGAAGAAATTGCGCGTTGCGCTACTCGCCTGCCTCCTCGCGCTCGGCTTCGGCCTGGCGGTAGTGACACCCGCACAAGCGGTGAAGTTGGGCACCAGGCCCAACTGGGGTGCGTGCGGTTTTTCAGACGACGCCCAGAAACTGGTCTACCAGTTCAAGACCTTCGAATTGAGGTGCGGCAACGCCAGTTGGGGTTACCGCCACATCAAGGACGGGCACTACGACCAGTTCCAGAACTTGGCGAGGGCGGGCGGGCTCAACTGGAGCGATCTGGTGCACTGGGCGATCCACTACAACGTCGAAGACCCCGACCACGTCATCGTGAACGGGACTGACGGTTGCCGGGACCGGTTGCTCTACCTGCACGACCGCAATGGCCGCGAAGTGTGGCAGCAGCGCTTCAAGGTTGTCTACAACGCTCTCGACGGCCGTATCATCACCGCTTATCCCACGACTTCGATCTGCAAGAGGTAACCGCTCCGATACCCTGACCGGTGCGGCGCAGGACGAAGGATATCGTCGTCAACACACCGGGCCCGGTCGATGGCGACCTCTCAGGAGGGCGGCCGACCGGGCCCGGTGTGCTGGCGTAGAGCCAGTTCAGCAGCGGTCGGGGCGGCGGGTGCCGACCCGGAGTGGTGGGTGCCTTTCGGGAGGGAAGACCATCTCCGAACGAGCGCCATGGGTTTCCCCGAAGGTTTTTCTCCGGCGATTCAGCGTGCCGCCTCCAACCGGGCAGGTGCCGATCAGCTGCCAGGTCGGTCGGGCGACCAATGGCCGCCCTCCGTGTTCGCCAGGGGCAGCGATCGCCGCGCCGGGCCGCGCCGATCGACAAGGGCAACGCGGCCATCGGCCGACCGGTCGAGCCGGATCTCGAGAAGCGACCCGAAGATGTCCGCTTCGAACATCTCCTCGATCCACATCGCGATGCGCTTGATCCGGACTTCGTCCTGCGCATCCCGCGGCGAGTGGGAAAGGCCGGGGATGTCACGCTCGTCCAATTGGGTGACGTACTCCGCCAGGAGGTTCGAATCCAACTCGACGCGGACCTTTCGATCGTCGTCGTGCAGTTCGAACGTGCCGGACCTGGGATCCAGGCCGGAGATCCGGTGTCGGCGCCCGACGATCTCGCCAATGCCGCTGAAAAAAGGTTCTCCGCCAGTCATGTCAACCTCGGTGACTCGTGCTGATCGTCAAGATGGGCAGGCCGTCGGCGGGCAGTTGTTCGAAAGCTCCGCTGCGACACGGGAACTGTCGGTGTCGACCGATCAGGATCTGTCGTGGAAAGTATTTTCGCACATCCTACGGCGTGCTTGGAAGATGTGCGGCGGGCGGGTCAGGGTGTGGTGCGGTCGGGGTTGTCGGAGAGCTTGAGCCAGACGACGCCCGCGATGATCACGGTCAGCCAGAGCGCCTTCACCGGGGTGAGGGTTTCGGCGAAGAAGACCGGGCCGAGCAGCGCGGCTCCCACGGCGCCGATGCCGGCCCACACGGCGTAGCCGATGCCTACGGCGATGGTGCGCAGGGCGACGCTGAGGGCGAAGAGGGTCAGCAGGAAGAAGACCACGGCGGCGAGGGACCAGGACAGCACGGTGAAGCCCTGGCTGCCGCCGACGCAGAGGGCGTAGCCGACCTCGAAGGCGCCGGCGAGGAACAGGACGAGCCAGGCTCGGGCACGGTGAACGCGGGTCGTGGTGGTCGGGTGGTCGATGGACATGCGGGTTCGTTCCTCGGGTTCGGGGTTGGTGGTGTGGGGCATCACGCGACTCCGCTGAGCTGGAGGCCGACGACCCCGGCGATCACGGCGGCGATGCCGACGAGCTTGCGCCAGTCGAGGCGCTGGCCGAAGAGGAGAGCGCCGAGGACGGCGATCCCGACACCGGCGACGGAGGTCCAGATCGCGTAGCCGACGCCGACGTCGAAGGTCAGCAGCGCCAGGCTGAGCAGGTAGGTGGCGATGCCGCCGCTGACCAGCGTGGCCGCGGTCCAAGCGGGTCGGGTGAAGCCCTGCGCCTTGCCGGCGGCGATGGCGACGGTGATCTCGAAGACGATGGCGATGCCGAGGTAGAGCCAGTGCATGTGTCGCTGTCCTTTGTGGAGTATGAGCGGAAACGTCGCGTGTCACGCGTCGTGCAGGGCTTGGCGGATCACGTCCTCGGTGGCGACGCCCTCGATGCGCCGGGTGCCGATGACGATCGTGGGCGTGACGGTGATGTCCAGCCGGGCCGACTCGGCCAACGCCCGCCGGTGTCGCTCGGCGTACGCCGGGGCGTCGAGAGCGGCGGCGTAGCCGGCCGGGTCGAGCCCGGCTTCCCCTGCCAGCCGGGCCAGGACCACGGGGTCGCCGATGTCGAGGTCCTCGCGGAAGAACGCCGTCCTGACGCGACGGTGGTAGGGCCCGGCCCGGCCGTGGTCCGCGGCGTACAGGGCGCCGCGGAAGGCCGGTTCGGTGTACGGCTGCGGGGACACGCTCGGCAACCGCAGCGGCACGTCGTGGCGGCGTGCCAGCGGGTACACGGCCCGCTGCCAGATGTCCGGCAGGTGCGGGTCCTCCGGCCGGAGGGTGGGCGCCGGCCGCGGACGGAGCTCGTGGGCGTGGTGGACGACCTCGACCTCCGGCCGGTCGGCGATCACGCGCCCGATCACCTCGTGGGCGATCAGGCTGAACGGGCAGACGTAGTCCGACCACACGTGGATGCGAGCAGTCACGGTGAACCTCCGGTACCACCAGGGATCGCTGTCGGGGCGGGCCCGTCGATGGTGGAACTTCACACCGGTGTCAACTGCAAGAATCGCCGTGCGGGCGTGCGGCCCAGGAGGAGGTCTCATGCGCATCGGCGAGCTGGCGGACGCCAGCGGCGTCAGCACCCGCTCCCTGCGGTATTACGAGGAGCAGGGGCTGATCCGCTCCGAGCGCACGCCCGGCGGGTGGCGCGACTTCGACGGCTCCACGGTCGAGCGGGTCGTCATGATCCAGCACCTGTTCGCCGCCGGCCTGACCAGCGCCACCGTCAACGAACTGCTGCCGTGCCTGGAGGCGCCGCCCGAGGAGCGCACCGGCGTCATGGAGCAGCTGCTCGCCCAGGAAGTCGAACGCCTCAAGGCCAAGCGGCGCGACATCGATCGCGAGATCGACACCCTGCAGGCCCTGCGCGGCGAGGTGGCGCGGCCTTGAGCGCGGAGTGACGGAACCCACCTACCGGATCGGTCGGCTTACCGACCGGATCGGTCGGTGCTTGCGTACCGTGGACGTATGGCACGAGCACTGCGCCGGGAGACCGACGACCGGCTGCTGGACCGCGTGGCCGGCCTCTTCGCCCGGCACGGCTACGACCACACGTCGTTGCAGGACCTGGCCGACGCCGTCGGGCTGTCGAAGGCGGGCCTGCTGCACCACTACCCGAGCAAGCAGGCGCTGTTCGAGGCCGCCCGGGACGTCGGCCGCACGCACAGCCGGGAGCTGTTCGAGCAGGCCACGCGCGTGACGGAAGGGCCGGCGCGGGACCGGCGGGCGGTGGAGCTGCTGGTCGACTTCGCGCTGGACCGCCCCGGCCTGATCGCGCTGGAGTCCCGCGCGATCAGCCTGCTCGGCGCCGACGACGTGGACGGCGACCGCTTGGACGCCCTGTCGCAGCACGTGCTGTCCGTCTTCGGCGTCGACGAGGGCACGAGTGACACCGAACGGATGGTCCGGGTCGTCGGGATGCTCAGCGCCCTGGCCGTGCTCAGCCTGGCCGCCAACCACGCGGGCGAGAAGACCGCGTGGCGGCCGCACATCATCGCCACCTGCCTCGACGCGCTCGGGCACCGCGACCCATCCCACCCGGAGGCCTGACCACCATGGCACGTCTGCTCTACCGACTCGGCTTCGGCGCGCACCGGCGCCGACTTGTCGTCGTCCTGCTGTGGCTGCTCGTTCTCGGCGGCACGGCGTTCGGCGCCGCCACCCTGGCCGGCACCACGTCCGGCTCCTTCTCCATCCCCGGCCAGGAGTCCACCACCGCGCTGGACAAGATCAAGGAGGAGTTCGGCACCGGTGGCGGCGCGACCGCCCGCGTGGTCGTGCAGGCACCGGCGGGACAACAGGTCACCTCACCCGAGAACGCCCAGAAGCTCGCCGGGCTGGTGCAGGAGCTGTCCGCGCTGCCCGGCGTGACGTCGGCGAGCAACCCGCTCGACCCCCGCGCGCCGACCGTGAACGCCGGCCAGGACGTCGCCTACAGCACGGTCACCTACGAGGCCGAAGCCGGTGACGTGACCGAGGAGCAACGCAGCGCGCTCCTCGACGCCGCACGGGACGCGAACGGGCTCACCGTCGAGGTCACCGGTGAGGCGACGCAGGCACCGCCGCACGTGGGCGGTCCCGCGGAGGTCATCGGCGTGGTCATCGCGCTGCTGGTGCTGGCCGTCACCTACGGCTCGCTCGTGCTGGCCGGCATGAACCTGCTGACCGCCGCCGTGGGCGTGGGCATCGGCGCGTTGGGCGTCACGATCGCCACCGGCTTCATGGACCTGCAGTCCACCACCCCGATCCTGGCCGCGATGCTCGGCCTGGCGGTCGGCATCGACTACGCCTTGTTCATCATCAACCGCTACCGGCACGAGCTGCGCCGGGGCCGGGACGTGGGCGACGCCATCGGCACGGCCGTGGGCACCGCGGGCTCGGCTGTGGTGACCGCCGGGCTGACCGTGGTCATCGCGCTGGCCGGCCTGGCGGTCGTCGGCATCCCGTTCCTGACCCAGATGGGCGTGGCCGCCGCGCTCACCATCGTGGTCGCGGTGCTGGTCGCCGTCACGCTGGTGCCCGCCGTGCTCGGCTACCTCGGCCGTCGCGTGCTGCCGCGCAAGGAGCGCAACGCGCCCCTGGGCAACGCAGAGGACGTGGAGTCGCACGGGCGCGGCTTCTTCCGCGGCTGGATCGGTGGGATCACCCGCAACCGGGTCGTGGCGCTGCTGCTCGCGATCGTCGGGCTCGGCGCGGTCTCCGTGCCCGTGCTCTCGATGGAGACGACCCTGGTCGCCGCTCCGGCCGCCGACTCGACCCAGGCCCGCGCGGAGCGGGTGCTCGCGGACGGCTTCGGCGAGGGCTTCAACGGTCCGCTGATCGTGCTGTTCGAGGGCGACGGCGCCGCCGCGACCGCCGCCGCCACCGTGCCGAGCATCCAGGGCGCCGGTGACGTCGCGCTGGTCACTCCGCCGGTGCCCAACGCCGACGGCACCGCCGCCATGGTCACCGTCATCCCGAAGTCCGGCCCGGCGACCGCGGCCACCGAGCAGCTGGTCACCGACCTGCGTGAACGGCTGGCCGACGTGGCCGGCGCCACGACCTACGTCACCGGCGCGACCGCCGTGAGCGTGGACGTGGCCGTCGCGCTGGACGAGGCCATGCCGGTCTACCTGGCGCTGGTCGTCGGCCTCGCCCTGGTGCTGCTGGTCCTCGTGTTCCGGTCGCTGCTGGTGCCGCTGGTGGGCGTGCTCGGCTTCCTGCTCACCATCGGTGCCTCGCTCGGCGCGACGGTCGCGGTGTTCCAGTGGGGTTGGCTGGCCGACGCGGTCAACCTGGACGGCACCGGCCCGCTGCTCAGCCTCACGCCGATCCTGATGGTCGGCATCCTGTTCGGCCTGGCGATGGACTACCAGATCTTCCTGGTGTCCCGGATGCACGAGGCGCACCACCACGGCAAGGCGCCGATCGACGCGATCGGCACCGGCTTCCGCCAGGCCGCGCCCGTCGTGGTGGCCGCCGCGCTGATCATGTTCTCGGTGTTCGCCGGGTTCGTGCCCGCGGGCGAGGGTCCGATGAAGTCCATCGCGTTCGCGCTGGCCATCGGCATCCTGTTCGACGCGTTCGTGGTCCGCATGGTCCTCGTGCCCGCCGCGCTGGCGCTGCTGGGCGAGAAGGCCTGGTGGCTGCCGAAGTGGCTGCGCCGGCTGCCCACCCTCGACGTGGAGGGCGCGGGCCTGGAGGACGACCGGAAGGTACTGGTCGACGCGGCCCGATGAAGCCGGCCGGGTGACGCCGGTCCGATACCGGCGTCACGCCTGGTCGAGCATGCGCAGTCCCGCGTCGAACAGGGAGCTCGCGGCCGAGTCGAAGTCGCCGGTGAACGCGCCGTCCGGGATCGTCCGGACGGCGCGGTCGAACCGGGCGCCCGCGACCAGGACGTCCGTGGCGGTCAGGTCGGTCATCCGCCGGGGCCACCACGGTGGCGGCGGCCAGGGCCACGGCCAGTGCGCCGTGGGCGGTGTGCCGCAGAACCCGCGGACGAACCGGGCGATCGCGTCGTGGCCCAGCTCCTGACCACGGCCGGAATCCGCGGCCGACTCGTACCGGTCCAGCGCGTAGCGGATCGTGCCGCCCGCCGCCACCGCGCCCCGCCAGGCGAGGTCCTTGGGCGGGAGCGGCTGGGGGTTGAGCGCCACCGAGCCGAACCCGAGGACCACCGGGCCGAACGGTCCCGCGTCGTCCGGCGCGGGGTACGCCTGGATCAGCAGATCGGCGAAGGCCTTGCGACTGAGCGTCAGCATCTGGTTCACGGTGTCCTCCCTCTGTGAACGAACCCTGCACCAGTGGTGTCGCTCCAGCCGGGGACGGTGGTAGGTGAACGGCCCGGACATCACTCGTTAGAGTGAAGAGCGTTCGTCAGCCCTGCGCCGACCTGGCGAGCCACTCGTCGAACGTGGTCGGCGCGATGCGGGCGTTCTCGCCGGGCAGCAGCGCGTTCCCCGCCATCTCGGGGCCGAACACGCCCGACCACGTCGGCACCAGGCGCACGTCACGGCCACGTGCCTGGTGGGTGCGCCGCGCCAGGTCGACCAAGTCTTGCGTCTCCGGGCCGGCGATGTCCGCGTAACGCCCTCGCGGCTCGCCGACGGCGATCTCGGCGAGGATGTCCGCCACGTCCTGCGGCGCGATCGGCTGCACGAGCAGGGGCGCGATGGTGGCCACGCCGTCCTGTTCGGTCCACCCCGCGACCATCTCGGCGAAGTCGTGGAACTGCGTGGCGGGCACGATCGTCCACGGCACGGGACCCTCGGTGACCAGGCGTTCCTGCTCGCGCTTGCCCGCGTAGTGCACGTTGCCCTCGATGTCGGCGATACCGACGATCGACAGCAGCACGTGGTGCCGCACGCCGGCCCGCGCCTCGGCGTCGAGCAGGTTCCGGGTCATCCCGCCGAACAGGCCCACGGTCTCGGCGCGGTCCGCCGAGGGCACGTTGACGGCGTCCACCACGGCCTCGACCCCGGCCAGCGCCGCGTCGAGCCCTGCGCTGGTCGACAGGTCCACACCCGCCGAGCGGCTGATGCGCACGACCTCGTGCCCGCCGCGCTCCAGGACGGCGACGGTGAGGGAGCCGATGTTGCCGGTCGCGCCGGCGACTGCGATCCGCATGACGATCCTTCCGCTTCTGGTGTGCGCCGTGAACCTATCTCGGACTAAACAGATCCGCAATATCTTGGATAGACTGTCCGCGTGAAGCTGCCTGTGAGCACCGAGTGGGTACTGCACTGCGCGACGACCCTGGCGCAGCTCGAACCCGGCGCCACCGCGTCGGCGGCCCAGCTCGCGGCGTACTACGACCTGCCCGCGCCCTACCTGGCCAAGCAGCTGCAAGCCCTGGTCAAGGCCGGTGTGCTGGCCGCTACCACCGGTCCGCGTGGCGGCTTCCGGCTCGCCCGGCCCGCGGCGGAGATCACGTTGCTGCAGGTCGTGGAGGCCGTCGACGGCGCGTCCTCGCCGTACGAGTGCCAGGAGATCCGGCAGCGGGGCCGGGGCGCGCTGCCACCGCAGGACTGCCGGGACACGTGCGTGCTCGCCGCGAAGATGGCCGACGCGCACGAGGCGTGGCGGCGCACCCTGGCCGCAGAATCGCTCGCGGACGTGCTCGCCGTGCTGCCGCCCACGGCTCCGGCCCGCACCCGCTCGCTGCTCGCCGCGACCGCGTCCACGCCACGTCGGACCTCCTGACGCACGAACCCTTTTCCGCCGAACGCCCGCGCGGCCACTGCGCCTACCGCTATAGGTGTACCCGTGGGAACGGCCGACGGGCCTGCGCCGTCCGACGGTGTGGTGGTGAGTGGACTGGTGGGGCGGACATGAGCGGGTTCGGGGCGGTGCCCGAGGAGTTGCGGCGGGCGGCCGGGCAGATCGGCGACGTCGGTGACCGGACCGCGGGCCTGGTGTGGCGCGGTCCGAGCGGCGAGTACGGGCACGCCGGGGTCGCGGGCGCGTGGGAGCTGTTCATCGAGGAGATGAAGGCCCACGTGGAGCGGCTGCGGTGGGAGGCCGACGAGCACGCCATCGGGCTGCGCGCGGCGGCATCGTCCTATGTGGACATCGACGGCGAGCGTGCGGACGTCTTCGGCCGCCTCAACCCGCACGGGCCGGTGTCCTGATGGCCGCACGACTCGGCGAGACGAACGACCCCAAGGCGCTCGTCCCCGGCGAACCCGAACTGATCTCCGGTGACCTGCGGCAGCTCGTGGGCACGCTGCGGGCGGTCGTGGCCGTCGGCGAGGGCCTCGGCCGCATCGACCCCGGCGGCTGGAGCGGCGCGGCGAGCGGCGCGTTCCGGTCGGCCTTCCACGCCGAGCCGCCCCGGTGGTACCAGGCGGGCGAGCACCTCGGTGGCGGCGGGCAGCTGCTGGCCGACTACGCCGACGCGCTAATCGCGAGCCAGCGCGAGGCGCAACGCGCCGTCGAGCTGTACCTGGAAGCACAGGCCGCGACCCGGTTGGCCGCCGCCGAGCACGCCGCGCTGGCCGTCTCCGGCGCACCGGCCGCGCCGTTCCAGGACCCCGGCCAGGCGGGCTCGGCCCAGGCGCAGAAGGTGCTGGACGACGCCCGCGAGGGCCTGTCCGGCATCGGTGACGTGGTGGCCAAGGCGCTCGGCTGGGAGTCCGACGGCAAGGGCGGCTACAAGAAGTCGTTCGGCAAGAAGTCCTACGGCGCGGCGCACCGCGAGAAGGACGAGGACGGCGAGGACACCGGCGGCTGGCAGTACAGCGTCGACGGGCGCTCGTACGAGGGCAAGTCCGGCAGCGAGTCCAAGCGCCTGCTCACCGACGCGCTCGGTGAGATCGCCGAGAAGTTCGGCATCGACCTGCACGAACGTGAGTGGGGCGACGACAAGCACGTCGACGTCAAGCACGGCGAGAAGGACGGCGACTTCGACGCGGGCCCGGTCACCGGCAAGGGCCGGATCGGCGGCTCCGTGCTCGGCGCGGACGCCGGGTACACGGCGACCGCGAGCTACGCGGGCGTGTCGGTCGGCGCGCACGCGGGCGCGTACCTGGCCAGCGGGTACGCCGACGGTGAGGTCAAGTTCGGGCAGCACGCGAGCGTGTCCGGCAGCGCCGAGGGCACCATCGGCGCCGCCGCGGAGGCCAAGGGCTCGATCGGGCTGCTCGGCGCCAAGGGCAACGTGGAGGGGTTCGCGGGCGCCAAGGTCTCCGGCCAGGCGGGCGCCGAGGTCGCGGGCATCGGCGCGGGCGTGAACGGCGAGGCGTGGGCCGGGATCGGCGGGCACGCCAGTGGCCAGTTCGGCATGGGCGAGGACGGCAAGTTCCACGTCGGAGGGTCGGTGGGGCTCGCGTTCGGCGTGGGTGGCAAGGTCGGGTTCGACGTCAGCGTCGACCCGGTCGAGGTCGTGGAGACGGTGGTTGACGTCGCGGACGACGTCGGCGAGATCGCGAAGGACGTCGGCCAGGGCGTGGAGAACGCCGGCCGCGCGATCGGCCGCCTGTTCGGCCGATGAAACCACCCAGGAGGACACCAGGCATGGCCACCACCCTTCCGGTGCCGATCGAGTTCTCGCTGCCCGACGGGTGGCTGTCGGCGCCGCCCGACGAGGTCGGCGCGCCGCAGGCGGCGTTCGTCGCGCTGCACCCCGGTTCGAGCGCGGGCTTCACCGCGAACATCACGATCAGCGGCGAGGTCCGGGCCGACGACGTGACGTTGGCGCAGCTCGCCGAACGGGCCGCGGACCGGTTGCGGCAAGACGTCGGCGCGGTGGAGGTGGGCAGGCGCAACGAGCTGGAGTCCGCCTACACGCAGGTGCTGCGCCTGACCGCGCCCGTCGGCGGACGTCCGGTGGAGCTGGTGCAGCTGCAGGTGTTCCTGGCCATGGCGGACGTGCGCGACGAGCGCAGGCGTGCCGTGCTCGAGATCGTGCTCAGCGCCACGACCGGGCAGTTCGAGGACCTGGTCGGTGACTTCCAGGCGTTCCTGAAGACCATCCGACCGGACGAAGGGGCGAGCCGGTGACGGAGTCCGCCGACATCCTGCTGCGCCGCATCGAGGCCATCGACACGGCCGCGGCCGACAACCGGTTGCGCGCGGAGTCGTTCCAGCGCATGGCCGAAGGGCTGCGGGACGTGGTCGGCACGGCGACGTCCGACGACGGCGTGGTCACCGTGGTCGCCGGGTCGGACGGCGCGGTCAAGGCGATCACGTTCGGCCCGGCCGTGCGCACGACCGACCCGGCCGCGCTGTCGTCCACCACCCTGCGCGTGATCGCGCTGGCCCGCGCCGACGCGGCGCGCAAGCAGGCCGAGGTCGTCCGCTCCGCGTTGGGTGACGCGAAGCTGCTCGACCAGGTGCTCGCCGAGGACCGGCGGGTGTTCGGCGACGAGCCGCCGCAGGAACTGCCCGCCGTGCCGCCCCGCGTGATCCGCCGGGTCGCGCCGGTGGAGGACGAGGAGCCGGAACCCGCCTACCGCAGCCGCGACGCCTGGTGAGGACCCGGCGCTAGCCGTCCGCCGGAGCCCTCTCGGCGGCGAGCACGTCACGGGCCAGTGCGGCGAACCGGTCGTCCAACTCCGGTACGGCCAGCACCAGCTCGCACAGCGAGGCCAGCACGGTGACCTCGCGGGTCTGCCGCGCCTTCGCCGCGTCGAGCATCCGGCGCACGACCAGCCCCTGGACGTCGGCCCGGGTCGCGGGCTCCACCCACGCCGTCGCCACGAGCGCCAGGCCGGCGGCCTCCGACACCCAGTCCTCCGGCCCGTTGAGCAGGTCCGCCAGGATCTCGCGGCGGCGCGAGGACGGCCACGGCTCGTCCGCGCGGTGGTGCGCCAGGCCCAGGCACGCCCACGCCTGCACGCCGCGCACCCACAGCTGCGGCGCGTGCCTGGCCAGGGCGCGGCCCATCTCGTCGTCCGGCGGCACGGGCGGGTGGACCAGCACGCCGAGCAGGTCGCGCGGGTCGAGCGCGGACAGCACCACGGCCCGGTCGTAGGCGGCGGGCAGGGCCGGCCAGTGGAACGCCGCGACGCCGCGCACCGCCTCGGCTGCTTCCGGTGCCGGCGGCGGCACGGCGGGGCGTGCCACCAGCCCGTCGTAGGCCCACACGCTGTGCCGGACGTCGCCGACCGGCTGTCTGAGGTCCGGTTCAGGCGCGTGCTCGGGCGTCACGGAAGCCAGCGGGAACGCCGAGCGCAACGCCAGCAGCGCGCTCGGCGGTTCGAGCGCGGACAGCGTCACCTCCAGCGCGGCGTCCGGCGCGGGCTCGTGGTCCTCCAGCACCTCGCGCAGCAGGTTGACCACGGCCTCGGTCGGGTCGGGCACGCGGCCCAGCCACGACCGGCCCCAGGCGCGCCGCGCGAGCACGTCGGCGGCGTAGCCGTGCTCGGGGTGGTCGCGCAGGTGGTCGGCGAGCGCGACGAGGTGCCGCACGTCGTCGTCCAGCACGTGCCGCAGGCCCAGTGCGGTGGCGAGGGCCTTCGGGTGCTCGGGGGTGGCGTCGACCGCGCGTTGCGCCCACTCCAGCCCTTCGGCCGGGCGGCCCATCGCCTCCAGCAGGTCGGCGATGTCCAGGAACAGGTCGTGGTCCTCGGGCGTGCGTGCCGCTTCACGCTGCCAGGCGGCGAGCGCGTCGTCGTGGCGACCGGCGGTGCGCAGCGCGTACCCCTTCACCACCGCCGCCTGGTGGGTCGGCTCGACGTCGAACGACCGCTGCGCCCAGGTGATCGCCTCGTCGAACGCGCCGAGCCGGCGGGCCAGCGTCGAACCGCACCACAGCAGCATCGCGTGCTCGGGGTGGCGGGCGACGCAGCCGCGCAGCAGTGCCAGCGCGGGCAGCAGCGGCGGGCGTTCGCCCTCGTCCACCGGGTCGGCCAGCGGTTGCGCGAACCGGGCCACGGCGATGGCGGCGGCGTTGGGGTCGAGCAGGTCGGGCAGGTCGGGGCGGTGCAGCCAGGCGACGTCCAGCCACGGCCGGTGCGGTTCGTGCGCGGCGACCGTGAACAGCTCCTGCACGGCCTGGTCCCAGCGGCCCGCCATCGCGCACACGTGGGCGTGCGCGGCGACCGTGCCGATGAACGTCCGCTCCGGCTCGGGCTCGAAGCGCCGCAACGCGTGCTCCGGCCCGCCCGCGCGGGCGACGAGCTCGGCGAGCGCCTCGGCCCGTGACGCGGAAATCGACGACGCGGCGGGGGAGTTCCGGCTCGAGCCCGGTGCACCGGTCGTCTTCACGGGGCAGATGAGCGTGCCCCGCGAGGTGTGGGAGGAACGCGCCCTCGCCGCCGGGCTCGTCGTGCGGGACAACGTGACCAAGAAGACCGCCGTGGTCGTCGCCGCGGACCCGGACTCGTTGTCCGGCAAGGCGAAGAAGGCCGCCAAGTACGGGATCCCGATCGTCACCGAGGACGCTTTCGGTCGCCTGCTCAACGTCGTCCGGCTGCAGGAGGTGTGACTACCTGCGGACGTCGTTCGGCGACCCACGGTGTTGGCGCCTGTGTGGGAGAAGCGCCTACCGGCCCGCGTGACGGGTGGGAAAGCCGACGCCCCTCGGCTCCGGGAGGAACCGAAGGGCGTCGGGGTGGCGCGTCAGGTCAGAGGGCGCGGACGCCGACGGCCTGCGGGCCCTTGGGACCCTGGTTGACGTCGAACTCGACGCGCTGGTTCTCCTCGAGGCTGCGGTAGCCGTTGCCCTCGATCTCGGAGTAGTGGACGAACACGTCCGGGCCGTCCTCGCGGGCGAGGAAGCCGAAGCCCTTCTCCGAGTTGAACCACTTCACGGTGCCCTGAGCCATGATCTTCTCCTTGGCGGTGCTGGACGGCGCCCCGGTCGGGGCTCCGGGTCGGATTTCAGACGACGACTTCTCCAGCTTGTCCGGCAAGGTAAAGAAAGAACTTCGTCCGCAACATCATTCCCGCGAAACTCCGATGGAAACACGGACACAAAATTGACGACCACCCGGTACAACCAGGCGGCGACCGGTTTCGTTCCCCGTGGTGGCCCAAGTCACCCGGTCGGGGTGGGAGGTGTCGCCGGGCCGCCGCGCGGGAAGTCCGAATGCTGTGGCGGTCACCGCACCGCGACGTGTACCGTGGGCCGCATCGGGGCGATCTTTGTCTGCGAACCCCGAATACCCTCGCGCCGTGCGGGGAACTCCGGACCGGCATCGCCGACCGTGAGCACGCACCGGACGCGAAGAAAGTCGGAAAACACATGTCATCAACGCACGACGCGCTGTTCAGCCACCCGGACACGGACCGGCCCGAGGACGCGCGCGGACCGCGCCGCGACGAGCAGCGCTCCTACACCGACCTGTTCCGCGAGCCGGTCGACGTGCCGCCGCAGAACACCGGCGGCACCGCCTGACCCGACCGGGTCACCGGTACCCCGCAGGCGCGGGAAACCCCTCGGCGCCTCCGCACACCGAGGGGTTCCCTTCGCGGGCGTCAGGCCGCGGTCACTCCGCGCGCCACAGCGCGGGCACGTTCGGTGGTTCCCAGCCCGGCTGGGCGAGGTGCCCCTGCAAGCACACGTACCCGACGCCGTTGTAGGTGACGGTCGCGCCGATCGCGTAGTTCGTGCCCGCGGCCCACGTGCCGCCGCCCGGTGACGACGGGGTGGTGGTCGTGGAGGTCGGCCGCGTGGTGGTGCTCTGCGGCACGTTCAGCACGAAGTCGAACTTCGCCTCGCGACCGCTGCCGACGTTGCGCACCTCCATCAGCAGCCGCGGGTCGAAGATGCTGTCGGTGTTGTTGCGCGGCTCGCCAGGGAAGTACAGCTGCGTGGTGAGCACCGGCCGTCCTGGTGCCTGCACCTTCACGTGGATGTGCCTGGTGCGGCCCGGGTAGAGGCCGGGCACGATCGTGGTCAGCGAGAACGTGCCGTCCGGGTTGGTGAACTGGTGGCCGCGGAACCGGAAGCCCGCGTTGTCGTACACGCCGTTGACGTCGGCCTGCCAAAAGTCCATCAGCACGTTGCCGAGCGGCTGGCACGCCAGGCCGAACACGTAGCCGGTGACGGTGAGCCTGGTGCCGGGCGTGCCCGCGTCGACCAGCGACGTGCGGTGCGGCGAGTTCGGTTTGAAGTACGGTCCCTCGGTCTGCGGCGGTGTCGGGTCGTCGCCGTCGTCGCACGCCGGGGTCAGCTCCAGCGGACCGCCGTTCGCACCGATCGTGCGGGCCAGCGCGGGTACGCCCATCATGGCCACCGGCAGCGCGACCCCCGCGGCGACCGCGGCGCGCAGCACCGTCTTGCGGCTGAGGTGGCGGGCGTCCGTCCCGTCGCCGAGGGGTTCCCCTGACGTGCCGCGGTCGCCGTCCGTGGATGCGTCCATGCCTTGCTCCTCGTGGGGCTTCGGTTCTCCGATTCACCACGAACCTACGGACGCGGTCCGGCCGCGCACGATGGACTGACACCGTCGTTCGTGGTGATCCTCGCGGTCGCCGTTGCCGCTCGCGCTCACTGTGAACGGCCGGCCGCGCGGCGGAACGCGCCGGGGCTCACGCCGGTCTCGCGGCGGAAGAAGCGGCAGAAGTAGGCGGGATCGTCGAAACCCACCCGGTGCGCCACCTGCCGCACGGTCAGCTCGGTCTTCGCCAGCAGCCGCTGCGCTTCCTGGGTGCGTGCCTGGCGGACCAGCTGCGACGGCGTGCGCCCGGTCGCCGCTTTCACCGCCTCGGTCAGGTAGCCGGGGGTGACGCCGATCCGTTCCGCGTACGCCCGCACGGACCACAGCCGGTGGTCGGTGCGGGTGGACAGCCGGGCGAACTCCTCGGCCACCGCGCCGGGCCGGGCGGGCGGCGCGGCGGCCGGTGTCGCGGACAGCCGGGCCGCGCGCACGACGAGCACGTGCAGCAGCGCCCGCAGCACCGTCTCCACGCCCGCCTCGCCGCGCCGGTACTCGTCGTGCAGGTCGGCGATCGTGCGGCCCATCCGGGCGTGCGCGTGCTCGTCCAGGGTCAGCCAGGGCCGTGCGCTCAACTGGCGCAGCAGCTCGCGGTCGGCGGGGTGGTCGAGCAGGAAGTCGTCGGTGAACAGCAGCACCGACCCCTGCAGGTCGCGGGCGTCGTCCCAGTGGTGCACCTGACCGGGCGCGATCACGCACAGGTGCGGCGGGCGCAGTTCCCAGCGGGCCAGGTCGACCACGTGCGTGCCGCTGCCGCCGGTGACGTGCACGATCTCGTGGAACGTGTGCCGGTGCGGGAACGACGCGCGCGACATCGGCCCGATGGAGTCGAACGTGCCGACCGCGAACGGCAGCGCGTCGGGCACCGGCACCTCCAGCCGGTGCAGGGGCAGCTCGCCCTCGCGTGCCGCCCGGCAGGGCGTTCCCGGTAACACGGTGGTGCCGCGCATCGCCTACCGTCCCCTCTCCGGTGAAGGTCCAGACCAATTCCGGCTCCCGTCACCATGGCACGACCGGGTGCGCCAGGGAACGGAACGGGGGCGGCCATGCTCGATGTGGCGCGCGGCAGGTCCAGGGCGCCCTCACCACGAATACCGGCGGTGCGTGATGTGCGGTGCCGGCCCGGGTTGCGGCAGACCCGGCCCGCCGGGCGGACCGTCCGAGCCGCCGAGCAGGACCCCGGTGAGCGAGGACCGTTCGTCGGCCATGGTCCGTGCCACGTCGGCGAGTTCGTCGCCCACCACCGGCACGCCGCCCGCGCCGTCCGCCCGCACCGCACCCAGCACGGCCCGCCGCAACAGCTCCTTGATGAACGACGCCGTGACGCCCTCGGTCGCCTCGACCACCGGGTCCAGGTCGGCGCGCAGGTCCACACCGCGGCCGTACAGCTCGATCAGCCGGCGGCGGCCGTCGGCGTCCGGCCGGGGCACCTCGATGGCCAGGTCGACGCGTCCCGGCCGGTCGGCCAGCGCGCGTTCCAGCTCGTCGGCCCGGTTGGTGGTGAGCACGAACGTGACGTCCGCGTCCGCGCCGACCCCGTCCATCGCGTCGAGCAGCGTGAACAGCAGCGGGTTCGTGGGTCCGGCCGCGAACCCGCGGTCCATGGCCACCAGGTCCACGTCCTCCACCACGACCATCGACGGCTGCAACCGCCGCGCCAACGCCGCCGCCTGCCCGATCAGCCGCATCGCCTGGCCGGTCAGCAGGATCACCGTGCAGTCGGACAACCGGCTCATCAGGTAGCGGACGGTGTGCGTCTTGCCGGTGCCGGGCGGGCCGTGCAGCAGCAGGCCGCGCTTGAGGTGCTGCCCCGCCGCGAGCAGCCGTTCGGAGTGCTCGGCGATGCCGATCACGTGCTCCTCGATCGAGTCCAGCACACCGTCCGGCAGCACCACGTCGTCGGCGTCGAGCGTCGGCCGGGGCAGGAACGTCACCAGCTCGTTGCCCCGGTGCTCGCTCACCCCGAACGCCAGCACCTGCCGTCGGAACGCGTCGTGCTCCCGCATCAACCGCTCGATCTCCGCACCGACCGCCCGCGCCGCCCCGCGGTCCGCCGCGAGCACCTCCAACCGACTGGCCGGCGGCCCGTAGTCGTTCGGCCCGCGGATGCCCACCAGCACGGGCGTGCCGTCGGGTGCGGTCGTCGGCACCAGCCCGAGCTGGACGACCTCCACGCTGTCCTCGGGCCCCACCGCCGCCGTCGCGTAATCCGCCGACCCGAGCCCATACCCGACCGAGTGCCGTGCGGCGATGAGCATCCCCATGATGTCCTCGTGGCCGCGGTGCTGCCCACCGACCCCGAACCACTGGGCCTCCGGCGTGTGCTCGGCGAGGTACGCCTCGACACCTCGGTGCAGGTTGACGTGCTCCCACGCCTCGAACCGCGTCGCGACCGACAGCACCTGCGCCAACTCGCACCCGAGGTGATCACGGACGCGCCCGATCAACGGCGCCCCCTCACCGTCCTGCTCGACCAGGTTCGCGGTCAACTGCATGAGCCGCCGCAAACTACCTGCCAACGCCTTCGCTTCGTCCCCGGAGAGTTCCCCCACGGCCTCCACCCCCTCGCCTTCATCATCACGCACCGGAGCGGTCTTGTCGCGCATCCGTCACAGACTGCGGGCTGCCGGGTACGACACCGCGCCGTACGCCTGGGAGAACGGTGGCCCACCGCCGCCGCTGGAGCCTTTGCTCCGCCCGTCCTACGGCCTGCCGGGCGCGCTCGGAGGTGCGATCACGCAGAGGTTCCGGTGGTAGGCGATGTGGGCGTCCTCGATGTCGTGACCTGGGACGCGGCGGAGTTCGCCTACCTCCGACCGGTCGCGGAGGCGCCGTGCGCGTTGTGCGGGCGGGTGTTCCCGGTCGGCCTGCTGGTCGCGGCGCACATCAAGCGGCGGGCGGTGTGCGATGACGACGAGCGCAACGACCTGCGCAACGTGGCGATGCTCGCGTGCTCGTTCGGCTGCGACCGGCTCTTCGAGCTGGGCCACATCACGGTGGACGACGACGGCGCGGTGCTCGTCGCCTCCACCGGGGGGTCGCTCGACCCGCACCTGGAACACCTGAAGGGCCGTGTCACGGACGCCTTCCACGAGCGGTCGGCGGGGTACTTCCGGTGGCATCGCCGCACCGTGTTCCGGGGTCGGACCGGAGGGAGTGTCGGAGGGATCCGTTAGGATCGCGCGATGGCTTCGCAAGAGGTGCTGCGAAGGATCTTCGGGTACGAGTCCTTCCGTGGGGACCAGCAGGACATCGTCGACCACGTCGTCTCGGGCGGGGACGCGTTGGTGCTCATGCCCACCGGGGGCGGGAAGTCGCTGTGCTACCAGATTCCCTCCCTGGTGCGCGAGGGCACCGGTGTGGTGATCTCGCCCCTGATCGCGCTGATGCAGGACCAGGTGGACGCGCTGCGGGACCTCGGCGTGCGCGCCGGGTTCCTCAACTCGACCCAGTTCCCCGACGAGCGCGCCCTGGTCGAGGCCGAGTTCCTGGCCGGTGAGCTGGACCTGCTCTACCTCGCACCCGAACGCCTGCGCACCGAGCAGACCACCCGGCTGCTGGCGCGCGGCAAGATCGCCCTGTTCGCCATCGACGAGGCGCACTGCGTCTCCCAGTGGGGCCACGACTTCCGGCCCGAGTACCTGGCGCTGTCGCACCTGCACGAGCGGTGGCCGGAGGTGCCCCGGGTGGCGCTCACCGCGACCGCCACCCCGGCCACGCACGCCGAGATCGCCGAACGACTCAACCTCGGCGCCGCCAAGCACTTCGTCGCCAGCTTCGACCGCCCGAACATCCAGTACCGGATCGTGCCCAAGAACGAGCCGAAGAAGCAGTTGCTGGAACTGCTGCGCACCGAGCACCAGGGCGACGCGGGCATCGTCTACTGCCTGTCCCGCAACTCGGTGGAGAAGACCGCCGAGTTCCTCACCCAGAACGGCATCCCGGCGCTGCCCTACCACGCGGGCCTGGACGCGGGCGTCCGCTCGCGCAACCAGTCGCGGTTCCTGCGCGAGGACGGCCTGGTGATGGTCGCCACGATCGCGTTCGGCATGGGCATCGACAAGCCGGACGTGAGGTTCGTCGCGCACCTGGACCTGCCGAAGTCCGTGGAGGGCTACTACCAGGAGACGGGCCGCGCGGGCCGGGACGGGCTGCCGTCCACCGCGTGGCTGGCGTACGGCCTGCAGGACGTCGTGCAGCAGCGCAAGATGATCGACGACTCCGAGGGCGACCAGCAGCACCGCCGCAAGCTCATGGCACACCTCGACGCGATGCTCGCCCTGTGCGAGACGGTCGAGTGCCGCCGCGTGCGGCTGCTCGACTACTTCGGCCAGTCCTCCACGCCGTGCGGCAACTGCGACACGTGCCTGGCACCGCCGCAGACCTGGGACGGCACGGTGGCCGCGCAGAAGGTGCTGTCCACCGTGGTGCGGCTGCGCAACGAACGGCGGCAGAAGTTCGGCGCGGGCCAGACGATCGACATCCTGCTCGGCCGCAAGACCGCGAAGGTCATCCAGCACGACCACGACCAGTTGAAGGTCTTCGGCATCGGCACCGAGCTGAACGAGAGCGGCTGGCGCGGCGTGATCCGCCAACTGCTCGCGCAGGGCCTGCTCGCGGTCGAGGGCGAGTACTCCACGCTCGTCCTCACACCCGCCTCCGACGAGGTGCTCTACCAGGGCCGCGAGGTGCCGATGCGGCGCGAGCCGGAACGCGCGGCCAAGGTCAAGGCCGCCAAGCCGGCCAAGGCCGCGCAGGTGGAGATGCCCGCCGAGGCCGCGCCGGTGTTCGAGAAGCTGCGCGCCTGGCGCACGGCGCAGGCGCGCGAGCAGGGCGTCCCGCCCTACATCATCTTCAACGACGCCACGTTGCGGCAGATCGCCGCGACCACGCCGACCACGCTGGACGAGCTGAGCGCGATCAGCGGCGTCGGCGAGAACAAGCTCGCCAAGTACGGTCAGCAGATCCTGGACACGTTGAGCGCATGAACGACCTCCGCGCCGATTGCACGCGCTGCTTCGCCCTGTGCTGCGTGGTTCCCGCCTTCGCCGAGTCGGTCGACTTCGCGATCGACAAACCGGCCCGCACGCCGTGCCCGAACCTGCGCGACGACTTCCGCTGCGGCATCCACACCAAGCTGCGGGACACCGGTTTCACCGGCTGCACGGTGTACGACTGCTTCGGCGCGGGCCAGCAGGTGGCGCAGGTGACGTTCGGCGGCACGAGCTGGCGGGACGACCCGGCGTCCGCGCAAGCGATGTTCGACGTCTTCCCGGTCATGCGGCAGCTGCACGAACTGCTCTGGTACCTCACCGAGGCGCTGGACCTGGAACCCGCCCGCGCGCTGCACCCCGACGCACGTGATCTGAAGAAGACGATCGAAACGCTCACCACCGGCACCCCCGAGGAGCTGCTGAAGCTGGACGTCGGCCCGTACTGGCAGCGCGCGAACGCCCTGCTGCTGCGCGCCAGCGAGCTGACCAGGGGCAAGGGCAAGAACCGGCGCGGCGCGGACCTGATCGGCAAGGACCTCAGGGGCGCGAACCTGAGGGCGTCCAACCTGCGCGGCGCGTACCTGATCGGCGCCACGCTGACCAACGCGGACCTGAGGCTGGTCGACTTCATCGGCGCGGACCTGCGCGGCGCGGACCTGTCCGGCGCGAACCTCACCGGGGCCTTCTTCCTCACCCAGGCCCAGGTGGACGCCGCCAAGGGTGACGAGGCGACGAAGCTGCCGAAGTCCGTGACCCGCCCGGCGCACTGGGTACGTCGACAGGCGTAGGCGAGCGAGCCGCTGTCGGGCGGACGCGGTGACGGACCACGGCGGGCCACGCTGTGCGCCATGAAACCGAAAGCGCGCAAGACGTGGCTGCTGCTGCACGTCATCACCTCCGTCGGCTGGCTCGGCGTCACGGTCGGCATGCTCGTGCTGGCGCTGGCGGCGTTCGACGCGCCGCAGCTCTACCAGGCGATGGAGCTGCTCGGCGACCTCGTGGTGCTGCCGCTGGCGTTAGGCGCGCTGGCCACCGGCGTGGTGCTGTCGGTGGGCACGAAGTGGGGCCTGGTGAAGCACAAGTGGGTGCTGGTGAAGTTCGTGCTGACCGTCGTCGCGGTGGTCGCCACGACGTTCTCGCTGCGCTCGGGTCTGCACGAGGCGGCGGACGGCGTCACGGCGGCGGGCGGTGACGTGCTGGCGGCGGCGTGCGTGTCGTCGGCGCTCTACACGTTCAACACCGTGCTGTCGGTGTTCAAGCCCTGGGGCCGGACCCGGTGGGCGCGCTGAGCCCGGCACGCCGGCGCTCGACGTTCGCCGTCAGCTCCGCCGGGTCGCACTCGGCGAGGTGGTCGCGGACCACGTCGTGCGGGAACCGGTGTTCGTCGACGAGCAGCACCCGGTCCCGCGCCGACTGCAGGACCGCCTTGCGCCGCAACGGGAACTCGTCCAGCGCGAGCGGCCGGGCCAGCAGTTCGGCCACGAGGTGCAGCGGCCGGTTCGCGATCGGCGTCACGGCCAGCCCGACCAGCAGCCCGGTCACCGCGCCCACCGCCGACAGCCGTACATCCGCGCCCGCGAGCACCGCCAGACCGACCCCGACCGCACCTGCCGCCGGCAGCCAGCGCAACCCGGCGGCCGGCCGCACCCGCAGCCCCGACCACACCTCCCGCAGACCGCCGACGAACGCACCCGCCACCGCGCCCGCGCCGAGCCCGATCCCCAGCCCCACCAACACCTCCGCCGGACCCACCACGACCACCACCCCAACGGGCACGAGTTCGCACGCCACCGCCAGGTAGCGGTCACGGGTGGTGCCGTACGCGACGCCCAACGAGACCAAGACGACCACGCCGAACCCCACCGCCCACGGCCACCGCGCGACCTGCGTGCCGATCACCCCGCCGAGCAGGGCCACCGCGCCGGTCACCACCGCGCCGGCCACGAAACCCGTTGCCGCCCAGAGGTTTCCCCGCCGCGGGTCACCGCGCGTCACCCGGAAGGTGCTGTTCGGCACCAGCACCGTCGCCACGGCGGCGACCCCGGCCGCCACCAGCCCCAGCCGCACGCCCACCACGAAGCACAACGCCGTCGCCGCACCCGCCAACGCACCCGGCGCGGCCCGCCGGAACAGCCGCCACACCACCTCCGGGCCGACGAAGTCCAGCCACACGTGCCGCGCGGGCAGCCGCGACCGCGCCACCAGGTCACGCTTGCGCCGCGCGATCCGGGCCAGGAACCGCAACGCACGCACCGTCCGCTCCGGACGCACCGCACCCCGTGCCGCCGACTCGACCACGTAGGTGTCCAGCACGCCCCGGTACTCCGCCCGCCCCGCCCGGTACGCCAGGGCCAGCAGGCCGAACGCGAGCGGCGTGCGCAGCTCGTCCCACAGGTCCGGGTTCTTCTCCAGCTCGTCGTGCAGCCCGTCCAGGCGCGGGCCGCACGCGGCGATCAGCTCCTGCACCACGGTGCGGGACAACGGTTCCACCCGCACGACGTCGTAGCGGGGCAGGTGCTCGTGCTCGTCGCTCGCGGTGCACAGCACGACCTGCGGCACGTTCAACGCGGTGATCCAGGCCAGGCACTCGACCCGGTCGGCGGGCGCCAGGTCGTCCAGCCCGTCGAACAGCAGCACGAGGTTGCGCTCGCGCAGCCACGCCCGGCCGACCCGCGGCGCGATCCGGTACCGCTCGGCGAGCACGCCGAGCAGCCACCGGCCGAAATCGTCGTCACGCCGCCACCCACCGAGGTCCACCACCACCGGTATCGGCCGCACCGGGTCGAGCGCGGCCCGCGCGAGCAGCGCCTCGGCCAGCTCCAGCAGCAACGTCGTCTTGCCCGCGCCCGGCTCACCGGTCACCACGACGGGGTTGCGCAGGCGCGTCGACAGGCGCGGTCCGACCCTGGGCACGACGCCGAGCTTGAGCCGCAGCTGCTCGGCCAGCGACCCGTCCACCCGGTCCCGCACGTACCGCTCCACCCGGTCCAGCGCCACGCGCCGGTTCGCCGGGTGCGCCGGACGTCTTCGCACCAGCAGGGCACCGAGCCGGTCCCACGCCGCCAGGCACGCGGTGAGCGCGGACAGCACGACCAGCGCCGGCCACAGCCACCGCGCGTGCGGGCCGAGGACGGGCAGCGCCGAACCGCCGGTGGCGGCGTTGATCGCGACGGGCACGAGCACGAGACCCGTGACGCCGCCGACCGCGATCAAGGCGACCAGCCGGGTGGTGCGGCCGAGTCGTCGCGCGTCCATGTGCCCTCCCACCAGGTCGCGATCGACGGTAACGGCGTTCGCGACGCGGGGGTAGGCGGGCTAGCGTGGTCGGCCGGTCACCGTCGGTGGTCATCCACCTCCACCAACGGCCGCGGCGGCGAACCGGTTCAGCCCTTGAGGAAGTCCACCAGGAGCCGGTTGACCGCGGCCGGCTGTTCGAGGAAGCCGAAGTGGCCCGCGTCGGCCACCTCCTCGTACCGCGCGCCCGGGATGGCGTCGGCGACCTCGCGGGCCAGGTGCGGCGGCAGCACGCGGTCGTCGGCGAAACCCACCACCAGGCACGGCACGGAGATGGCGCGGTAGGCGTCGAGCCGGTCGGCGAACTCGTTCATCTCCATCTGCGCGCGCACGCCCTTGCTCACCGCGGACCCGGTGTACTCGAACACGTCCAGCCAGTCCCGCACGCCCACCTGGTCGCGCAGCGTCGCGGGCGACAGGTTCAGCACCGCGTTCACCGCCGCGTAGTACTTCGATGGCAGCGTGATCCCCTGGTCGTGCAGCGCGCGCTCGCCTTGGGACAACGCGGTCTGCACGGCGTCGTTTCGGCCCGCGGTGGCCAGCATCACGGCCTTCGACACCAGGTCCGGCCGGGCCAGCGCGAGTTCCTGGGTGACCCGCGCGCCCATCGACGTGCCGACGACGTGCGCCCGGCCGCCGAGCTCGGAGATCAACGCCGCGACGTCGCCGACCAGGTCCTCGATGACCATCCCGGACGCGCACTCGTCCGTCGGCGGGATGCCCCGGTTGTCCACGGTCGCCACCCGGAAACCGGCCTCGCGCAGCGCGGGCACCTGGTGCGCGTGCCACACCCGCCCGGGGCTGCCGGTGCCCATCACCAGGACGACGAGGTCACCGTCGCCCTCCACCTGGTAGCTGAGGTTGATCCCGTTGAGCGCGACGACCGGCATGGCCCGGGAGGTTACCGACCGGCTCCGCACCAGGGCTATCACCGCGCCGAAAACGCTGCGGGCGCGGCGTGGGCGGCGCTTAAGGTGACGCCATGAGGCGAGCGATCCTGTCCGGTTCCACGTTCGAAGAACAGATCGGCTACGCGCGTGCGGTGGTCGACGGCGACTGGGTGCACGTCTCCGGCACCACCGGCTTCGACTACACCACCATGACCATCTCCGACGACGTGGTGGCTCAGGCCGAGCAGTGCCTGGCCAACATCGGCGCGGCGCTGGCCGAGGCGGAGAGCGGCTTCGCCGACGTGGTGCGCGTGACCTACTACCTGCCCGACGCCAAGGACTTCGAGCCGTGCTGGCCGGTGCTGCGCGCGGCGTTCGGCGAGGTCCGCCCGGCCGCGACGATGCTGGAGTGCGGCCTGGCCGACCCGCGGATGCGCATCGAGATCGAGGTGACGGCGCGTCGCCAGGCCCGCTAGCGCGGTGTGTGTCCCGGCTCACGCCACCGGGGATTGAAACTGACGCCGGTGTCAGGTTCGACCATGTGGTATGCGCATCACCGCTGCTCGAACCGACACCGTGCCGCGCACGGCGAAGCTGCCCCTGCGACCGCTGCTCGCACTGGCCACGGCCGCGTTCACCACCGTCCTGACCGAGGCGTTGCCCGCGGGCGTGCTGCGCGGGATGAGCGCCGGCCTAGGCGTGAGCGAGTCCGCGACCGGCCAACTGGTCACCGTCTACGCGATCGGCACGGTCGCGGCGGCGATCCCGCTGTCCGCCGTCACGTCCACCTGGCCGCGCAAGCGCTTGCTCCTGGCCGGGGTCGCGGGTTTCGCCCTCGCCAACACCGTCACCGCCGTGTCGTCGCACTTCCCGCTCACCCTGGCCGCCCGGTTCGTCGCCGGTGTGGCCGCGGGCGTGGTGTGGGCGCTGCTGGCGGGGTACGCCCGCCGCGTCGCGCCCGACCACCTGCGCGGCAAGGCCACCGCGCTGGTCATGGCCGGCATCCCGGTGGCGTTGTCGCTCGGCGTGCCCGCGGGCACGTTCCTCGGCACCGCGCTCGGCTGGCGTGCCGCGTTCTGGGCGATGACGGCGCTGGCGGTCGCGCTGATCGCGTGGACGGTCGCGGTGGTGCCGGACCGGCCCGGTCAGCCGCGCGGCGAACGGATCCCGGTCGGGCGGACGCTGGCGCTGCCCGGTGTGGTGCCGGTGATGGTCGTGACGCTGGTGTTCGTGCTCGCGCACACGATCCTCTACACCTACATCGCCGCGTACCTGGCGCGGCTCGGCCTGGCCGACCGGGTCGACGCGGTGCTGCTCGTGTTCGGCGTGGCGTCGGTGGCGGGCATCTGGGTCGTGGGCGCGCACATCGACCGCCGGTTGCGCGCGTTGATGATCGGCGCCGCCGTGCTGTTCGCGGTCGCGGTCACCGTGCTGGCCGCCGACCTGGCCTCCGCGCCCCTCGTCTACGTCGCGGTGGCGTTGTGGGGCTTGGGGTTCGGTGGTGTGCCGACGCTGCTGACCACGGCGGCCGGTGACGCGGGCGGCGAGGCGGCGGACTCCGCGCAGGCCCTGCTGGTCACGTTGTGGAACGCGGCCATGGCGGGCGGCGGTGTGGCGGGCGGGTTGCTGCTCGACGGGTTCGGTGCGGGGTCGTTGCCGTGGAGCGCGTTGGTGCTCCTCGTGCCCGCCCTCACCGTGGTCGTCGCCGCCCGCTCACACGGCTTCCCGGCGGTCCGGCGGTGATCAGCGCGGCCCGTGCTCGGCCCACTCGATGGCGGGGCAGCGGTCCATGACGACGTCCAGCCCGGCGGCCGTGGCCCGTTCGTAGGCCTCCTCGTCGATGACGTCGAGTTGGAACCACACCGCCTTGGCACCGATCCGCACGGCCTCGTCGGCGAACGCGCCCGCCGCCTCGGACCGGCGGAACACGTCCACCACGTCCACCGGGAACGGGATGTCGGCCAGCGTCGCGTAGCCCTGCTCGCCGTGCACGGTCGGCGCGTCCGGGTGCACGGGCACGATGCGCTTGCCGCGCTGCTGGAGGAACTTCGCCACGCCGTAGGCGGCGCGGTGCGGGTGGTCGGCCAGCCCGACCACGGCCCACGTGCCGCCGTCGGCGAGGACGCGGCGGATCTTGTCGGGGTCACCCCAGGGTTCGGTCATGGCACCAGCGTAGGACGGGCTGACGTGAAGGGCTTTCGCGTTTACTCTGTGGACTGCCCGCCGCCGCGGAGCCTTCGAGAGGACTTCTTGATGCGCGCCACCCGATCAGCTCTGATCGCCACGCTCGTCGCCTCCCTGACTGCCGCCACCACCGCCGCCGCCGCCGCACCGCTCGCCGCCCAAGCCGCGCCCGCCGACGGCCTCTACTACGTGCAAAGCGTCACCACGGGCCTGAATGCCGGTGTTTCGGGCACGTCCGTGCTCCAGCGCCGGCCGAAGGGCGACGAGGACCGCCAGCAGTGGGCGCTGGCCGGCCGCACGCTGCGCGAGGGCACCCAGTGCCTGGGCCGCCAGGGCGACCAGGCCGTGGTGCTGTCCTGCGGCAGCGCCGACGCCCAGTGGGACGTGCTGCCGGACGGTGACCGGTTCCGGTTGAAGGTGCCCGGCGTCGACCGCTACCTGATCGCGTCCGGCACGGACCAGGTGCGGATCGGGGTCGGAGCCGATCGCTGGTACCTCACCCCGGTGTCACCCCAGCGGGTGCCCGTGCCGCCGGAGGGTGAGCGGCGGCTGGACCAGGTCACCTTCCTCACCGCGCACAACGCCTACGCCAACGGCGTGGACGGTGGCTTCGCCCCGCCGTTCATCAACCTCGCCCCCAACCAGGCGCGCGGCCTCGAACAGCAGCTCAGGGACGGTGTGCGCGGGTTCCAGCTGGACGTCCGCCAGACCCCGGACGGCGCGATCCTGTGCCACAACAGCTGCACGTGGGTCAGCCGCCCGGTGGCGCTGTGGGTCGACGTGCAGCGGGTCGTGGACTTCCTGCACCGCAACCCGACCGAGTTCGTCACGATCTTCCTGGAGGACTACGTCTCCGCCGAGGTGCTGCGCGCCGAGCTGAGCCGCGTCACGGGCCTGGGCGACATCCTGTTCCGCCCGGACCAGGCGGGCGTGCGGGCGAACGGCTGGCCCACGCTGAACACCCTGCGCGCCACCGGCAAGCGCCTGATGATCTTCACCGACCACAGCCGTTCCGGTGACGCCGTGCCGCGTGACAGCTTCGGCGTGATGTACCAGCCGGAGTGGACGGTGGAGAACCACTGGTCGATGGGCTCGGGCCTGGGCACTTCGGACTGGTCCTGCTACAGCCGCTGGGGTACGCCGCTGACCCGCACCGAGCCCGGATTCCGGCCGTTGTTCGTGATGAACCACTTCCGCGACGTCCCGTTCACCGGCACCGCGACCACGGACAACGGCAAGCTCGCCGACCGGGCCCGCCGGTTCTGCGAGCCCGCCGCCCGCAAGACCCCGACTTACCTGGCCGTGGACCACTACCACCTGGGCAACCCGATGGCGGCGGTCCAGGCCCTGACCGGTGAGCGATTCGAACCCTAGAGCTCTACGCCGCCGGTTTCGCCAGCCCGCAACCGGGAGCGGTCAGGTCAACCCGGCCGCCCCCGGTCAGGCACGGCACGATCTGGTAGGTCTGCTGCGCGTACCCGATGCCCTGGCGCACGGTCACCTCACCGTTCTCGTCCACCTCGCACGGGTTGTTGTCGGTGCACCGCTCGCCGTCCTCGTTGCCGGTGTTGTTGACCGCCACCACCTTGCCGGTGGCCACGTCCACCACGGGGGAGCCGGACGTGCCGCCCCTGGTGCGGCAGTCCTTGCTGTAGCGCATCGAGTCCTGCCAACTCCACCGGCCCTCGCGCAGCTCGTGCACGTAACCGTCCACCTGGCACGAGTAGATGTGCCGCCAGAAGCCCGACACCACGCCGATGTCGATGCCGGTGCCCGGGTGCTCCGCCGACAGCTCCAGCGCCCGGCCGCCCATCGCCTCGATCTCGCCGTAGGTGGCGGTGATCCGGTACAGGGCGACGTCGGTGCCGGTCATCGTGGCGTAGACCAGGGTGTCCGCGCGCAGGGTGCCGAGCTCGTCCTCGCCGTTGCCGGCGAGCAGCGTGAACTTCTTGTCCGACGGCTGGTCGACCACGACCACGCCGGGGTCCATGAACCGCACGCAGTGCCCGTTCGTCATCACCAGGGCTGGGTCGGACGGCTGGTGCTCGGGCGGCCGGACCACCGAGCCCGAGCAGCCGTCCAACGACACGGCGCCGGTGAAGTCGACCTCGACGCGCGGGGGAGCGGACGGTGCGGCATGGGCGGCGTACGCCGGTGCGGCGGACACGGACAGCACGAACGCGGCGAGCACCGCGACCAGGTGGCGCATGGGCGTTGATCCAATCAGCCGTCGCCGGGCGACGCACGCCCGTTCACCCGCTCGCGTCACCACCAAGCTTCGGCGGCGGCAGCCGGTACGTCGGCGGGGTCGCGGACAGCCGGATCGGGTTCGCCACCAGCGGCAGCCCGTCGACGTCGGCGGTGGGCCGCAGGCCGAGCGACTCGGCCAGCGCGAACGCACCGGCCAGGTCGTTCACCGGACCGCACGGCACGCCCAGCGGCGTCAGCACCTCGAACCAGTGCGCCGCCGGACGCGTCCGCAACCGCGCGCCCACCCGCTCCGCCAGCTCCCGCACGTGCGCGACCCGCCGCTCGTTCGTGGCGAACCGCGGGTCCGGCGGCAGGTCCAGCGCTTCACACAGCCGGGTGAACTGCCGGTCGTTGCCCACGGCCAGCACCACCGGCCGGTCGGCCGTCGGGAACACCTCGTAGGGCGCGATCGACGGGTGCCGGTTGCCCAGCGGTCCGGGCACGACCCCGGCCAGCGTGTAGCCGGCGCTCTGGTTGACCATGCTCGACAGCAGCACGGACAGCAGGTCGACCTCCACCAGCTGACCCTCGCCGGTCGCGTCGCGGTGCCGCAGCGCGGTGAGGATGCCCACGGCCGCGTGCATCCCGGTCAGCACGTCCACCAGCGCCACACCGACCTTGGTCGGCTCGTCCGCGCCGGTCACGCTCATCAGCCCGCCGACCGCCTGCACCAGCAGGTCGTAGCCCGGCAGGTGGGCGCCCCGGCCCGCGCCGAACCCCGTCACCGAGCAGTAGACGAGCCGCCCGTGCTGCTCGGCCAGCGTCTCGTAGTCGAGCCCGAACTTCCGCATGGTGCCCGGCCGGAAGTTCTCCACCAGCACGTCCGCGCCCAGCGCGAGCTCCCACGCCGCCGCACGGCCCTCCGCCGTGGCCAGGTCCAGCACCCGCGAGCGCTTGTTCCGGTTCACCGAGAGGAAGTACGTGGCCTCACCGCGCGCGTGCGGCGGACCCCAGGCCCGCGTCTCGTCACCGCGCGGGTGCTCGACCTTGACCACCTCGGCACCGAGGTCGGCCAGCACCATCGTCGCGTACGGCGCGGCCAGCACCCGCCCGAAGTCCGCGATCACGACCCCGTCCAACGCGCCCACGTCCACCTCCCACCGGTCCGAATGCCCCGCCCCGCGCTACTCGCCCTTCTCGCCGTCCGCCAGCTCGCGCAGGAAGTCCAGGTGGCCGACGTGCCTGCCGGTCTCCTGCACCAGGTGGGCGAGGACCCAGCGCACGGTGCGACCCTTGCCGTCATGGTCGCCGCGCGTCCGGTCGTCCGGGCCGAGCCCCTGCAGCGCGTCGGCCGACCGCCTCCACTCGGCGCGGTACTCGGCGATCACCGACTCGACCGTGTCGCCCTCGTGCAGGCGCCACGACGCGTCCGCGTCCGCACCCCACAGCGACGGCAGCTCCACGCCACCCGCCTCGATCGACAGCCACCACCGCTCGACCGCCGTCAAGTGCCGCAGCACGCCGAGCGCGCTCACCACCGGTGACGTCGGGATCGGCGAGGCCGAGGCGTCCTCCCAGCTCAGGCCCTCCACCTTCGACACGGCCGTCAGACGCAGGAAGGTCAGGAACTCGGTCATCAACCGCAGCTCGTCAGGTGCGTCCGCCGCGGGCCACACGCGTTGATTCGAACTCATGTTCGACACCCTAAGGGATGTGGGGATCTCCGAACGCGCTATGCCGCGCGATACCAGCGCGGCGACGTGTTGACCGGTGGTTTCAGCGCCGCCGCGCGCACCACGAGCACGTTCGGCCCGGACCGCGCGGCGTAGTCGTCCAGCCGCGCGCGGAAGTCCCTCCCGAAACCGTCCACAACGGACGCCTCGATGCCGAAGCTCCGCACCAGCGCGACGAAGTCCGGTGACCGCAGGTCCACGCCGAACGGCTCGTGCCCGGCCCGCGCCTGGTCGTGCCGCAGCATCCCGTACCCGTTGTCGTCCACCAGCACCACGGTCACCGGCAGCTGCTCCTGCGCGGCCGTGGCCAGGTCGCCCACGGCGAACAGGAAACCGCCGTCACCGCACACGGCCACCACCCGCCCGGTCACGGCGGCACCCAGCGCGGCGGGGAAGCCGAAGCCGAGCGTGCCCCACCCCACCGGGTAAGCCAGGCCGCGCGGCCGGGTGATCCGGCCGAACCCGCCGACCCAGTACCCGGCCACGCACATGTCCGCCACGACCCGGTGTCCTTCCAGCGCCTCCAGCAACGGCACCGCGCGCGGCTCGTCGGCCTCCACCGCCTTGCGCACCAGGTCGTTCAGCTCGGCGACCCGCTCGGCCACGCCGGTGTCCGGCCGCTCGGGCACGGCGGCAGCCAGCGCCGACACCACCATCCGGGCGTCACCGCGCAGCGTCACGTCCGGCCGGTAGTTGCGGATCGCCTCGACGTTGACGTTCAGCAACCGGGGCGGCGCGGGCTGCCGCCAGTTCTGCGTCATCATCCCGTCGAAGTCGCTGCCCACCCCGATGACCAGGTCGGCCTCGTCCCACAGCGCGCCGACCTCGGGCAGGTGCACGGGACCGTGCACCACGTGCGGGTGGTCGACCAGCCCGCGTGCGCCGTACGTGGTGACGATCGGCGCGCCGATGCGCGAGGCCAGCTCACCCACCGCCGCACCCGCGCCCGACCGCGCCGCGCCGCCGCCTGCCCAGATCAGCGGCCGCTCGGCAGCCGCCACCAGCTCCACGCCCGCCGCCACGTCCGGCACCGACGGCGCACGGGTCGGGATCCGGTTCCACACGCCCGCGTCCGCGGTGAGGAAGTCGGTCGGCACGCCCAGGTACACCGGTCCCTGCGGCGCGGCGGTGGCCAGCAGCGCGGCGCTGTCGGCGTAGATGCCGACCGACTCGGCCGCCCGCAGCGTCCAGCCGCCCTTCACCACCGGCAGGAACATCGCCCGCTGGTCCCGCGTCTCGTGCAGCGTGCCCCGGTACTCGCCGGGACGGCGCAGCGTGGACGGGATGTCGGTGGCGATCACCAGCACCGGCGACCCCGACGCGTACGCCTCGCCGGTCGCGCCCAGGCAGTTCGCCGCGCCCGGCCCGGTGGTCACCAGCGCGACGCCCAGCCGCCCGGTGGCGCGGGCGTAGCCGTCGGCCGCGTACACCGCGGTCTGCTCGTGCCGGACGCCGACCAGCCGGATGCCGGAGGTCCGCAGCGCCTCCCACACGGGCAGGTTGTGCACGCCGGGCAACCCGAACACGACCTCGACGCCGTGCGCGGCCAGCACACCCAGCAACCGCTCCGCCCCGCTCACCATGAGCCAGACGCTAGGGACGCACGGCCTCCCGGGCAACGTCACCCGGTCGTGTCATCATGCGCCGTGCCCCGATTGTCCCTGGTAGTCCTCCTCGCGCTGCTCGCCGGCTGCACGTCGGCGGTGCCCGGCGCACCGGGCCCCGAACCGGACGACGTGCAGGCGCGCTGGTGGACCTGGGCCGCGTCCAGCCCGACCAGCCGCAACCCGGTCGTCGACGACACCGGCGAGTTCTGCGCGGTGGACCAGCCCGCGGACCTGTGGTTCGTCGCGGGCACGTTCGGCGGCGCGGTGGAGCGCACCTGCGAGGTTCCCGCCGGCCGCGAGCTAGTCGGGCCCGTCGTCAACCACACCGCCGACACCGCCGACGCCTGCGCGGACACCGCCGAGAACGCCTACGGCGAGGTCACGCTCGACGGGCGACCGCAGGACGTGCGACGCCTCGGGCCCGACCGCATCACGTTCCGCGGCACCGAGGCCAACGCGGTGACCGGCGAGGAAGGCACGTTCCGCACCTACGCCTGCGGGCTGTGGGTGCACATCCCGCCGCTGCCGCCCGGCGAGCACGACCTGCTGATCGACGGCCGCAGCGACGGTTTCCGCACCACCGCCCACTACCGCCTGATCGTGCGGGAGTCGTCGCTGTAGCACCCGTTTTGCTATCGTCGGAAACGGCGTGTGTGAGCAGACGTGAGGCTGGAGCCACTCCCCGGCAACGGGTGGCGTGATCCGCCGCGGGGTGAAGGCACCCCTGCTCACGAGGGATCACCGAAGTCCGTTGAACGACGCGTGACGCGTCCTTGTTGCGCCGAGCCGGGCGGCGGGAGCGAGGACTGCCATGGCGCGATCATCGTTGACCGAACAGCTGGTCGACCTCCGCCGGCGCTACACCGGCGAGAACCTCACCCAGGCCGTGCCCGCGGTGAAGGCCGTGCTGCACGACCTGCCCGACGACCGCCGCGAACGCGTGGTGGACGCCCTGCGCGGCGAGGCCGACGTGCGGGGCTTGTTCTTGCCCGACGCCGAGGAGGACGACCAGCGCGCGCTGGAGTGCGTGCTGCTGAAGGCGGGCATCGACGCGGGCCTGCACCTGCAACTGCGCCCGCCCGCGAGCATGCTGCGCCCGGCGCACGCGTTCCGCACCGTCGAACCGGGCAGGCACCCGCGCGTCCACCTCACCGACCACGCCCTCGGCCCGCTGCTGTACGAGCTGCTGCCGCGCCACGACGACTCGTGGGTGGCGGGCGTGGCCGGGCTGCGCGTCACCCACCACCCGCGCTCGGTGGAGCTGCGACTGGTCGGGCTGGACGCGGCTGTGCACCTCGCGGGTGTGGACGAGCGGGCCTGGGCCGACGGCATGAAGTACGTGCGCACGCTGCTCAAGGGCCGTGGCCTGAGCGCCGCGTTCATCGACGGCCCGCTGGCCGCCGTCGAGCGCGACCACCTGGCCGAGACGCCTTACCCGACCGGGGTGGGCAGCGCAGTGCTGCGCCGCTACCACCTGTTCAGCGCGGCGCCGTGGGTGCGCGCGCTGGCGCAGGGTGACCGGTGGTGGGTCGAGTGGCCCGCGAGCCTGGGCGTGCCGAAGGTCGCCGACCACCTGCTGCACCCCGTGTTCGGCCTGCCCGGCGCGGTGGAGATCCCCAGTGCGGGCGGCGGCCTCGGGCTGTCCACCGGCTGGTACGACCTGTTCCTGCGCGAGGTCGACGCGCCGGACCCCGAGCACGAGCCCGCGCTGGCCGCGATGGAGTGGCCCGAAGGCGTCACCGGCTGGTGGGAGCCGCCGCAGGCGGTCAAGTGAGCCGCACCTCCCCGGGCGGGCGACACCTGCCCGGGGAGGTGTTCACCCACGGCGTTCGGACCAGCGGAGCCGTCCGAACCGACGAAGTCCTCGCCGGTGGCCGTGATCACGGCCCAACCGCGCGGACGGCGCGGTGCACGCCGGTAGACTGCGGTTTCGTCCGACGCGACCGCGTCGAGCCGCCCGTCAGAGTGTCAGGAGGACCCCGGTGACCCAACAGGCTGCCGAGGCCCAGCCCGAGGTCGCGCCCCGGCGCGTGCTCGTGGCCGAGGACGAAGCCCTCATCCGCCTCGACCTGGTCGAGATGCTGCGCGAAGAGGGGTACGAGGTGGCCGGTCAGGCCGCCGACGGCGACGAGGCGGTCACGCTGGCCACCGAGCTGCGGCCCGACTTGGTGATCATGGACGTGAAGATGCCGAAGGTCGACGGCATCGAGGCCGCGTCGGTGATCGCGGGCAAGCGCATCGCGCCGGTGGTCATCCTCACCGCGTTCAGCCAGCGCGACCTGGTGGAGCGCGCCCGTGACGCGGGTGCGATGGCCTACCTGGTCAAGCCGTTCGCCAAGCGCGACCTGGTGCCCGCGATCGAGCTGGCGATGAGCCGGTTCGCCGAGCTGCAGGCGTTGGAGAACGAGGTCGCCGGGCTGACCGAGCGGCTGGAGACGCGCAAGGTCGTCGAGCGCGCCAAGGGATTGCTGATGACCAAGCAGGGTCTGTCGGAGCCCGAGGCATTCCGCTGGGTGCAGCGCACCGCGATGGATCGGCGCACCACGATGAAGGCAGTGGCCGAAGCCGTCATCGAAAACTTCGGGTGAAGTATCCCCGAGAGTGATACACGTTCGAGTATCGGACGGTCGGTCAGGTCATTCTCGGTTACTGTTCGCATTGACCATGTGACCTGCGGCGATTTGAGCTGGATTTGAGCTTGTTAACGTGGGGGATTTCCCCGTGACAACCGTCACGATGTGGACACAGAGCAGTAAGTCCACCTGTTCAGCGGCTGCAACTGAAGCTACGTTCCTGCCCTAACCCACGCCCTCGTGTGAGGGCTCCGCCTACCGGCGGGATGGTTGGTGTCATGGGAGGTATTCCGGTGTCAGGAGCACGACTCGGCCGAGTTCTGGCGCTGGCGGCGGCTTCGTCGCTGGTGCTCGCGGCTTGTGCCGGAGGCGGCGGCGGTGGCGAAGCGGGTGGCGACGTCACCTCGGTCAAGATCGGGTTCATGGGTGACCTCACCGGTGAGAACGCGGCGATCGTGATCCCGCCCCGGAACGGTGCGGTGATGGCGGTCGAGGAGTACAACGCCAAGAACCCCAAGGTCAAGATCGAGCTGGTGCAGTACGACAGCCAGGGCAAGGCGGACCAGGCCACCTCGTTGATCACGAAGGCCATCACCCAGGACAAGATCGTGGCCCTCATCGGCCCGGCCTTCTCCGGTGAGTCCAAGGCCATCGGCGGGCAGCTGGAAGAGGGCAAGATCCCCAGCGTGTCGCCGTCGGCCACGAACCCCGGTCTGGCCGAGAACGGCTGGACCTACTGGCACCGCGTCGTGGCCAACGACGCCGACCAGGGCCCCGGCATCGCGGACTTCCTGGTGAAGGCCAAGAGCCCGAAGAAGGCGTTCGTCCTGTCCGACGACCAGGAGTACAGCGTCGGCCTGGCCGACGCCGTCGCCCAGTCGTTCGAGAAGTCGAACGTCACGGTCGAGCGGGACAAGTTCTCCAAGGACGCGTCCGACTACTCGTCCACGGTCACCAAGGTTGCCGCGTCGAACCCCGACGTGATCGTCTTCGGTGGTTACTACGCGCAGGCCGGCCGGCTGCTCAAGCAGCTGCGCGACGCCAAGGTGACGGCCACGTTCGCCTCCGGTGACGGCTCGCTCGACCAGCAGCTCGTCACCGGCGCGGGCACCGCGGCCGCCGAGGGCGCCGTCCTCGCCTGCCCGTGCAACATCCCGACGCCCGACGTGACCGGCGCGCTGAAGACGTTCTTCGACAACTACAAGAAGAGCGCCAACGTCGACCCCGCGATCTACGCGACCGAGGGCTACGACGCCGCGACCGCGTTCATCAAGGCCGTGGAGGCGGGCAACACCACCGGCGAGAAGATCAACGAGTTCCTCAAGGGCGTCAGCTTCGAGGGCGTCTCCAAGCCGATCAAGTTCAAGGCGAACGGCGAGCCGGAGAACAACGCGATCTTCATCTACCAGGTCGTCGACGGCAAGGTGAAGCTGCTGGGTGCCGCGGAGGAAGCGAAGCTCGAGGGCTGATCCGACAGACGGATCAGGTAAGCAAGCTAGCGCGCTGGGGAGCGGGAGTGTCGTGGGAACGACAACTCCCGCTCCCCACCACTATGGCGAAGTTTCTCTCCCCGCCCGTCTCGTGAGGCAAACCTGTCATGCTTGATGATTTCCTCAACCAGTTCCTGCCCAGCACGGTGGGCGGGCTGGTGTTCGGCTCCATCTACGCGCTCATCGCCCTCGGCTACACGATGGTCTACGGCGTGCTGCGTCTGATCAACTTCGCGCACTCCGAGATCTTCATGATCGGCACCTTCACGTCGCTGGTGGTGATCACGGCGATCGCCCCCGCGGCGCCGCTGACCGGGATCGCCCTGTTCGGCGTGATGCTGTTGATCATCGTGGCGTCCGCGGCTATCTCCGGCGGCGCCGCGATGCTGCTGGAGCTCGTGGCCTACCGGCCGCTGCGCAAGAAGGGCGCGACCAGGCTCACCGCGCTCATCTCCGCGATCGGCGCGTCGCTCTTCCTGCAGGAGCTGTTCGCCCTCGTGATCATCCCGTGGTTGACCGGCAACGCCGGGCGCAACCAGCAGTCCTCGCCGCGGATCGTGGACCGCGACACGGTGTTCACCATCGGCAACGCCGCGGTGCGCACCGACCACATCATCGTCGTGGTCGCCGCGGTCATCATGATGATCGCGCTGGACCGCCTGGTGAACAAGACCAAGATCGGCCGCGGTATCCGCGCCACGGCGCAAGACCCCGAAGCGGCCGTGCTCATGGGCGTCAGCATCGACAACATCGTGCGGGTCACGTTCCTCCTCGGTGGCGCGATGGCGGGTGTCGCGGGCGCGCTGTATTTGATGGAGTTCGAGAACACCGTCTTCAACGTCGGTTTCGTGCTCGGCATCAAGGCGTTCACCGCGGCCGTCCTCGGCGGTATCGGCAACCTGCGCGGCGCGCTGCTCGGCGGTATCGTGCTCGGCCTCATCGAGAACTGGGGCGCGATCTTCCTGGGTTCGGAGTGGAAGGACGTGATCGCGTTCACCGTGCTGGTGGTCGTGTTGATGTTCCGCCCGACCGGCATCCTCGGCGAATCCCTGCAGAAGGCCCGCGCATGAAAGGCAACGGAGTGACTGGCAACGCGAATCCGTTGAGGCGCGTCGGCGCCCTGTTCGACGGCGCACGCGACTGGTGGGAACGCGCCAAAACCTGGCAGCGGACCGTGGTGTACCTCGGCGCGCTCGTGTTCGCGCTGATCCTGCCCGCCCCGTGGATCGGCTCGTTCATGTCGCCCGGCGCGGACTGGACGACGGTGCTGATCTACCCGATCGGCACCTACATCCTGCTGGCGATCGGCCTGAACGTGGTCGTCGGCCAAGCGGGCCTGCTCGACCTCGGTTTCGTGGCGTTCTTCGCCATCGGCGGCTACACGCTGGCCTACTTCGCCACCGAGCACGGCTGGTGGTACTGGCCGACGGTGTTGTTCGGCATCTTCCTGGCGGCGGTCTCCGGCGTCATCCTCGGCGCGCCGACGCTGCGGCTGCGCGGCGACTACCTGGCGATCGTGACGCTCGGTTTCGGTGAGATCATCCGCATCACCGCGAACAACACCGACGAGATCGGCGGCGCGCGCGGCATCCCCAACATCCCGCACCCGACGGACATGCCGGCGATCGGCCTGGAGTTCGGCGTGCTGCCCGCCCCGTACTACTACCTGATGGTCGCCGCCATCGCGGTGGTGATCATCTTCTCGGTGCGGCTGCAGAAGAGCCGCGTCGGCCGCGCGTGGGCGGCGATCCGGGAGGACGAGGACGCGGCCGAGCTGATGGGCGTGCCGACGTTCAAGTTCAAGCTGCTCGCGTTCGCCATCGGCGCGATGATCGGCGGTCTGGCCGGCGGCATCTACGCGGGCAAGGCCGTGTTCATCGAGCCGGGCACGTTCCCGTTCATCCTGTCCGCGACCATCCTCGCGGCGGTCGTCCTCGGCGGCGCGGGCAACCTGCCCGGCGTCATGCTCGGCGCGTTCGTCATCGCCTGGCTGCCCGAGCGGTTCCGCGAGGTCGACTGGCTGAAGGAAGCGCTGGGCAAGGACCCGGCCGAGTACCGCATCCTGCTGTTCGGCGGCGTGCTGGTGCTGATGATGGCGTTGCGGCCGGAGGGCCTGCTGCCCTCCCGCAGGCGCAAGGCCGAACTGCACGAGGGCACCGGCGGCATGGGCGCGATGGGCGCCGAGGTCGCGGGTCCGGACACCGATGTCTCGACGGAGGCGGCCAAGTGAGCACTCCCGTCCTTCAGCTGGACAACGTGACCATGCGCTTCGGCGGCGTGGTCGCGCTCCGCGAAGCGAAGATCAGCGTCGGCCAGGGCGAGATCTTCGCCCTGATCGGGCCGAACGGCGCGGGCAAGACCACGGTGTTCAACGTGGTCACCGGCGTCTACCAGCCCACCGAGGGCCAGGTGCTGTTCAACGGCGCCCGGCTCGACGGCACCAAGCGGTTCAAGATCACCAAGCAGGGCATCGCCCGCACGTTCCAGAACATCCGGCTGTTCCACAACATGTCGGCGCTGGAGAACGTGATGGTCGGCGCGGACGCGCACCACAAGACCGGTGCGATCGGCGCCACGCTCGGCCTGCCGTGGCACCGCAAGGAGGAGAAGCGCGGCCGTGAGCTGGCCCGGGAGCTGCTCGACTTCGTCGGCATCCCCGGCCGGATGACCGAGACCGCGAAGAACCTGCCCTACGGCGACCAGCGGCGGCTGGAGATCGCCCGCGCCCTGGCCACGGACCCGAAGCTGCTGCTGCTGGACGAGCCCGCGGCCGGCATGAACCCGGCCGAGAAGGAAGCGCTCCAGACGCTCATCCGCAAGATCCGCGACAGCGGTCGGACCGTGCTGCTGATCGAGCACGACATGAGCCTGGTCATGGGCGTCAGCGACCGCGTGGCGGTGCTGGACTTCGGCCAGCTGATCGCAGAAGGGCTCCCGCAAGAGGTGCAGAACAACCCGAAGGTCATCGAGGCGTACCTGGGGGTGTCCGAAGATGCTTCTTGAGCTCAAGGACGTCCACGTCCACTACGGCAAGATCGCCGCGATCAAGGGCATCAGCCTGGAGGTCGAGGACGGTGAGATCGTCTCGCTCATCGGCGCCAACGGCGCGGGCAAGACGACCACGCTGAAGACCATCTCGGGCCTGCGCCCGCTGACCAGCGGCCAGATCCTGTTCAACGGCGAGGACATCTCCAAGATGCCCGGCCACAAGCGGGTCATGGCGGGCATCGGCCAGTCACCGGAAGGCCGCGGCGTGTTCCCCGGCATGACGGTGCAGGAGAACCTGCTGATGGGCGCCTACACCCGCAAGGACGCGCTCGACGCCGACCTGGCCGAGGTCTACGAGCTGTTCCCGCGGCTGGCGGAGCGCAAGAGCCAGTTCGGCGGCACGATGTCCGGCGGCGAGCAGCAGATGATCGCCATCGGCCGGGCGTTGATGACCAAGCCGAAGGTGCTCCTGCTGGACGAGCCGTCGATGGGCCTCGCGCCCATGCTCATCGCGCAGATCTTCGAGATCATCAAGGAGATCAACAAGCGCGGCACGACCGTGCTGCTGGTCGAGCAGAACGCGCAGCAGGCGCTGAAGCTCTCCGACCGCGCGTACGTGCTGGAGACCGGCCGGGTCGTGAAGAGCGCACCCGGGCCGGAGCTGCTGGACGACCCCCAGGTGCGCGCGGCGTACCTCGGCGGTCACTGACGGTCACCGGATGATCCCGCCGGCCCGGCTAGGGCTGGGCCAGCGGGATCTCCGTGCTCGACTCGTCCTTCAGGTCGGTCAGCGTCGGACCGCCGTACACGCGCAGGGCGAGCGGTTTCGCGTCCTCGGGCAGGTCGTAGTAGACGTCGTACTCCAGGCGCACGTTCGCGCCGAGGTCGATCGTCTCCGGCTGCCGCTTGATGGTCATGGCCTGCGCGTCCACCTGGTGCTCGGCCTCGCGGTCGTCGATCAGCACGTGCCTGCGCGCGTCGAACGACACGCTGCTGCGCCCGTTGTTGATCACGCTCATCCGGATCCGGACGAACTGGCCCTTGGCGTGGAACTCGGCGTGGCTGCCGATCAGCGTCGGCATCCCGGTGGTGAGCCCGACCAGCGTGAACGCCGTGTCGCCGTCCGCGGTGGTGGGAATCTTGAGCGGCTTCTCGTCCGGCCGCACGGTCTGCGCGGGCACCGGGTACGTCGGCGCCGACGACGCCGTGGTCTCCGGCCCGGCCACGACCGGGGTGTCACCGCACCCGGCCGCCACCAGCACCACGGCCATCACCGCCACCACGCGCCGCACGCCCACCTCCGACTCACCGGGTCACCTTGAATTGCACACCTCGGCGGACCGAACCGCACCTTCACACTTTCGGTGCTTCTCTTATTTCGGGCGATCCTTGAGGAAGCACGTGAGCCGGGCCGTGCAGGCGCGCCTGCCCTGGTCGTCGGTGATGACGATCTCGTAGGTGGCGGTGCTGCGGCCGCGGTGGATCGGCGTGCACACCCCCGTGACGACGCCCTCGGTGACACCCCGGTGGTGCGTGCAGGACAGCTCCAAACCGACCGCCAGCCGGTCCGGCGCCGCGTGCATGGCCGCCGCGACCGAGCCCAGGGTCTCCGCCAGCGCCGCGTTCGCCCCGCCGTGCAGCAGCCCGTACGGCTGGCGGTTGCCCTTCACCGGCATCGTGCCGACGAGTTGGTCGGCATCCCATCGGGTGATCTCGATGCCCAGCTTCGAGGTGAGCTGCTCGTGGGCGACGGCCTGGTCGGCGCCGGGGATGTCCTCGGGTGCTGGCGTCACGGTTGCTCCAGTCGGTGCGGAACTGTCGGACCCCCACCCTAGACTCGGCGCGTGAGCACTTCAGAAGCCTCCCGCCTGCTGCTGGTCGACGGTCACTCCATGGCCTACCGCGCCTTCTTCGCGCTGCCCAAGGAGAACTTCCAGACGGGCACGGGTCAGACCACCAACGCGGTCTACGGCTTCACGTCGATGCTCATCAACCTGCTGCGGGACGAGAAGCCGACGCACGTCGCGGTGGCGTTCGACGTCTCGCGCAAGACGTTCCGCACCGAGGCCTACGCGGAGTACAAGGCCGGTCGCAGCGAGACGCCGGACGAGTTCCGAGGTCAGGTCAGCCTGATCGAGGACGTGCTGGGCACGCTGAACATCCCGGTGCTGTCCAAGGCCAACTACGAGGCGGACGACCTGATCGCCACGCTCACCACGCAGGCCACGGCGCTGGGCTACGAGGTGCTGATCTGCACCGGCGACCGCGACGCGTTGCAGCTGGTCACCGACGAGGTGACGGTGCTGTACCCGGTCAAGGGCGTGTCCGAGCTGGCCCGCTACACCCCCGAGCTGGTGCTGGAGAAGCAGGGCGTGCCGCCGGAGCTGTACGCCGACTACGCGGCGGTGCGCGGCGACTCGTCGGACAACCTGCCGAACACCCCCGGCGTCGGTCCGAAGACGATCGTGAAGCTGCTCACCCAGTTCGGTTCGCTGAACGGGCTCATCGACCACATCGACGAGGTGCCGGGCAAGGTCGGCGACGCGCTGCGGGCGAACCTGTCCAACATCATGCTGAACCGGCAGCTCACCGAGCTGGTGCGCGACGTGGAGCTGCCCGTCGGCCCCGCCGGGTTGGAGGCCAGGCCGTGGGACCGCGACGCGGTGCACCGGCTGTTCGACGAGCTGGAGTTCCGGGTGCTGCGGGACCGGCTGTTCTCCACCCTGTCCACCGCCGAGCCGGAGGCCGAGGAGGGTTTCACGGTCAGCGGCGGTGAGGTGCCCGCGGGTTCGGTGGCGTCCTGGCTCGACGCGCACGCCCGGTCGGGGCGGGTCGGCATCGCGTTCCGCTCCGCCGGCGGCGAGCTGGAGGGCCTGGCACTGGCCGCGGTCGGGGGTGAGGGCGGGTACGTCGAGGTCGGCTCGCTGACCGAGGCCGACGAGAACGCGCTGGCCGCGTGGCTGGCCGACGAGTCGGTGGCCAAGGCGGCGCACGACCTGAAGCTGCCGCTGCGGCAGCTGCGGGCGCGCGGGTGGGAGCTGCGCGGGGTGAGCAGCGACACCGCGCTGGCCGCCTACCTGGTGCGGCCCGGCCAGCGGTCGTTCGCGCTGGACGACCTGGCGCTGCGCTACCTCAAGCGCGAGCTGCGGGCCGAGGAGCCCGACGACGGCCAGCTGTCGCTGCTGGCCGACGAGTCCGAGGAGCGGCAGAAGACCGCGCAGGCGGCGATCGTGCGGGCGTTCGCGGTGGCGGAGCTGGCCGACGCGCTGGACGCGGAGCTGGTCGCCACCGGCCAGGAGCCGCTGCTGGCCGAGCTGGAGCTGCCGCTGATGATGGTGCTGGACGAGGTGGAGGCGGTCGGCATCGCGATCGACGCCGAGCACTTGGCGGCGTTGGAGGCACACTTCGCGGCGGGTGTGAAGCAGGCCGCGCAGGACGCGTACTCGGTGATCGGCAAGGAGATCAACCTCGGCTCGCCCAAGCAGCTGCAGACCGTGCTGTTCGACGAGCTGCAGATGCCGAAGACGAAGAAGACCAAGACCGGGTACACCACGGACGCGGACGCGCTGCAGAACCTGTTCGAGTCGACCCAGCACCCGTTCCTGCAGCACCTGCTCGCGCACCGGGACGTGACCAGGCTCAAGTCGACCGTGGACGGCCTGCTCAAGTCGGTGGCCGACGACGGCCGCATCCACACCACGTTCCACCAGACGATCGCGGCGACGGGGCGGCTGTCGTCCACCGACCCGAACCTGCAGAACATCCCGATCCGCACGGACGAGGGCAGGCGCATCCGCGAGGCGTTCGTGGTCGGGCCGGGCTACGCCGAGTTGATGACCGCGGACTACAGCCAGATCGAGATGCGGATCATGGCGCACCTGTCCGAGGACGAGGGGCTGATCGAGGCGTTCCGCAGCGGGGAGGACCTGCACACGTTCGTCGCGTCGCGGGCGTTCTCCGTGCCGACCTCGGAGGTCACCGCCGAGCAGCGCCGCCGGGTGAAGGCCATGTCGTACGGGCTGGCCTACGGGCTCTCGGAGTACGGGCTGGCGCAGCAGTTGCGGATCTCGGCGGCCGAGGCGCGGGAGCAGAAGGAGGCGTACTTCGCCCGGTTCGGCGGGGTGCGCGACTACCTGCACGCCGTGGTCGAGGACGCGCGGAAGAAGGGCTACACCGAGACGATCCTCGGCCGGCGCCGCTACCTGCCCGACCTGACCAGCGACAACCGGCAGCGCCGGGAGATGGCCGAGCGGATGGCGTTGAACGCGCCGATCCAGGGCAGCGCGGCGGACATCATCAAGGTGGCGATGCTCGGCGTGTTCCGGGCGCTGGAGGAGTCGGGGCTGCGGTCGCGGATGCTGCTGCAGGTGCACGACGAACTGGTGCTGGAGATCGCCGAGGGGGAGCGGGAGCAGGTCGAGGCGCTGGTGCGCGCGCAGATGGGTGGCGCGTACGAGTTGTCGGTGGCGTTGGAGGTCTCGGTGGGCGTGGGCCGCTCCTGGGACGCCGCTGCCCACTGACTGTTTCGCCTGGTCAGGCTGGGTGGGTGCGACGGACACCCGTACTTCGCCCGCCACACCGCCCGCTCATCATTCGTGGTGACGAAGGGGGTGGCCATGGCCGACCGGTGCGCTATTGATCTTCGTGATCTCGGTGGTGGAGCGGGTGCTCGCCTCGCGGTCGTGAGTCGAACGTTCAGAACGCGCGTGTCCTACGTTCAGAACGCGCGTGTCCTACGTTCAGGTCAGCTGAGTTCAACGTTCAGGCGGCTCGGTGGTTGAGTCCGGCTCGATTTGACATGGGGCCCTTACGGGCACTCCAGGCAGGCCAAAGCCGGCAGGCCCGGCGGGGAAGAGCGTCCCGCCGGGCCTGCCGGCTTCGACCAGCCTAAAGCACCCGAACCCATGTCAAATCGAGCCTCGGTGGGCTGGCTGCGGGTCCGTTGTGGCGCGGTAAGGGCGGGTGGCGGCGGGTCCGTTGTGGGGCGGGGCTTGGTCAAGGACGGGGGTCGCGCAGGGGAGTGACGCGGACGTCGCGGGCGGTTAGTTCGGTGCCGCAGGACTCGCAGGAGACGTGGACGCCGACGTCGCCGCCGCACGTGCGGTGGTGGAGGTCGAATGATGGGCCCCCGGCGGGGGACATCCAGCGGTCGCCCCACTTTCGCAGGGCCATCAGCACGGGGTAGAGGTCGAGGCCCTTTTCGGTCAGTCGGTACTCGTAGCGGGTTCGGACGTCCTTGTAGGCCTCGCGGCGCAGGATGCCTTCCTCGACCAGGGTGCCCAGTCGTTCGGTCAGCACGCTGCGCGAGATGTCCATGGACGTCTGGAAGTCCTCGAACCGGCGCGTGCCCAGGAATGCCTGCCTCAGCAGCAGCAACGTCCACCGCTCGCCCAGCAGGGCGGCGGGCAGCGACACGGTGCACAGCTCGTCGGCAACCTTCACGTGGGCCATGTCCAACGACGATACTCCTTGCGTTCGGAAAACGGATCCAGCTAGGGTTCGGAATCCGAACCCAAGGGGCGTCCGTCATGAGAGTCCGCGAACTGCACGCCGCCGAGGCGGGCCACGCCGTCGACACCGTCTTCCACGGCCTGTCACCGCGGAGCCGCTACCTGCGCTTCCACGCCCCGGTGCCCCGCCTCACCACATCCATGCGCCGTCGGTTGACCGATCTCGACGGCTACCGCAAGGCCGCCGTGGTCGCCGAGTGCCGCGGCACGCCGATCGGCATCGCCCGGCTGATCGCCACGGGTGACGACACCGCGGAGATCGCCTTGGCCGTGGTGGACCCGTGGCAGCGCAAGGGTGTCGGCACCGAGTTGATCACCGCCCTGGTCCGGCTCGCCACCGATCGGCGCTACGCGGAGTTGCACGGCGACGTGCTCGGGGAGAACGAGGCGATGCTCGGCCTGGTCGCCCGCGCGTTCCTGGGTGCGCGCCTGATCCGCGAGGACGACGACGTGATCCGGGTCAACTATCCGTTGAACTACCAGTTGACCCACGAAGAACTGGTGGCCGACCTGCGGTGGTGAGCAGAATGGGCACTATGCGACGGATCTTCGGGTTGGCGCTCGTCCTGGTCCTGCTGGCACCACCGGCCGCGGCGGCGACGCCGCCCGGTGATCAGCCGCTGCCCGGCTACACGATCAACAACCCGCCGTTGCCTCCGGCGCTGGTCGGTGGCGAGCCGTCGCGGGTGCTGCAAGGCGTGCACGAACACGCCGCTTACACGATCGAGGTGCCGCCGCGCTGGAACGGCCGCCTGGCCATGTGGGCGCACGGCTACCGCGGCGCGAGCACCGTGCTCACCGTCGACCCGCCCGGCTACGGCCTGCGCCAGAAGCTGCTCGACCAGGGCTTCGCCTGGGCGGCGTCCAGCTACTACGCCAACGGTTACGACGTGAAGGCCGGCGTGCTGGGCACGCACGCGCTGGCCAAGCACTTCCACAAGCTGGTCGGCAAGCCCCGCGACACGTTCATCGCCGGCGTCTCCATGGGCGGTCACGTCATCGGTCGGTCGCTGGAGCAGTTCCCCGGCTTCTACCGGGGCGCGCTGCCGTTGTGCGGCGTGCTCGGTGACCACGAGCTGTTCGACTTCTTCCTCGACTACAACCTCACCGCGCAGGCCATCAGCGGCATCCGCGCGTGGCCCGCGCCAGACGACTACCTGACCTCGGTCGTGCCGCGGATCCAGGCCGAACTGGGGCTGACCGGCACGCCGAACGGACGGGGCGCGCAGTTCGCCGCGGTCGTCACCAACCGCAGCGGCGGCCCGCGTCCCGGTGCGGCGCCGGCGGTCGCGTTCTGGAAGGACTTCCTGTTCGGCCTGGCCGCGCCGTCGGCAGGTGAGGGCCTGGCGGCCGACCCGGGCCAGATCGCCACCAACGCCCTGACCCGGTACGAGCCGAACGCGCCGGTCGACGTCAACCGCGAGGTGCAGCGCGTGCTGCCGGAGAACGTGAAGGCCCGCGTCACGCCGAAGCTGACCGAGGTGGCGCGCATCGACGGCCGCCCGACCGCGCCGGTGCTGTCGCTGCACGACCTGGGCGACCTGTTCGTGCCGTTCTCGATGGAGCAGGCCTACGAGCGCGACGTCGAGCGCAACGGACGCGGCCACCTGCTCGCGCAGCGGGCGATCCGCGCGGTCAACCACTGCGAGTTCAGCCCGAACGAGGTCGGCGCCGCCTGGGACGACCTGCTGACCTGGGTGGACACCGGCCGCAAGCCCGCCGGGGACGTGGTGGACGACCCGGCCGTCGTCGCCGCGCCGGACTACGGCTGCGAGTTCAGCGACCCGGCCGCCTACACCGCGCCGAACAGCACCCGCCGCCTCTTCCCGCCCTGCTGACACCGGCCGGCCCGGGGGCGGACCCGTCTGGCAGTCCACGGCCGTTCCCCGGGCCGGCTCGTCTCGGCGGCCATCGTCCGGTCCTAGCCTGTTAGCGTGGTGGAAAGCGCTTACCAGGAGGCACGCATGGCACGCAGGCGTTACGCGGTCGTCGGCACCGGCGCACGGGCCGAGCTGCACGTCGACGCGATCGTCCGGCACTCCGACCAGGGCGAGCTGGTCGCGTTCTGCGACGTCAACCCCACCCGCATGGCGGTGCACAACGAACGCCTCGACCGGCCGGTGCCGACCTACGCCGCCGAGGACTTCCTGCGGATGATCGAGCGCGAGCGGGTCGACGTGGTCGTCGTCTGCACGGTCGACCGCCACCACGACACCTACATCGTGGAGGCGCTGGACGCGGGCTGCGACGTCGTCACCGAGAAGCCGATGACGGTCGACCCGGCCGGTGTCGGCAAGGTCTTCGACGCGGTCGACCGCACCGGTGGCCAGGTCACGGTCACGTTCAACTACCGCTACAACCCGGTGCACGAGAAGGCCCGCGAGCTGCTGACCGGCGGCGCGGTCGGCGAGATCGGCTCGGTGCACTTCGAGTGGCTGCTCGACGTGCGCCACGGCGCCGACTACTTCCGCCGCTGGCACCGGGACAAGGCCAGTTCCGGCGGCCTGATGGTGCACAAGGCCACCCACCACTTCGACCTGCTCAACTGGTGGGTCGACTCGGTGCCGGAGGTCGTGTACGCGCACGGGCGGCTGTTCTTCTACGGCGACGAGAGCGGCAAGCGCCACGGCAACCACCGGCCCTACGACCGGGTGCACGGCTCACCGGAGGCCCGGGACGACCCGTTCGCGCTGCACGTCGAGCGGAACGACTGGCTGCGCCGGCTCTACCTCGACGCCGAGCACCACGACGGCTACCACCGCGACCGCAACCCGTTCGCGCCCGGGGTGTCCATTGAGGACGACATGTCGGTGCTGGTGCGCTACGCCAACGGCGCCAACCTGACCTACCACCTCACGGCCTACTCGCCGTGGGAGGGCTACCGGCTGATGGTCAACGGCAGCCGCGGCAGGCTGGAGCTGGAGGTCGTGGAGAACAGCTGGGTCAGCGGCCAGCAGCCCGCGGTGCACGGCAAGGAGGCCAACCCCGAGGAGGGGCACGTGCGGCTGACCGTGCAGCCGCTGTTCGAGCGGGCCGTCGAGATCCCGCTGGCGGCCGGTGGCGCCGGGCACGGCGGCGCGGACGCGCGGATGACGGAGGTGCTGTACGGCGAACCGGGTCAACCTGACCCGCTCGGCCGCCGCGCCACGCACCGCGACGGGGCGTTGTCGCTGGTCACGGGCTTTGCGGCGAACCGCAGCTTCGAGACCGGAGAACCCGTGCGCGTGGCGGAGTTGCCGGGCGTCGGTTGGCGGTAGCCTGGCTCGGTGCCGCTCCTGGGACCAGCCGACGAGTTGCCGCACCCGCCGCGCCGGGTGCTCGTGACCGGCACGTCCGGCTCCGGGAAATCGACCCTGGCCAGTCTCGTCGCCCGCACCCTCCGGCTGTCCTATGTGGAGATGGACTCGCTGTTCCACGGTCCACAGTGGACGCCAAGGCCGGAGTTCGAGGACGACGTGCGCCGGTTCGTCAAGGGCGACGCGTGGGCCACCGAGTGGCAGTACAGCCTGGCGCGGCCGGTGCTGCTGGAGCACGCCGACACGCTGGTCTGGCTGGACCACCCGCGGCACGTGGTGATGCGGCGGGTGACGGTGCGGACGGCGGTGCGCCGGCTGCGCCGCCAGGAGCTGTGGAACGGCAACGTCGAACCGCCCCTGCGCACGGTGTTCACCGATCCGGAGCACCTGTTGCGGTGGGCGTGGAAGTCGCACGCCCGCACCGGCGAACGGGTCCGCGAGGTGCTCCGCGGCGAGCACGCGGACCGGCTCGCGGTGGTGCGGTTGCGCGGGCAGCGTGAGGTCGACCAATGGCGGTCAGGCCCGTTGCGGCGGGCCGCGGAGCGCGGCGAGGAGTCGGTGCGATGAGCGAGCGGACGGCGTTGGTGCTGGGCGGTACCGGGATGCTGAAGGGGTGCGCGGACGAGCTGCTGGCGCAGGGCTGGCAGGTGGTGCTGCCGAGCAGGCGGCCCGACGGCGTGCTGGGTCGTGCGGCGAAGGCCGCCCTGCGCGGTCGCGACCACGTGCCGCAGGTGACGAAGGGGCAGGGGGCGCGGGTCGCGGTGGCGGCGGACTGGGCCAGACCGGCCGAGCTGGCCGACCGGGTCCGCGAGGTGCTGGAGCGGCCCGCCGACCTCCTGGTGGCGTGGGTGCACGCGAGCTACCGGGACGCCGTGCTGCGGGCCGTCGCACCCCTGCTCGCGCCGCACGCGCCGGTGGTCGAGGTGCACGACAGCGGCTCCATCAACGCGGTGGAGGGGGTTCCCGACCCGGCCCTGGACGGCCACCCGACGCAGCAGGTGGTGCTCGGCTTCGTCCGGCACGGCGGCAGCACCCGCTGGCTCAGCCACGAGGAGGCCTCGGTCGGCGTGCTGGAAGCCGTCCACCGGGCCCTCGACGGCAGGCCGCCATCGGTGCACCAGGTGGGCGAGATCGACACCTGGGTGATGCGGCACTAGGGCGTCATCCGGCTAGCGTGTCCGCATGGGGCAGGAGCACGGGTACAGCGCCGCCGACATCACGGTGCTGGAGTTCCACGACGCCGTGCGCCGGCAGCCCGGCCTGTACTTCGGCCCCGGTCGGGACGACCCCCGGCCGGCCACGGTCGTGCTGCGCGACCTGCGGACCGGTCGGCCGGTCGAGCACCGACTGCCCTGATCAGCCCGGCCGCAGGCCTCGGACCAGCGACAACACCGACTCGCGCACGTCGGCGAGGCTGCGTTCGGGCTGGAACACCTGCCAGTCCAGCGCGGTCACCAGCAGGGTGCCGAACAACGCCGCCGACGCCGTGCCGACCTGCACGCCGTCGGGCAGCAGCCCGGCGTCGGACAGCCGCTGCATCTGTCCGCGCACGATGGACACGATGTCGTCGCGCAGCAGGCTCAACGTGTCGTGCCACTGACCGGGCGTGCGCCACAGCTCGGACACCAGCAGCTGCCCGAACGCGGGGTACTCGGCGAAGAACCCCAGCATCCCGTCCACCAGCGACGCCATCGCCGCGGCCGTGTCGTCCTGCTCCTCGGCGGCCTTCAGCCGTGCCGCCAGCAGGTCGACCCCGTGCCGCAGCAACGCGTCCACCAGCGCGTCCTTGCTGGCGAAGTTGTAGTAGACGGTGCCCTTCGCGACGCCGGCCTCGGCGGCGATCTCCTCGACCGTGACACTGGCCGCGCCCCGCTCGCCGACGAGCCGCAGCGCGGCGTCGAACAGCTTCTGCTTGGTCGCGGCGGTGCGGCCGGGGCGGGTCACAGCACCAGCTCGGGCTTGAGGCGAGACGGCGTCCACACCCGCTGCTTGTACGCGGCGAGCGTCGTCAAGGCAAGGCTCGCCGCCAGGTAGCCGACCAGGATCAGCGCGTCCCGGCCCACGCCGCCCAGCGAACCGCCGTACATGAGGTGCCGCAGGCCGTCCACGGCGTAGCCCATGGGCAGCCCGTAGTGCAGCGGGTACAGCGGCACGGGGATGGTCTGCCACGGGAACGTCCCACCGGCGCTGACGAGCTGCAGGATCAGCAGCACCAGGCCGATGAACTTGCCGACCGCGCCGAACAGGGCGTTCAACGCGTGCAGCACGGCCACGAACGTCGCCGACACCAGCAGCAGGAACGCCAACGTGCCCAGCGGGTGCGCCGGCCGGATGTCCACCACGAGCGTCACCGCCGCGTACATCACCACGACCTGCGCCGCGCCCAGCAGCACGCCCGGCAGCCAGCCGCCGACCGCCACCCGCCACGACGGCTGCCCGGCCGCCAGCCCGCGCCGGGACAGCGGCCTGAGCAGCAGGAACAGCACGAACGCGCCGATCCAGGTGGCCAACCCGAGGAAGAACGGCGCCAGGCCCGCGCCGTAGCTGCCCGCCGACGTCTGGCTCACCCCGCGCACGGTGACCGGGTCGCCGATGGTCCGCGCGGTCGACTCGCGGGTCGGGTCGTCGGGGTCGGGGATCTGCGAGACGCCCGCGGCCAGCCCGTCACGCAGCTGGTTCGAGCCGTCCACCAACTGCGCCTCGCCGTCACGCAGCCGCCCCGCGCCGTCCCGCACCTGCGCCGCACCGGACGAGACCTGCGCCGCGCCGTCGTTGAGCCGGGTGATGGCATCGGTCAGCGCGGGCGTGCTGGCGGCCAACCGGTCCGCACCGTCGGAGACCTGCTTGGCGCCGTCGGCGAGCGTGCGCAGCTGCCCGGCCGTGCCCTGCACCTCGGCGTTGGCGTCGTCCACCGGCTTGCGCGCCTCGCCCAACGTCGCCAGCACGCGTTGCACCTGCTCCTCGGTGAACCCGAGCGCGCGCAGCCTGACGGCCACGTCGCCGTTGACCGCGTCCAGCCGGCCGACCAGGTCCCGCGCCTTGGCGGCGTAGTCCTCGGCGGTCCGGGCGACGGTCTCGTTGCCGTCGGCCACCTGCTTGGCCCCGGACGCCGGCTGCTGGGACTTGACCGGCAGGTCCGCGGTCGAGTCGCGCAGCCGGGTGAGGCCGGCCGACACCTGCGCCGCACCGTCCGCCAGCGGCACGGTGCCGTCGGCGAGCTGTTGCGCGCCGGTGTGGGCGTCCCGCTGGCCCGCGGCCAGCTTCGTCGCGCCGTCGGCCGCCTCGGCGGTCTTCTGCCGGATCGTGGCGAAGCCGAGCAGCAGCTTGTCCGCGGCCTCCGCGCCCACCTCCACCGACACCGACCGGCGCACCTCGGTCACCATCTGGTTGGCGATCGTGGAGCCGAGGTAGTTGTTCGCGTCGTTGGTGGTCAGCACGATCACGCCTTGGCGCGGCGTGAAGTCGCCGGACGACAGCAGGGCCTGCGAGAAGTCCTCGGGCAGGGTCAGCGCGAACGTGTAGGTACCGTCGCGCACTCCCCGCTCGGCCTGCGCGGCGTCCACCCGACGCCAGTCGAACCTGTCGCCGCGCACCAGCTCCTCGGCCACCTCGTGGCCCGCGTCCAGGCGTGTGCCGTCGCTCGCGGTCGCACCCTTGTCCTCCACGACCAGCGCGGCGGGCACCTGGTTGAGGTGCGCGTAGGGGTCCTTGTTGGCGTACAGGTACAGCGCCGCGTAGAGCAGCGGCACGAGCGTCAGTGCCAGCACCGCGAGCTTGGGCAGCGTGCCGGAGGTGATCCGGCGCAGCTCGTTGAACGCCATCCGGAGGGCGGTCACCCGGACTCCTCGTTGTCCGCGCCGATGCGCGCGAGCGGCACGTCGAGCGCGGCGGCGCTGGTCGTGGTGCACAGGACGACGACGGACCGCTCGGGCGTGACGTGCCGCCGCGCCGGCTCCCACCAGCCCGCCGGGTCGCCGTGGTAGCGGTCGGGGCTGTCCAGCACGAGCGTCGTCGCGCCGGGACGGCCCGCGGCCAGCTCCAGCATCAGCGCGCACCGGGTGGCGGCGGGCACGTGCTCGAACCGGCGGTCCAGGTGCTCCTCCGCGCCGCGCTCGACCAGCCAGTCGGCCACCGCCTTGCGCCCGCTGCGCGCGCCGTTCACCGCCAGCTCCTCGCCGACCACGCCCACCAGGGTCAGCGCCGCCTCGGGCTCGCTGACGCCGGGGGAGTCGACCAGCACGACGTGCCGGCGCAGCTCGGCGGCCGAGGGAGAGACCTCGCCGGTGCTCGGGCGCATCCGGCCGGACAGCACCAGCGCCAGCGCGGTGTGCCCGGTGCCCGGATCGCCCGCCACCAGCACCGGCTCACCCGGTTCCACCAGCAGTGACGTCGGCTTCAGCAGCGGGCCGTGCGGCCCGGTGACGCCGACGCGCCGAGCGTGGATGCGCACCGTGCGACCTCCTATTTGAACTGACCAGTCAGTTCAAATAGTCGTCCGGACGGGGGTGTCGCGCAACTCGACGTGATGTGACGCCTAGCGCAACGCCCCGGCGGGGCGGACCTCCCACATCGTCCACAGTGGACGGTAGCCCTGGCGCGGCCAGAACACCGAGGACAGCGGGTTCGGCGGGTTGTAGTAGAGGTAGGTGCCGACCGTGCCCAGCCGGTGCAGCTCCCGGTGCGCGTGCGCCATCAGCTGGCGGCCGATCCCGGTGCCCCGCGCGCCCGGCAGCACGGACACGCAGTTCACGTAACCCCAGCGGCCCGGTGGCAGCCTGGTCGCCGTCCAGTTGCCCGGCTCCGAGGTCACCACCGCGCACTCGGCCAGCGCCACCGCGATGCCGTCCCGCTCGGCCAGCCACGCCGGACCGCCCGCGGCCAGCCGGTCGGCCAGCGTCCGCCGCTTCAGCGCCGCCGCGTCCGGCCGGTGCACCGTCGAGCCCACCATGGACGAGTAGCGCAGCTCGGCCAGCGCCAGGCCCAGCACCGTCTCCAGGTCCGCGGTCGTGGCGCGGCGGACCGTCGCGGCACCCGTCACCGGCGGGGGAGGGGCCTGCCGCACCGCGATCACGGTCAGCGGCACCAGGCCGTGGTCCAGCAGCGCCCTGGTCGCCTCGGCGTCCCGGCTCGGCCAGGTCAGCACGCACGCCGAATCGCGCTCGGCCGGTCCGAGCAGGTCCAGCCGCTTGCGCCAGGCGCGCAGCAACGCGTCCATGCCCGCCGCGCCCGCGCCGCCCAGCAGCGGCGTCAGCTCCCACACCTCGGTGGCCGACCAGAGCCGGGCGGGCGAGCGCAGGTCGTGCACCTGGCGCTGCAGCACGCCCGCGACCCTCGTGCCGTCCGGCAGCGCCGCCGTGATCACGTCACCGTCCGGCGGCGCGACCACCACCGGCAGCAGCGGGTCGACGCTCGCGAAGCGCGAGCTCTGCGCCTCCATCAACCCTTGACCGACGGTCATGCCTGGCAGGTTACGGCCTCTTCCGGGTGCGGAAGATCGCCGTGCCGGGGAACAGCCGGCCGCGCAGCGGGCTCCACTGCCCCCACGTGCGGGTGTGGCCGGCGGGCCACTCCGGTTCCACCACGTCCAGCAGCTCCAGGCCCGCGCCGACGAGCGCCCGCACGTAGTCGCCGGTGGTCCGGTGGTGCTCCACGTACGTCGCCCGACCGGTGTCGTCCACTTCCACGTACGGCGTGCGGTCGAAGTACGACTGGGTGACGGTCAGCCCGCCCGGTCCCGGGTCGTCCGGGAAAATCCACCGGATCGGGTGAGTGACCGAGAACACCCACGGCGCACCCGGCCGCAGCACCCGCGCCACCTCGTGGAAGACCTCACCCACGTCCGCCACGAACGGCACCGCGCCGAACGCCGAGCAGGCCGCGTCGAAGCTGGCCGCCGCGAACGGCAGCTGGTCGGCGCTGGCCTGCACCAGCGGCACGGCCACGCCGGTCGCCGCGTTCGCCGCCGCCGCGTGCCGCAGCATCCCCGCCGAGATGTCGAACGCCACCGCGTGCGCGCCGCGCGACGCCAGCCACCTGGCGCACGGCGCCGAGCCGCAGCCGACCTCCAGGACCCGGCGTCCGCGCAGGTCACCGAGGTACCCGGCGTCCTCCTCGCGGACGCCCTCGGGGCACCACACGAAGTCCGCCGCGCCCAGGAAGTCGCCGTGCTCGGCGTGGTAGTCGTCGGCGTCGGCGTCCCACCACATGCGGTTGGCCGCGCGCGACTCGGCCGCGTCCACGTCCCGCTTGGCGATGCCGGTGGTGCCGAGCGCCAGTTCGGCGCTCGCGTGCTGGTCGGACACACTGCTCCATTCAAGGGTGCCGGTTTGCCCGGCGGGCTCGAAGCCGCGTACGATATCGCCCGCGTAGTGGGTTCGCGCTGTCCTGATCGGTGATCACCTGGTGAGTCGGTCTTCTCGGTGGGGCGGGCCCTGTCGCGCAAGCGTTGAACCCGCAGGCCACAAACCCCAATCCGTACCGGAGCCACCTACCTAATGTCCACCGACACCACCACTGTCCCGGTTGCCGCTGCGCCGAAGCAGGTCGCCATCAACGATATCGGGACGGAGGAGGACTTCCTCGCCGCCATCGACAAGACGATCAAGTACTTCAACGATGGCGATATCGTCGAGGGCACCATCGTCAAGGTCGACCGGGACGAGGTCCTGCTCGACATCGGCTACAAGACCGAGGGTGTCATCCCCTCGCGCGAGTTGTCGATCAAGCACGACGTCGACCCGAACGAGGTCGTCAAGGTCGGTGACGAGGTCGAGGCTCTTGTCCTCCAGAAGGAGGACAAGGAAGGTCGGCTGATCCTCTCCAAGAAGCGCGCCCAGTACGAGCGCGCCTGGGGCACCATCGAGGCCCTCAAGGAGAAGGACGAGCCCGTCAAGGGCACGGTCATCGAGGTCGTCAAGGGCGGCCTGATCCTGGACATCGGCCTGCGCGGCTTCCTGCCCGCCTCCCTCGTCGAGATGCGTCGCGTCCGCGACCTGCAGCCGTACGTCGGCCGCGAGCTCGAAGCCAAGATCATCGAGCTGGACAAGAACCGCAACAACGTGGTCCTGTCCCGCCGCGCGTGGCTGGAGCAGACGCAGTCCGAGGTCCGCAGCGAGTTCCTCAACCAGCTGCAGAAGGGCCAGGTCCGCAAGGGCGTCGTGTCCTCCATCGTCAACTTCGGTGCCTTCGTGGACCTGGGTGGCGTGGACGGCCTGGTGCACGTCTCGGAGCTGTCCTGGAAGCACATCGACCACCCGTCCGAGGTCGTCGAGGTCGGCCAGGAGGTCACGGTCGAGGTCCTGGACGTCGACATGGAGCGCGAGCGCGTGTCGCTGTCGCTCAAGGCGACGCAGGAAGACCCGTGGCGCCAGTTCGCCCGCACCCACGCGATCGGCCAGATCGTGCCGGGCAAGGTCACCAAGCTGGTCCCGTTCGGCGCGTTCGTCCGGGTGGACGAGGGCATCGAGGGCCTGGTCCACATCTCCGAGCTGGCCGAGCGCCACGTCGAGATCCCGGAGCAGGTCGTGCAGGTCGGCGACGACGTCATGGTCAAGGTCATCGACATCGATCTGGACCGCCGCCGCATCTCGCTGTCGCTCAAGCAGGCCAACGAGGGCTTCACGGTCGACTCCGAGTTCGACCCGACCCAGTACGGCATGGCCGCCGAGTACGACGACCAGGGCAACTACATCTACCCCGAGGGCTTCGACCCGGAGACCCAGGAGTGGCAGGAAGGCTTCGACAAGCAGCGCGAGGAGTGGGAGCGGCAGTACGCCGAGGCCCACACGCGCTACGAGGCCCACATGAAGCAGGTCGCCAAGGCCGCTGCCGCCGAGGAAGAGGCCGCGGGCGAGACGAACTACTCGTCCGGTGGCGAGGCCCCGGCCGCCGCGTCGTCGTCCAGCACGGGCGCCCCGGCTCAGGCCGGTGGCACGCTGGCCAGCGACGAGCAGCTGGCCGCGCTGCGCGAGAAGCTGTCGGGCGGCGCCTGAGCAGCACCGGTCGGCGGATCCTCGCCGGCTGACTGAACGACCCTGATCGCCCCTCGCCCACTTCGGGCGGGGGGCGATCGTCGTTCACTCCTTCGGGGGTGAATTGGGGTTGCCGTGCGCTAAGTTGAGAATGCTATGAACATGCGGGCGACGGTGTTGGCGGCGATGGTGGTGCTCGTGTGCGCGGGCTGCGCCGCCGTGCAGCCGCAGCCCGTGGCCCAGCCGCAGATCCCGACGATCCTGCCGCCCACCACGCTCAGCCGCATCCCGCAGATGGTGGACCGCCCGATCCCGGACGACTGCGAGCTGGTCGTCCCGGTCGAGCTGTTCCACCAGAAGCTCGGCCGCGAGCTGCCCGGTGAGCTGAAGACCATCATCGGCATCCCGGAGCCGTCGCTGGGCCGCACCGGGAAGATCGACTGCTACTACGCCGTGCCCGAGCGCAAGCCCATCGCCGCCGCGCCGGTCATCATCGGCCTGGCCACCTACACCGACGCGCCGACGGCCAGTGGCCGGGTCGCGGACAGCGTCAACGCCGAACGCCAGGAGGGCGCGACGGTCCGCGAGGTCGACGTGGGCAAGAAGAAGGGCCAGTTCGTCAGCACGAAGGACGAGCGGCTGGTCATGGGGTCGCTGGGCAAGACCACGTTCGTGGCCCGGGCGAAGCTCGGCGTGCTGCCGGACGACGCGATCGCCGGGTTCCTGGCGGCACTGGCCCAGCAGGCGATGACACCTATTGAGGGAGCCTGAAGATCCTTCGCGTGGCAGGCTGGACGCCATGTTGCGCGTGGGGCTCTCCGGGGGCATCGGTTCAGGCAAGTCGACGGTGGCGGGCAGGCTCGCCGAGCACGGCGCGGTGGTGATCGACGCCGACCGGCTGGCCCGTGAGGTGGTCGAACCCGGCACCGACGGGCTGCGGGAGGTCGTGGCGGCGTTCGGCGCGGAGGTCCTCGGCCCGGACGGCGCGCTGAACCGGCCCGCGCTCGCGGCGAAGGTGTTCGGCGACGAGCAGGCCCTGGCCACGCTCAACGGCATCACGCACCCGAGGATCGCGGCCCGCACCGGCGAGCTGATCGCCGCCGCGCCCGAGGACGCGATCGTCGTGCACGACGTGCCGTTGCTGGTGGAGAAGGACATGGCGCCGCTGTACCACCTGGTGGTGATCGTGCACGCGGACCTGGACCAGCGCCTGGTCCGGCTGCGCGACCGCGGCGTGGCCGAGGAGGACGCGCGCCGGCGCATCGCCGCCCAGGCCGACGACGAGCGACGCCGGGCCGTGGCCGACGTGTGGCTGGACAACTCCGGCACGCCCGACCTGGTGCTGGCGCGGGTGGACGCGCTGTGGGCGGACCGGCTGGTGCGGTACGAGTCGAACATCCGGCTGCGCCGCTACGCCGGCGGTCCGCCGATCGTGGTGCCGTACGACGAGACGTGGCCCGTCCAGGCGGCCCGGATCGCCGCCCGGATCCGGCTCGCCGCCGGTGGCCGCACGGTCGAGCACATCGGCTCCACGGCCGTGCCCGGTCTCGCCGCGAAGGACGTGCTCGACTTCCAGCTGGGCGTGAAGTCGCTGGCCGAGGCCGCGGAGCTGGAAGAGGCGTTGACGCAGGCGGGTTTTCCGTGCTGGGGCGATGCCGAGGACGCCGTGAGGTACGAGGGCGACAAGCAGGAGGACTGGCTCAAGCGGCTGCACGGGGGCGCGGACCCGGGACGGCGGGTCAACCTGCACGTCCGGGTGGAGGGCGGTCCGGCCTGGAACTGGGCGATCCGGTTCCGCGACTGGCTGCGGGCGGACGCGGCGGCGCGCGACGAGTACGCGGCGATCAAGCTGGAGCTGTCGGAGAAGCACAAGGGGGACGCGGAGGGGTTCGCCTACGGCGACGCGAAGGACCCGTGGATGGCCGCGGCGACCGCGCGCGTGGACGCCTTCTACAGGGACGGCCAGGCGTCGTAGATGCCCCGGTGGGTCAGCCACGAGCCGAGGTCGTGCCGGTGCAGGCTCACCTCTTCCAGGGTGCGGTGCACGATGCGCAGCGCCTGGTCGGCGTCACCCGGTCCGAGGACGCGTCCGGCGACGGCGGCGGCGAACTCCTCGCAGCGCACGATCCGCGCGGTCGTGCCACCCGGCACGGCCAAGCCGAGCAGCAGGTCGGTGGTGCGCCAGGCGCGGCCGTCGCGCTGCACGCGGACCGCGCTGAGCACGCTGGGTCCGCTGCGCGCGTGCCGGGACCGGGGCCGCTGGTGCGTGAGCCGGAGCCCGAGCGAGGGCATCAACCAGGTGACCTCCGAATCGGAGAACGGGTCCTCCGGCGTCGGGCACTCCAGCCGCAGTCCCCACGGCTCCACCCGACACGTCGACAGGTACCGCGACATGCCGCTGGAATAGCTGCGAACTGCGCTGACGGTGTCGACCACGTCAACGAGCTGAGGTGTGATGACCGCTCCCACGCGACCCGAGGGTAGACGCAGATGTGGCCTTGGTAACTAACAGGTTTGATTCGTTACATCACGGTCTGTGTTGGAAGCGGTCTCTATCAGGTGACGGACACGGATGGCGGTTGACCTGCGAGTGTGACCCTCTGTATTACCGCTGACGCCAGTTGGTGATCGTTTTTTGGACTGCGAGCCAGCGTCGGCGCTAGGCCGTTTGGCAACTTGGCGTTGGGTGTTCCCCGGTCGTCGCGGCTCGTTCATGGGTGAAAATGGCCTGACTCGCAGCCTCGCCTTCGGGTCACCGAGTGGCCGGGCCTGGGGTTGGCCACGTTCAAGCGCGGTCTGCTGGGATCATGCTTCGATGAGCGCCGTGCACCCGCGTCTCGACTGGTTGTCGTCTGGAAGTGTGAAGTGATGCAAACTTGTCTCGTCTACCCAGGATTCTGGGTAGAGTAGTGGTGTCCCGCCCAAGGAGCACCCCACATGAAGATCGACTCTGATGACATGATCAGCGTCTCCGACGCAAACGCGAAGGGCATCTCGAAGCTGGTCGCAGAGGCAAGCGCTGGTCAGACCCGTGTCGTGATGCGCAACAATCAACCCGCCGCCGCCATCGTTGACATCAAGACCATGACACGTCTGCAACGCCTGGACGAACTGGAGGATGACATGAGACTCCTCAGTGTCGCTTGGGTTCGAGCCTTGACCGATTCCGGTGCACGTCATCGCCTGGATGACGTCCTGGCTGATCTCGACATCGATCTTGGCGAGGATGAGGACGAGGACTGAGTCATGGCTGAGGTAGTGCTGACCGACGACGCTCTCGAAGACCTCCGAGAGCTTGACGGCTCAGCACGGAAGCTTGTGGGTAAAGCGCTTAAGAAGCTTGAGACGTCACCCGAGCAGCGTGGCGACCCTCTGGGTAGTCGACAGGGCAGCGACCTGACCACGTTCCGCAAGCTGGTTGTGGGAGATCGGGACTACAGGATCGTCTATCGCATCGACCGCGATGGCACGGTTGTAGTCGTTTGGGTGATCGGCAAGCGCGCCGACGAAGAGTGCTACACGTTGGCGTGTTCACGACTGGAGCTTCACGGCGATCGAGACCTGGCTGATGCGGCTCGGCACCTTTCGGATCAGGCTTGGCAGTCGGCCCGGAAGTGACGTCGCCTTAAGCGATGCCTCAGCCTGGCAGGTAGTGCCTGAAGTAGGTTCTGCCAGGCTGAGCGCAGTCCCTGCTGGGGAGGCCGGACGGCCATCGGAAACGTGCTACGGCCCGTACAGCGCGCTGAGCTGCGCTGTACGGGCCGTAGTCCTCTTGTGTGGAGGTATGCGGACCTCGCCGGTTCGGTCCGCGCAGGAGACGGGGACGATTGTCTAGCCTGCGCCGATGGTGACCTCCGCACGCGCAAGTTACGTACCGATGCCCTGGTGGACGTCGACACCGACGTATTCGCCGCCTGGGGGTAGTGGGCAGGCGGCATCGGCAGCATCGCTGCGGTGAGCGTGGCGCTATACCTCATCGTCCGGACAGTCGAGCCGAACGGCGACGGCGCTGGGAAGCGGGGCTGGCGGAGAAGGCGCTGTGGAGACTGAGGCGAAGAAGGCACAGGAGCGCGCGCCTCACTCGCCAGAACCATCGCCAGGGCGTACGAGATGATCCAGTTCAAGCCCAGCGAGCAAGCTCGCGCGCTACTTGAGAGCCGGTCGGGGTGTCACGGTGGAGAATCACCGCACGCGCCCGATCCTGGAGGTGTGGCTGGAGAACTTCTTGCTCAACCCTGCTCGCAGCCGGCGTCTGCACAGGTTGGACGTCGCGAGAGCGAGCAGTTGCCGGTCGTAACGCCGATGCTGCGTGGCGCAGTTGATCGGGCCAGGCAGCCCGGCGAGCGTAAGCGGACTGCAGGTAGAGAGCGCTGATGCGGAGGGCTAGGCAGTGCACACATCCAGGTGACTATCTGCTTCCTGGACATCGATAGGTACCGGTGGCGACGCTCCGACATCGGCACACCCATCGACATCACAGAGGAAGGGCCGCCGCGGTCCGTGCCGCCGATGGACCTAGGTGAGTAGCCTCGGAGTGACCCTCTATTACCGCTGACGCCAGGTGGTGATCGTTCCCTGGGCCGCGAGCCAGCGCACCGCGTCGTGCCCGTGCGCGGCGATGCCGGCGACCGCGCGGTAGGTCGTCTCCAACGCCCACTGCGCCCGGTCGGCCTGGATGAGCCCGTGGTCGAGCGCGGTCAGCAGCTCGTCGGTGTCCAGCACGGTCACGCTGCGGCCCGTGCGCACCACCAGGTCCAGGTACAGGTCGACGGTCTTCCACACCGAACCGCTCGAACTGATCTCGACCACGTCCACGTACAGGTCGTAGTCGCGCTCGTGGCCCGGGTGCCACGACTGCCGGGTGACGCGCAGGCCGTGCGCGGGCAGCAGCCACGACTCGAAGTGCGACAGGTGCGGGTGGCCGGGCACCGGGCGGAACATGTAGAGGCCGTGCCGGGTCAGCCGGTACTCCTCGACGCCGCGCAGGTGGCCCTTGGGATCGGTGTTGCTCTTCGCGTCGAGGTCGAAGTACTCGATCTTCGGCGGGTGGATGTGCGGCGGCACCGGCAAAAGTCTCCTTTGCGACACCCGAAAGCAGGATGATCGCTTACTCTTCCGGCCATGTTCGGCATCATCCGCCCCTGCCGCAACCGCTTGGGCCCTGAACTGCGTGGATCGTGGCTGGCGCACCTGTGCGGGCTGTGCCTGGCGCTGCGCGACGACCACGGCCACCTGGCCCGCGTGGTCACCAACTACGACGGGCTGGTGATCTCCGCGCTGGTGGAGGCGCAGGCGGGTCGGGCGCGGCGCGCCGCCGGTCCGTGCGCCCTGCGGGGCATGCAGTCGGCGGACGTCGCCGTGGGCACGGGCGCGCGCCTGGCGGCCTCCGTGTCCCTGGTGCTGGCGTCCGCGAAGGTGGGCGACCACGTGGCCGACGGTGACGGCGTGTTCGCGCGGGCGCCGATGCGCGGCGTGGGCAGGCAGGTGGCGCGGCGGTGGGCGGCGCAGGCCTCGGAGACGGGCCTCGACCTGGGCTTCGACACCGCGGTGCTGGTGGACGCCGTGCGGCGGCAGTCGTCGGTGGAGGCGTCGGCCGGGCTCGGGTCGTCCGTGCTGACCGTGACCGAGCCGACCGAGACGGCGGCGGGCGCGGCCGTGGCGCAGACCGCGGTGCTGGCCGGGCGTCCTGGGAACGCGGCGTCGTTGCGCGAGGTCGGCCGGCTGTTCGGGCGGTTGGCGCACCTGCTGGACGCGGTGGAGGACCTGGCGGCGGACCGGGCGTCAGGAGCGTGGAACCCGCTGCTCGCGACCGGGACGACGCTCGCCGAGGCGCGGCGGTTGTGCGAGGACGCGGCGCTGGGCATCAAGCTGGCGATGAAGGACGTCGAGTTCGCCGACGACCGGTTGGTGCACGTCCTGCTGGTGCACGAGGTGCAGGAGTCGATCCGCCGGGCGTTCGGCGATCCCCACACCCACGCGCCCCACTCGCACACGCCACCGCCGCCGCCCGGTTGGCAACCCGCGCCGGGCGTGTACCCGCCGCCCGCCCAACCGCACGGCCAACCCGGCCCCTACGGCGCCGTGCCGCCTCCCGGCCCGGTACCGCCACCGTCCGCACCCGGTCACAACGGTCCGCCGGACCCACCGAAGGGCGGCAAGAAGCGCAGGCGCGGCAACGAGCCGCCTTCTCCCGGCAGCGGCCTGTGGTGCTGGCCCAAGCTGAAGCAGCCGCCGGTGACCCGCGGCGCGTTCCTGGGCTGCCTGGCCGTGCTCTACCAGTGCGGCACGTGCCAGTACTGCTGCCGCGACCCGTACCCCGGCCCGTTCAGCGGCAAGCCGCGCGAGGCGTGGTGCAGCAACTGCGACTGCGGCCCGAACTGCGACTGCAACTGCGACTGCTGCGGCTGCGACTGCAACTGCTGACCCCTCGCCCCTGACCTGGGCCGGATCGGAATTGTCGTACCCCCGGCGTACCGTCGTACCCGTGGCTTTCCCAACCGAGATCCCGGTCAAGGCGCACTCGTCGCATCGTCCCGTCGGTGACATCCCCCGCACCGACGGGAAGTTCCGCGTGGTCAGCGACTACCAGCCGGCGGGCGACCAGCCCGCGGCGATCGCGGAGCTCGAACGGCGCATCCGCGCCGGGGAGAAGGACGTCGTGCTGCTCGGCGCGACCGGCACCGGCAAGTCGGCCACCACGGCGTGGCTGGTGGAGAAGGTGCAGCGGCCCACGCTGGTGATGGCGCCGAACAAGACGCTGGCCGCGCAGCTGGCGAACGAGCTGAAGGGGTTCTTCCCGGACAACGCGGTGGAGTACTTCGTCAGCTACTACGACTACTACCAGCCCGAGGCGTACATCCCGCAGACCGACACCTACATCGAGAAGGACTCCTCGATCAACGAGGACGTCGAGCGGCTGCGCCACTCGGCCACGATGAGCCTGCTCACCAGGCGTGACGTGATCGTGGTGGCGTCCGTGTCGTGCATCTACGGCCTCGGCACGCCGCAGTCGTACCTGGACCGGTCGATCAAGCTGGAGGTGGGCGCCGAGGTCGAGCGCGACCTGCTGCTGCGCGCCCTGGTCGACGTCCAGTACACGCGCAACGACATCGCGTTCAACCGCGGCACGTTCCGCGTGCGCGGTGACACGGTGGAGATCATCCCGGCGTACGAGGAGCTGGCGCTGCGGGTCGAGTTCTTCGGCGACGAGATCGACAAGCTCTACTACCTGCACCCCCTGACCGGTGACGTGGTCAAGGAGGTGGACGAGCTGCGCATCTTCCCGGCCACCCACTACGTGGCGGGTCCGGAGCGGATGGAGAAGGCGATCCGCAACATCGAGGCCGAGCTGGCCGACCGGCTGGCCACCCTGGAGCGGCAGGGCAAGCTGCTGGAAGCGCAGCGGCTGCGCATGCGCACGTCGTACGACATCGAGATGATGCGCCAGGTCGGCTTCTGCAACGGCATCGAGAACTACTCGCGCCACATCGACGACCGCGGTCCGGGCACCGCGCCCGCGACCCTGATCGACTACTTCCCGGACGACTTCCTGCTGGTCGTCGACGAGTCGCACGTGACGGTGCCGCAGATCGGCGGCATGTACGAGGGCGACGCGTCGCGCAAGCGCAACCTGGTGGACCACGGGTTCCGCCTGCCCAGCGCCCTGGACAACCGCCCGCTGACGTGGGAGGAGTTCGCCGACCGGATCGGCCAGACCGTCTACCTGTCGGCCACGCCCGGCCCGTACGAGATGGGCCAGACGGGCGGCGAGTTCGTCGAGCAGGTCATCCGCCCGACCGGCCTGGTCGACCCGGAGGTCGTGGTCAAGCCGACCGAGGGCCAGATCGACGACCTGGTGCACGAGATCCGGGTGCGGGCGGAGAAGGACGAGCGGGTCCTGGTCACCACGCTGACCAAGAAGATGGCCGAGGACCTGACCGACTACCTGCTCGAACTCGGCATCCGGGTCCGCTACCTGCACTCGGAGGTCGACACGCTGCGCCGGGTCGAGCTGCTGCGCCAGCTGCGCCTGGGCGAGTACGACGTGCTGATCGGCATCAACCTGCTCCGCGAGGGCCTCGACCTGCCCGAGGTCTCCCTGGTCGCGATCCTGGACGCGGACAAGGAAGGCTTCCTGCGCTCGGGCACCAGCCTGATCCAGACGATCGGCCGCGCGGCCCGCAACGTGTCCGGCCAGGTCCACATGTACGCGGACCGGATCACCGACTCGATGCGGCACGCGATCGAGGAGACCAACCGCAGGCGGGCCAAGCAGATCGCCTACAACGAGGAACGCGGCCTGGACCCGCAGCCGTTGCGCAAGAAGATCACCGACATCCTGGAGCAGGTCTACGCCGAGGCGGAGGACGCGATCGCCCCCGGCGGCTCCGGCCGCAACACCTCGCGCGGCAAGAAGCCGACCGGCGACCCGGGCGCGAGCGGCCGTGCCAGCTCGGGCGTGTTGGCCGATCGCGACACCACCGCCATGGCCCGTTCCGAGCTGGCCGACCTCGTCCAGCAGCTGACCGACCAGATGATGAACGCGGCCCGGGAGCTGCAGTTCGAGCTGGCCGCCCGGCTGCGCGACGAGATCCAGGACCTGAAGAAGGAGCTGCGCGGCATGGACGCGGCCGGCGTCAAGTGACCGCCCCGGCGTCGGCGGTGTCGGCCCGGACCTCGTAGAGGCCGGGCCGCAGCTCGACCGAGCCGCGCCGGACGCGGTCCTGCCACGCCTGGTGCCAGCGGGTGCGCTCCGACCAGCGCAGGCCCTCCAGAGGGATGCCGTCGAGAGGCACGTGCGCGAGGTCGGCGTCGACCACGTCCGTGACGGCGTCGGTGATGCGGTCCACGTCGTCGGCCACGTCGTCGTGCGGCCCGGTGGCGAGCGCGTCGGCCAGTGCCCGCGCCGCCGCGTCGACGGAGCCCTCGACCCGTTGCCGTGCCTGGTCGAGGGCCAGGTCGCGGGCTTGGTCGAGCACCACCGCGAGCAGGTCGGCCGTGTCCCGCTCCCGAGCCAGCACCACGTCCCGCGCCGCCGCGCGCACGGTGTTCAGCCGGACCAGCAGGCCCACGTCGTACCCCGACGCCGGCAGGTCGAGGTCGGCGAGCAGGACGCGCAGCCGATTCCGAGTACGAGTCGTCGTTCGGCCGCGAGCGGTGCCCACGACGATGGTCACCGCGAGGAACAGCGCGTGGTCCACGGTGGTGGTCAGGGCCCGCGCGCGAGCCAGGTCGTCGGCCGCGGCACGGGCCTGCCCCAAGTCGAGCCCGACGCCGAGGTCGAGCGCGGACAGCACCGCCCGGTCGAGGACGTCGTCCAGGTCACGGCCCAGCTCGCGGGCCCGGTCCCGCAGGTCGGCCCGGAGCGCGACCAGGTCGCGGGGCGAGGCGTGCTCGCGGAGCCGGTGCTCGATCCGTTCGGTGAGCGCCACGTCGCGCGTGCGGGCGAGGTGGTCGTGGGCCGGCACCGCGGCCCTGAGCAGGGTGAACGACCGCGCGGCGGCCAGTTCCCGCCGGGGGAGCCAGCTCCGGGCGACGACGCGCTCGTGCGGCGGCCGTGCGGCGAAGTGGTCCGCGAACCCGCGCAAGGTCGTCCCCGCCCGGTCACGTCGTGCGGTGCTCACGGCCGGCGGACGCGGTGTGGCGGGCAGGATCGCGGCGAGCCCGGCGTCGAGGTCGAGGACGGCCCCGACGTCACCTGCCAGCGCGGCCAGCCGTTGGTCGAGTTCGTGCTCCTCGGACGGGTTCACCGGTCACCTCCGTTGCCGTGCAGGTCCCTGATCAGCGCGCGACGGGCCTTGAGCAGCGTGGACCGCACGGTGTCGGCCCTCAGGCCGAGTTCGGCGGCGATCTCGGCGGGCGTGCTGCCCGCCAGCGTCCACGCCATCACCTGCCGTTGGCGCTCCGGCAGCCGCGTCACCGCGCGGGCGACGTCGTGGTGCCGCTCCCAGTTCTCGATCGCGGTCGGCCGCAGCAGCGGTGACGGTTCGGGCGGTTCGGCGACCGGCTCCTCCCGGGCCGACGCGAGCCGCCGGGCCAGCGCCCGTGACGCCACCCGGAACGCCCACGCCCGCGGGTGGTCCAGGTCGTGCCGGCGCCGGTAGGCCGCGGCCATCGTCTCCTGCGCCACGTCGGCCGCGTCGGCCAACCGCGCGCCCCGCACCACCAGGAACGCGACCAGGGACGGTGTCGTGGCCCGGTAGAAGTCGGTGAACGCCACCTCGTGCCCCGCGCGGGCGCGCCCGGCCTGGCCCGGTACCTCGACCTGGTCGGTGCCGCCGACCGGCGCCTCGGCCGGCTCCGCCCCGCTCACCGCTCACCACCCGCGAGCGCCCACCCGACCGTCAGGCTCACGGTGACCCGCGCCCGCCGCCGTCCTCGCACGGCCTGCCACCGCACCCGCAGTCCCGCCCCGGTCAACCCGGCCACCTGCGCGCCGAGCAGCACCACCAACCAGTGGTCCATCCGATTCCCCACTCCCCGTGACTGGTCCGTCACGGGGTAAGAGGCGTCGGTCGGCCGCGCCGTGCACCGGGCGCCGGTGAACCACTCGATCGGCCCTGCGGGCTCAGCCCTCCAACGCGGCCCGGACCTTGCCCAGCACCGCGTCCTCGGCCGCACCCACGCGACCGTCCGCCCCGGCGACTTCCGCGCACACCGCGAGCACCGCCGCCGGGAACGCCGCGGCCTCGTCCGGCGTCTTCGCCGACAGGACCTCGACCGACCGACGCAGCGCCTCCAGCACGCCGACCTCCACGTCGGCCGCGGAGCCCCCGGGCAGTTCGGGACGAGCGGCACCGAGCACCTGGCGCAGCCGGGGCGAGAACGCCGTCATCGCCCGGATGCCCGCGTGGCTCTCCTCGTCCAGCGCACCGGGCTCGGCCGTCGAGACCAGCACCATCGCGCCGAAAACGGCGGTGCGCAGGATCCGGCTCTCCTCGTCCGTGTAAACCGTCACGTGATCACCTTAAATGCCACCAACGGCTAGCGTGGCGCCATGACGTTGGACGACGTGATCACGCACTGCCTGGCCAAGCCCGGAGCCGAGGAGACCTACCCGTTCGGCGACGGCGAGCTGTGCTGCAAGGTCGGCGGCAAGATCTTCGCGTTCATCAGCCTGGACGGCGGCAGCGTCGGCGTGAAGTCGGGCGCCACCGCCGACGACGCGGGGCACTGGCGCGAGCTGTACCCGGACGACGTCACGGTCAGCCCCTACATCGGGCGCCACGGGTGGAACCGGGTGCGGCTCGGCGGTTCGGTCCCGGACGACGAGCTGCTCGAACTCCTCGACCTGTCCTACCGGCTCGTCGTGGCCAAGCTGCCCAAGTCCCAGCGGCCGTCGGCCTCCTGACGCGAAACGGCGCACCGGGGTTCGTCCCGATGCGCCGTTCGCCCGTCACCGGAGGTCAGCTGGTGATGTCCTTGCGCGCGAACTTCCGCGCCGCCAGCAGGCTGAAGAACGCACCGTACGCCAGCGCCGAGAACGTGCCCTTGGCCATCTCCGACCAGTCCACGTCCGACGACAGCAGGTCCGCCCACGCCAACGCGTAGTGCGTCGGCAGGTAGTCGCGCAGGCCTTCCAACGCGGTGATCTGGTCGAGGATCTGCGACACGATCGAGGCCAGCACCGCGCCGCCCACCGCGCCCAGCGGCGCGTCCGTGGACACCGACAGGTACAGCGCCAGCCCGGCCACCCAGAACAGGTGGATCGAGATGTAGACGACGGCCAGCGCCACCCCGTACACCCCGGCGCCGAACGACGCGGCCTCACCGGTCGGCGACACCGCCTCACCCGCCCCGTACCAGACCACGCCGACGGCCAGCGCCACCGCGGGCAGCAGCGCCAGCGCGAACACCGACATCAGCCCGGACGCGACCGCCTTGCGCCGCAGCAGCCGGTGCCGCGGGATCGGCGCGGCCAACAGGTACTTCAACGACGACCACGACGCCTCCGACGCGATCGTGTCGCCGAAGAACAGCGCCACGATCATCGGCAGCAGGAAGCTGCCGCTGACGAACAACGTCAGGATCACGAAGTTCACGCCGCTGGCCGTGGCCAGGTCGACGAACCCGCCCGACCGCCGGTTCGGCGACGCCTGCCCCAGCTCGAACGCCACCACCAGGATGAACGGCAGCAGCACCAGGAAACCCAGCACCAACTGCGTCCGCCTGCGGCGCAACTGCCGCACCAGCTCCACCCGCACCGGCAACGTCCGCGACGCCCGGTACCCGACCTTCGACCCGTCCGGCGCGACCGCCGAGTGCTCGGCCTCCGCGGCGTCCGTCAGATCGGAGATCGCGGCCGGATCGGTGTGCACACCGTTCTCGCTCATTCACCCACCAACTCGAGGAACGCGTCTTCCAACCGCCGGCGTGGACCGGCCTGGTCCACCGCCACGCCCGCCGCCACGAGCGCCTGCAGCGCCGACGCGCGAGGGGTGCCGTTGAGGCTCGCGTGGACCTGCTCGCCGTCCACGTGCACGTCGTGCACGCCGGACAGCCCGCGCAGCACGGTGGCCGCCTCGTCCGGCTGGTCGACCTTGAAGCTGGCCTCGCCGCCGCCCGTCGCGATCTCGTCCACCGGACCGGCCGCGACCAGTGAACCCTTGTGCATGACGACCACGTGGGTGCACGTCTGCTCGACCTCGGCGAGCAGGTGGGACGACACCAGCACGGTCCGCCCGGCCGCCGCGTAGCGGCGCAGCACCTCGCGCATCTGGTGGATCTGCGGCGGGTCGAGCCCGTTGGTCGGCTCGTCCAAGACCAGCAGGTCCGGCAGGCCGAGCATGGCCTGCGCGATCGCCAGCCGCTGCCGCATGCCCTGGCTGTAGGTCCGCACGCGCCGGTGTACGGCGTTGCCCAGGCCCGCGATCTCCAGGGCCTCCTCGACGTGCGCCTGCTCCAGCGGGCGACCGGTGGCCGCCCAGTACAGCCGCAGGTTCTCCGCGCCGGACAGGTGCGGCAGGAAGCCCGAGCCCTCGACGAACGACCCGATCCGCGACAGCACCGGCGCGCCGGGGCTGACCCGGTGGCCGAACACCCTGATCCCGCCCTCGGTGGGTCGGATCAGGCCCATCAGCATCCGCAGGGTGGTGGTCTTGCCCGCGCCGTTGGGCCCGAGCAGGCCGAGCACCTGGCCGTGCTCCACCCGGAACGACAGGTCCTTCACCGCGACGAACCCGCCGGGGTAGGACTTGCTCAGGTTCTCGATCACCAGCGGCACGGATTCGAGCTCCGGGTCGACGTCCGCGGTCAGCCTGCGGCGGAACCACGCGATCACGGCCGCGATGACGCACGCGATGAGCACGATCGCGATGCCCCACAGCGCGCCGGTCGGCACCTCGCTGGTCGCGTTCACGCCCGGCACCACCGGCACCGACAGCGCGGGCGAGGCCAGCGAGATCCGGTACGCGGCGGGCTCGGCGGCGTTCGAGTACGCCATGTCGGTGGTCGACACGACGAGCTGCAACCGGTGGTCGGCCTCGACCGGGCGCACCGCGCCGGGCAGCGTCACGGTGACCTCGACCGGCGTGCCGTCGGCGGGCAGGTCCGTCACCCGCACCGGCGCGACGGCCGAGCCGGGCAGCGTCCGCACGCCGCTCGCGTCGGCGTCGTACAGCTTCACGAACAGCACCGCGCCCTCGGCGGGCACCGGCTGACCCGGCACGGCGGCCACCCGCAGCCGCACCGTGGACGCGCCGGTCAGCAGCGTCTGCGCGGTCTGCGGCTCGCTCTGGAACACCGCCGCCTGGCCGGGCAGGTCGATCGACAGCCGCGACGACAGCGAGCTGGACCGCGACACCACCGACCCGAGGCCGGGCAGGCTGGACACCGCCGCCGGGTTGCCGCCCGCCGGGTTCACCACCACCTGCTCGCGGCCGGTCAAGGGCACGTCACGCCGTTCCACGACCGAGCCGGCCAGGCCCGGGTAGCTCGGCGCGATCACGTTGCGCAACGACGGCGACCCGCTGCTGCGGAACGCGCCGACCACGGTGTACTCGAAGCTCGTGCCGGGGTCGGTGCCCTCGCCCGCCAGGTGGAACGCCATCCAGTCGGCGATCTGCCCGCGCAGCTCGGGGCCGGGCGAGCCGCCGTCGTGGCCGCCGGAGTACCAGACGACCTTGACCTTGGCGCCGTTCGCGGCGATCTGGCGGGCGTTGGCGTCGGCCTGGTCGAGGCCGAACAGGGTGTCCTGCTCGCCCTGGACCAGCAGCGTCGGCTGGGTGATCTGGTCCGCCACGGTCGACGGCGACGCGCGGCGCAGCACCTCCAGGGTCTGCGGGCCGGCCTTGCCGGTGGTCGCGACCTCGGTGTACGCGGCGCACACGTCGGCCTGGAAGCGGCCGCACGCGCCGTTGACCGGTCCGACGGGCCGGGCGTCGCCCTGCTGCTGGGGCGGCGCGGTGACCGCGGCGGCGGCGCTGTCCACGCCCCGGTCGTCGTCATCGTCCTGACCTGGCTCGGAGGCCTCCTGGCCGGGATTGGTCACGTCCGCGCCGGACAAGCCGGCGGAGAAGAAGATGCCCGCCCACGACCGCTTGAACACGCCCTCGTCGGCGAACGCGTTGGCCGCCGGGGTGGCGGTCGGCACGTCGCCGGTGCTCGCCGAGTTCGGCAGCAGGGCCTGGGCCAGGTCGTTGTAGGTGATGACGGGGGCGATGGTGTCGACCCGCGGGTCCACGCCCGCCAGCGACAGGGCGAGCGCGCCGCCGTACGAGCCGCCGGTCACACCCACCTTCGGGTCCCCGGCGCCGTCGGTGACCACCTCCGCGCGGGTGGCCAGCCAGTCGAGCAGCTTCTGCGCGTCGCGGACCTCGTGGTCGAGCGAGTTCAGCGCGATCTGGCCGGTGCTGCGGCCGAAGCCGCGCGCCGAGTAGGCCAGCACGACGAACCCGCGGCGGGCCAGCTCGGTGGCCTGGGAGTCCACGCTCGCCTTGCTGCCGCCGAAGCCGTGCGGCAGCAGGACGGCGGGTGCGGGTGTGCGTTCGGGCAGGTACAGGGTGGTGTCGATCTGCACGGTGCGGTCGCTGTCCGGACTTTCCGGCACGTCGATCACCGCGTCGCGGGTGCTCACCGGGGCGGGGTCGTCCCCCTGGCGCGTGAAGACCACGATGGCGCCCACCAGGGCGACCAGCACGACCAGCGCGGGGAGCGACCACCTACCGCGGAGGCGGTTGAGGGAGGCCACGGAGTTGACCATAGGCGTGATTAGCTGAGAACGGGCTGTCAGCACGGCGTCGCGCTCTCAGCGGAACCCGCTGGTTCCGGCGGCCCGGTCGGGTGCCTCTGATCACCTCCGCTGGCGCGAGACCGCATTCATGCGTGAGACTGTGTAGGCGTGGAGGGGAGTACTCCCTCGCGGCGGTGTCGTCAGCACGGAGCCTGGCGTGAGGTTCCCGGTGCCGCCGGTCGGTCGTTCAAAGCCGGCGGAGGAGACCTCCGGTCATTGGCGTGCGCGCGATGCACCGGAGGGTTAATCAATGTCTGTACCCGTGTGGCTGTGGCTCGCCACGATCGCCGGCCTGGTGGTCCTCTTGGCCATCGACCTCTTCATCGTCGACCGCAAACCGCACGAGGTCACCATCGGCGAAGCCGCCCGGTGGGTCACGTTCTACGTGGGCGTCGCGGTGCTGTTCGGTCTCGGCATCTGGTTCTGGTCGGGTGGTGTCTACGCCGGTGAGTTCTTCGCCGGGTACATCACCGAGTACTCGCTGAGCGTCGACAACCTGTTCATCTTCTTGATCATCATGACCACCTTCAAGGTGCCCGCGATCCACCAGCACAGGGTGCTGCTGATCGGCATCCTCATGGCGCTGGTCATGCGCGGCATCTTCATCGCCGTCGGCGCGGCGGTCATCGCGCAGTTCAGCTGGGTCTTCTACCTCTTCGGCGCGTTCCTCATCTACACCGGCTACAAGCTGGCGCGCACGGACCACGACGAGGAGGAAGAGGAGTACAAGGAGAACGTCGCGCTCAAGGTCGTCCGCAAGGTCTACCCGGTGACGGACACCTACCAGGGCTCGAAGTCGTTCGTGAAGATCGACGGCCGCCGGTTCGTCACGCCGATGTTCATCGTCATCGTCGCCATCGGCACCACGGACCTGCTGTTCGCGCTCGACTCCATCCCGGCGATCTTCGGCCTGACCAAGGAGCCGTTCCTGGTCTTCACCGCGAACGCGTTCGCGCTGATGGGCCTGCGCCAGCTGTACTTCCTGCTCGGCGGCCTGCTGAACAAGCTGGTGTACCTGTCGATCGGCCTGTCGGTGATCCTGGGGTTCATCGGCGTGAAGCTGATCCTGGAGGCGCTGCACACCAACTCGCTGCCGTTCCTCAACGGCGGTGAGCCGCTGCACGTGCCGACCATCGGCATCGAGGTGTCGCTGTCGGTGATCATCGGCGTGCTGGCCATCACCACGATCGCCAGCCTGGTCAAGGTGCGGCGGAACCCGGAAGCGGTGAAGCAGGTCCCCGCTCCCAGCGACCACGTGTGAGCATCTGTGAGCGTCAAAATCTCGTGAGCCTTGCTAATAATCGTTGGGGTAACGTGCTGAAGCGTGCGCCCCGATGACTTGCAGTCGTTGACCCAGCCCGGCTCCGTGTCGGTGCGTGGGGACCTCGTCCTGGTGAACGTCTCCACCCCGGACGTCACCGCGAACGCCTACCGGGGCGGCCTGCACCGGGTCGCCCTGGACGGCAGCGGCACGAGGCGTTGGACGTGGGTGGAACGCGACCTGGCACCCCGGATCTCCCCGGACGGCCGCTGGGTCGCGTTCCTGCGCGTCACCGAGCGCGGCAAGCCACCGCAGCTGCACGTGATGCCGTCCGACGGCGGCGAGGCGCGTGCGCTCACCGACCTCAAGCTCGGCGCGGGCGTGCCGGTGTGGGCGCCGGACTCGCGGCGGCTCGCGTTCACCTCGCGGGTTCCCGAACCCGGCCGCTACGGCGCGCCGCCCGTCACGGGCGGTGAGGCGCCGACACCGGACGCCGAGGCGCCGCGGCACATCACCCGGCTCGACTACCGGGTGGACGACGTCGGCTTCACCACCGACCGGCACGCGCGGCTGTTCACCGTCGACGCGCTCGACCCGGACGCCGAGCCGGTGGAGCTGACCGACGGCACGTTCTCCGCCCTGGACCCCACCTGGACGACCGACGGCGAGGCCGTGCTGTTCCTGGCCGAGCGCGACCTCGGCGCGGCCGAGTCGTTCAACAACGACGTCTACCGCGTGGCCGCGGCGGGCGGCGAGCCCGAGCTGGTCGTGCAGACCCCGGGCTGGGCCGCGTACCCGGTCGCGCTGCCCGACGGCGGCGTGCTGTTCTACTCGCCGGAGCAGGCGCCGCGCGCGGCCGCCGTCGCCCGGAACATGAGCCTGTGGCGGTTCGACGGCGAGGGCCTCACCCGGCTCACCGACATGGAGACCGTCGACTGCGAGAAGGCCGCCGGTGCGCCGGTGGTGACGGACGCGGGCGTGCTCGTGGCGGTCCGCAACCGGGGCGCCGTCGAGCTGCGCCGCGTGCCGCTGGACGCCGACAACGCCGTGCTGGCCGACCTGGAGCTGCTCGCGGGCGAGCAGGCCGAGGTGAAGTCGTTCGCCGCCGACGGTGACCGGATCGTGGCCGTGGTGACCACTTCGGACAACACCGGCGAGGTCGAGCTGGTCGGCGGCGGCACGCTGACGGACTTCGGCTCGACCGTGCCGCTGCGGCCGTCGGTCGAGCTGACCGGTACCGCGCCGGACGGCTACCCGGTGCACGGGTGGGTCGTGCTGCCCGAGGGCGAAGGGCCGCACCCGGTGCTGCTGGCCGTGCACGGCGGCCCGTTCATGTACCACGGCTGGGGCTTCTTCGACGAGGCGCAGGTGTACGCCGCGGCCGGTTACGCGGTCGTGCTGCCCAACCCGCGCGGATCGGCCGGGTACGGCCAGGCGCACGGCCAGGCCGTGATCGGCGGGTTCGGCACGGTCGACGTGGACGACATCCTCGCCGTGCTGGACCTCGCGCTGGAGCGCCCCGAGCTCGACGCGGGCCGGGTCGGCGTGATGGGCGGCTCCTACGGCGGCTTCATGACGTCCTGGCTGGCCGCGCACCACGGCGAGCGGTTCCGCGCCGCGTGGAGCGAGCGCGCCGTCAACGCGTGGGACTCGTTCTCCGGGTCGTCGGACATCGGTTGGTTCTTCACCGACGCCTACTGCGGGCCGGGTCTGGAGGCGCAGCGCGCCATGAGCCCGCTGACCTACGCCGAGAAGATCTCCCTGCCGTTCATGGTGGTGCACTCCGAGCACGACTGGCGGTGCCCGCTGGAGCAGGCGCAGCGGATGTTCGTCGCACTGCGCCGCAACGGGGTCGAGGCCGAGATGCTGGTGTTCCCCGGCGAGGGGCACGAGCTGACCCGCTCGGGCAAGCCGCGCCACCGGGCGCAGCGGTTCGCGCACGTCCTCGACTGGTGGGCGCGCCACCTGTCCTGAGCTCACCTGTCCTGATGACCGCCCGGCCCGGCGTCACCTGATCGGCCACTTGGCCGGAAACCGGTCGGAATCCCGGATCTTCCTCCTCCGCGAGCGGCACACTGGTTCCTCGCGGAGGAGGTCGAACGAGATGGCGATCCCATCAGGCTGGCCCACCGGCACCTACCTGGAGACGGTGTCCGCCGCCGGTCGCGCGGCGCTGCTGCGACTCGGCGTGCAGAAGGTGTTCCGGCGCGGCGAGGCGCTGGTGCGCGAGGGCGAGCGGTCCGACCACGTGATCCTGCTCGTCCAAGGGCTCGTCAAAGCGACGGTGACGCTGGAGAACGGGCGGGTCGCGCTGCTCAACGTCAAAGTCGGTGGCGACGTGGTCGGCGAGATGGCGTTCCTGACCGGCAAACCGCGCTCGGCGACGGTGACCGCGTGCGTCGACACCCGCACGCGGGTGATCAGCGCCGCGCAGTTCACCGACTACCTCACCCGGTTCCCGGCCGCCCACTTCGACCTGGACAAGATGATCCTGCGCACGCTGGAGTGGGGCGAGCAGCGGCGGATGGACTTCAACGGCTACCCGGCGTCCGTGCGGCTGGCCCGCGTGCTGGCCTACCTCACCGACGCCTACGGCCACCAGGGCGGTGACGGCATCGCGTTGAAGCTCAACCTGACCCAGGGCGAGATCGGGTCGCTCGTCGGCGTGGAAGAGGACACCGCGCGCCGGGAGTTCCGCACCCTGCGCGACCGCGGTGTGATCACCATGGGGTACCGGACCACCACGATCGTGGACCGGGACGTGCTGCGGAAGATCGCCGAGCTCTGACTCACCCGATCCGGCAACGGGAAACCCGGTGATCGCCCTACTTCCGGGCGCGGACCGACGCGATGCTCCTGGTGTGACGTTGGAAATGGTGACGCCCCTCCACGGACTGGTCTACCGCCTCGTGGTGGCCGTGGACATCGAGGGCTACAGCAAGCTCGACGCGCTGGACCAGTCGCTGGTCCAGTCCCGGCTGAGCGACGTGCTGGACGTGGCCGCCCGCAAGGCCGGGCTGGACCGCGACCTGTGGTACCGGCAGGTGCGCGGCGACGGCGAACTGGCCGTGCTGCCCACCGACGCCGACGCCGCGTGGGTGGTCGCCCACTTCACCGAGCAGCTCACCGAGGCGTTGGCCGACCTGCGCCGGGCGGGCACACCGCTGCGGATGCGCGTGGCCATGCACTGCGGCCCGCTCACCGCCGGCGCGTTCGGCCTGGTCGGCGACGCCCCGATCGTGACCTGCCGGCTGCTCGACGCCAAGGTGGTCCGCGACGCGCTGGCCACCGCCGACGACGACTTGGTGCTGGTGATCTCGCAGCAACTGCACGACGACGTGGTGCGCACCCGGTTCCACGACCTCGACCCGTCCCGGTTCCGCCCGACCCGCTTCAGGGTGAAGAAGCAGGTGTACTCGGGCTACCTGTGCGCCGGCGCGCCCAGGCGCGGTTGGCCGAATGGCTAGTGCCCGTCACGGCACTAGCGGACGGCGGCGTGGTTGCGGCACGCTCTGGCGATGCAGTGGACCGTGCGGGCCGGACGGCCCGACGACGCGCCCGAGATCGCCAGGATCAACGTGGACGCGTGGCAGCACTCGTACCGCGGGATAGTGGACGACCCGGTGCTGGACCGGATGCTGCCGGAGAGCAGGCTGCCCGCGTGGGCGCGCGTGCTGCGGCTGCCCGAACCGAGTCGGGTGTTCGTCGCGGTCGACGAGGGCACCGGCCGCATCGGCGCGTACTGCGCCGTCGACGCGGTCCGCGAGTCCAAGGACGCGCACCCCGACCTGCACACCGGTGAGCTGGTGGCGATCTACGCCGACCCCCGCTACCACGGGCAGGGCGCGGGCCACGAGGTGCACGAGGCCGGGCTGCGGCACCTGATGGAGCAGGGCTTCCGGTACGCCGTCCTGTGGGTGTTCCAGGACAACGCCCGCAGCCGCGGGTTCTACGAGTCGCACGGCTGGCGACACGACGGGCTGGTGCACTGCTACGAACTGGGCGACCAGGAGCTGCCCGAGGTCCGCTACGGCCGGTTCCTCCCGGCACCGCGACGACGCGGCCTGCCGAGCCGGGTGTAGGTCAGCCGAGCAGGGTGTAGTTCAGCTCCTCGCACACCCGCGCCAGCGGCAGGTCGAGGCCGGGGTGCTCCAACGGCAGCAGCACGTCCGGCGAGGCGGGCAGCCCGGTGCCGCCCGGCGGGTCCCACAAGCACACCGCCGGGTCGCCGGAGTCCATCGAGGAGCGGTACCACAGGCCGTCCAGCTCGGGGTAGGCCGCGCGGATCGCCCGCGCCCACTGCTGGGTGATCGCCTTGGGGCCCGAGCTGATCTCCTGCGACGCGCCGGCCCGGGTCGGCCACAGGCCGGTGAGGTCGAGCAGCCGCAACGTCCGCCGCGGGCGCAGCACCACCAGGAACGGGCTGCGCGTGCGGCGGTCCACCACCGACGTCGCCTGGAACACCTCGGCCACCGACGTCCGCACGGTCAGGCCGAAGTACAGCACCCCCTGGTCGTGGGCGTGCGTGGGCGAGCCGTCAGGACCGGGCGGCTGGGTGTCGAACCGGGCGTGCGGCAGCGGGCCGGTGTAGCGGAAGCTGTTCCACCGCTGCGGGTGCAGCCCCTTCGCGGCGAAGACGCGCACCAGCCGGGTGGCCCGGTGCACCGCCACCACGTCCTCGGTGCGGCGCAGGTTCGCCTGGAGCACAGCGGGAGAGGGCGGCTGGGGTAGCCGTGACATGCGTGTCCAAGGTTCTCGGCGACGGGGGTCGGCGACCGGTCAGGCGGGCGTGCCCAACTGCTCGGCCAGCGCCGCCACGCGGCGGGGTTCACCGCCGGCCAGCAGCCACTCGCGCGGCGTCGTGGGCGCGCCGTCCACCACCAGGTCCTCCTGCTCGGTCGTCATGAACCCGGCGACCACGAGCGCGGGCTGGTCCGGTGGCACGGCCGCGAGCACGGCCTCCAGCCCCGGCAGCACCCCGGCGCCCGCGAACTGCCAGGCGGGCAGCCGCCAGCTGCCCCGGTCCTTCCAACCGACCAGCCTGCCGACGCCGAGCCGGTGCCGGATGCGGCTGGTGTCCACGCCCAGCTGCCGGGCGGCCTCGGCGACGGTCAGCGCCGAGTCGCGCAGCACGGCGTGCGCCACCACGGTCCGCGCGCGGCCCTGGTCGTCGGTGACGCGGTGCGGGCTCAGGTCGAGGCCCACGTCCTCCAGCGCGTCGCGTTGGTCGGGTGGGAAGTAGCTCGCCGGATCCGGGTGTGGTGGGGCCAGCTTCTTCGCCGCGTCGGCCACGAGCGACAGGAATTCGTCGGGGGTGACCTGCAGACCTGCCTTGGCCAACACCGCCTCCAGCGCGGGACTCATGCGCACAGGGTATCCCGGGCGTGCGCTTCTGTGCGCATAGGTAACCCGATCGTCGGACCGCGTAGACAGAGTGCGCACACTTAGCGACTCTACGTAAACGAACGAGGTCGAGCACAGTGACCTCGGCCTCATTCGAGGGCGGCGGCGATGCCGCCGGCGCGCGGAGAGGTGACGGCCGCGATCAGCGTGATCACGGCCGTCGTGCGTGCTCGCGGAACTGACGGTCAGGCGCCGCCGGTGATCAGCGCGACCGCGCGCTCGCGGGTCGCCTCGTCCACCTCGCCGAGCCGGAAACCGCGGGCGACGATGTGCGCCACCAGGTCCGGCTCCGGCGGCAGGCCGTGCTTGCGCAGGTAGTGCGGCACCGCGCCGGCCCAGATCCAGGCGCCGTCGGTGCGGAAGTTCAGCGGCACGTCCTGGTCACCGGGGATGAACTCGTCCGCGTCCAGGTGGCGTGCGGCCAGCACGACCGGCGCCGCCTCCAGGTAGGTCAGCAGCGCGTCGGCCAGCTGGGGGTCGAGCAGCTGCCGGTTCACCACCGGGCGGCCTTCCTCGTCCCGGCCGTCGTAGACGTGCGCGGTGCGCAGTTCGCCGTCCTGCGGTGGCCGCGGGGTCTCGGGCTCGGGTTCGCTCGGCGGGTCGGGCAGCGGCGGCAGACCGACGCGCTGGCGCAGCCACGGCGGGATCCGGTCGTCCTGCCGGGGGAACGTGCGCAGCTCGTCCTGGAAGCCGATCACCGGTGGCGCGTTGCGCCAGCGCGGCTCCTCGTCGGCGTTGAAGTCGACCGAGAACGCGGCCGGCGCCTCGATCTCGTACACCGCGCTCAGCCACGTGCCGCGCACCGGCTCGTACATCCCGGCCCGCAACTGCCCGAAGAGCTGGACCACGTCCATCGGCGGGCGCACCGGCCGCCACTGCCCGTCAGAGCCCGCGAACGCCAGGTCCACCTCGATGTGCCGACCGGCCGCCCGGTACTCCGCCCGGATCCGCTGCCAGCCGGGCGGCAGGGCGGGGAGCATGGCGCGGCCGATCTGCTTGACGAGCTGGTTCTGCTCCTGCTCGGTCAGCGGTGTGGCTGGCTGGCTCATGCGTCGAACACCCCTTTGGCTCCCCCCGGACACGGTGCGCTGATCTTAACGGCCACGACACGCCCCCGTGGTCCGCTTGGGTGAGTCGCCAGGTCAGCGGGTAGCGCCGCGGTCCACCAGCAGGCTCTCGGGTCTTGCGGTGACCCGGGTGGCGCGTGGCCCGCACCCGGGATCACCCTCATCCGTCCGACTCGGCCACCAGGCGCAGATCGGTCACCGGCAGCAGACCGCGTTCGCGCAGCGCGGTGAACGACGCCAGCATTCCGTCCACACCGCCCCGACGCGGCAGTCCGGCCTCGTCCACCAGGCGCGACAACTCGTCCGAGGTCAGGGGCCGGGGCACGCCGCGAAGCTCCACGGGCGCGGGCACGTCGGCGGCACGCCGTTCGGCGGCCAGCGCGTGCGCGGCGACCCAGCGGACCTCGCCGAACAGCAGCGGGATGCTGATCAGGTCCGGTGTGTCGTCGGCCAGCAACTCCTCCACGACGGGCAGCAGGCGTGGATCACCGCCGGGCTCCTGCGCCAGCACGCCCAGCATGGTGGAGCGCTGGTGCGCGTCCGGCGACTTCAGGACGTCGATGATCTCGGCGATCTCGTCACTGGTGGCCATGCCCGTTCCCCTCAGTCTGCCCGGTAGCGGCGAACCGCCTCGACGACGTCCGCCAGGCGCGCCGGGGACGACAGGCCGAGCCTCTCGGCCACCCTGCCGCCGATCTCCACCCGGCTCTCCGCCCGCTCCTGCCAACGCGGGTAGTTCGAGTGCTCGGCCATGGGGAGGCCGTCGACCACCATGTGGTCGCGACCCTCCGCCCTCCGGTCGGCGACCGCGGCCAACGACCTCGACATCGGGACCTGGCCATTGGTCAGTTCCTCGACCTTGTGCGCGAGGAAGTCGTATTCCTCTTCCAGAGCGCCGCGGTGCGCCTCCAGGTAAGCCCTGTCGTGGTCGGAGCGCCACGCGGCCCGCTGAGCCGTCGACATCTCGTCGTAGTTGCGGCCGAGGTGGTCGAACCCGGTGCGGTCGCCGATATCCCGCAGTCGCCGCTGTTCAGCCGCCTCGTGCGCGATGAACTGCGCGTCCATCACCGAGCCACGCCCCGACGTGAGCCTGCGCCACGCCGAGTAGTTGTCGTGGCTCATCGCGATACCAGGGCTGTCGAACAGGTACTTCTTGATCGACCTGATGGTCTCCGGGTCGACGTCGAGGCCCAGGCGGTCGAGTTCACGCCGCATGCGGTTGGTGTCGTTGACGTCCAACAGGTTCCGGCGGGCCGTGTCGATCTCGTCGGGTGTCCACGGGTCACCGGTAGCGGGGTTGTCGCCCCACTTGTGCTGGTCGTACAGACCTCGCCGGCCGCGATCAGCCGCGCCGTCGGCGTCGGTGTGGTCGGTGCGGTGGCTGTCGGGGGTGTTGGGTGCGTAGCCGTCGTCGCCGGTGCGGCTGGTGGTGCCGTCGGGGCGGTGGGTGTGCCATTCGCCGTTGGGTGGGATTTTGGGTTGGCGGTTGCCGTCGGGGCCGATTTCGGCGTCGCTGGTGTAGACGCGGCCGTTGGTGTCGGTCCAGGCGGGTTTGGTGGGGGCGAGGACGTCGGCTCCGGTGTGGCGGGAGAGGCGGTTGGCGAAGTCGTTGGTGCCGGCGTCGCAGCCGATGAGGCGGATGGGGGTTTTGCCGTCCCAGCCGTTGCGTCGGAGCAGGTCGCCGTATTGCTCGGGGGTGTAGGTGTGGTTGCCGATGCGGGCGCGTCCGTCGGGGGTGACGTGCACGTCGGCGGTGAAGTAGCGGGGGTCGGGTGGGACGCGGTGGGGCAGGTCGCCCATGTCGGGGTCGCCCCGGTGGTGCGAGATGCCGGCGGGGGTGGTCTCGCCGTGGCGGGCGTGGGCCTGGTCGATGTCCGGCCGGTCACCGTCGGGGTTGGTGGGGTTGTCCTGGTCGGGCGAGTCGGTGTCGGACCGGTCGCCGTTCGGGGTGCTGTCGGCCGGTCGGTCGTTGTCCGATCGGTCGCTGTCGGGCCGGTCGTTGGTCGGCCGGTCGCTGTCGGGCCGGTTGGTGTTCGGGTCGGGGTCGCGCTGGGGCGGGGTCCACGCGTCGGGTTCCCGGCGCTGGGCGGGGACGCCGTCGGGGTCGCGGCGCGGAGGGAGTTGTGTGTCCGGGTCGCGGCGCGGCGCGGGGGTGTTGGTGTCGGGGTGCCGCTGGGGCGGCGGGCCGTCGAACGGCCGGTTCGGGGTGTGCGGCATCGGGCCGTCGCCGCCGCGGGGGCGGGTGAAGTCGGGGCTGCCGTCCCGCTGGTGTGGTGCGCCCGCGGGGCCGCGGTCGGGTGGGCCGTTGTGCGGGGTGTGCTGGGACGGGTTGGTGTGTGAGGGCCCGTTCGGCGAGTGCGGTCCGCTGGGTGAGTGCGGCGCGTTCGGGGAGTACGGGTGTGCGGGACCGTTGCGCGGCGCGTTGGGGCCCGCGGGTGGCGGACCGCCGTGTGGCGGTGGCGTCGGGCCGCCCTGAGGGCGGGCGTGGCCTGGACCGGTGTTGCCGGGGCCCGTGTTGCCGGGACCGGTTCCGGAAGGGCCGGTGTGGGGTGGGTTCGGGCTCGTGTGCGGGGTGCCCGGGCCGGTGTTGGGCGTGCTGGGCCCGTGGTGAGGCGTGTTGGGGCCGGTGTGTGGCGGACCGGCGTGCGACGGGTTCGTGCCCGACGGTCCGTGCGAGGACGGGCTGACGTGTTCCGGGCCGCGTGCGGTCGGGATGCCGGAGCCCAGGTCGCCTCGGCTGCCCGGGGTGCCGGTCCAGCCGCCACCGCCGCCCGGACGTGGGCCGCCGCCGCCTCCTGGCGTGCCGACGCCCGGTGAGCCCGCCGGCGGAGCGCCTCCGGTGCCGCCGGGGCCGGCTGGGGAAGTCTGCTGACCCGGGTTCGGGCCGCCGGTGTTGGGGTTGCCCGTGGTGGGAGCACCGGTGTGGGGCTGGTCGGGGCGTGGTGGCGCGTCGGGCGTCGCGGCGTTGGCCGCCGAGGTCTGGTCGAAGCGCGGCGGGGGAGCGGTGTTCGGCGCGCCGCCCGCGGACGGCGAACCGCCGCCGCTGCCACCGGGTGAACCACCGCCAGGGCCACCACTGCCAGAGCCGCCACCGTACGAACCGCTGCCGCCGGGGCTGCCGCTACCGGAGCCGCCACCGCTGCCGCCGCCGTACGAACCGCCGCCGGGATTGCCGCTGCCGCTGCCGTACGAACCGCCGCCGGGGTTGCCGCTGCCGGGGCCGCCGCCACTGCCGCCACTGCCGTAGCTGCCGGGTGCGGGTTGTCCGCTGGGGCCGCCGCGGTGTTCGCCGATGGGGGAGTTGCCGTTGGGGCGGTGTTGGCCGGGTGTGGGGTTGGTGCCGGGGGTGGGGTTGCCCGGGGTGGGGGTGTTGCCGGGTGTCGGGCTGTTGTCGGGGTCGCCGCGGCCTGGGCGGTTGGTGGGTGGGGGGATGTCGGTGGGGTCGCCGCCGCGCGGTCGTGAGGTCGGGTCGGCGGTGGTGGTGCTCGAGGTGGAGGTGGTGTCGGCCGGGCGGTTGGACGGCGTGCCCGTGCCGGTGCCGTTGCTGGTGTTGGTGTCGGTGGTGGAGGGGTTGCCGGTGCCGGTGTCGCGGCCGGTGCCGTTCGGGCTGCTGTCGGGTGAGCCGTCCGTGCTGCTGCTGCCGGGGGTGTTGCCGGTGCCGGAGGGGGTGTCGAGGTCGGCGCGACCGGTCTGCAGGAAGCCGCCCGGCTTGATGTTGCTCGGGCTGAGCACGTCCAGGCCGGTGACCTTGCCGGCGAGTTTGCCGACCACCTTCATGATCTTCTCGAAGACCTCGACCAGACGCTTGAGCATCGGCGAGACCTTTTTGATCGTGTTCAGCAGGTCCTGGATGATCTTCGCGATCTTCGCGGCCCACTTCGAGATCGCGGTCACCGCCTGCGCCACGATCACCGGCGTGCCGAACCCCAGCGAGAACACCGCTTCCAGCACCCAGGCGATGAGCTTGCCGACCAGGTCGGCGATCAGGTCGCGCACCACCTCGCGCACGAACCCCACCACCATGCCCATCAGGCCCACGACCGTGCCCACCGTGCCCGCCGCCGACGCCGCACCGGTCAACGCGTCACCGTGGACCTTGGAGTTGGCGTGATAGGCCTCCGCCGCCGACCCGGTCCACCCCTCCGTGCCGCGCTGTACCCCCGAGGAGTACTCCTCGGCGATCCTGCCCAGCTCCTCGGCGACGTTGTTCCACGTCGTGGAGTAGGACTCGATCACCGGCGGGTCGCCGGCCAGCCAGTCCAGCATGTCCTTGAGCGGCTGCACGTGTTCCATCAGGAACGACGCCGCCGAGGACAACAACGTCCCGAACGGGTCGATCGCCATCGCCGCCGCGTCCGCGGCCAGGCCGACCATGCCCAGGCCGGCCTCGACCCAGTTGCCGTCCTTGATCCCGTTGAACGTGTCCATCGCCGACTCCGCGATGGAGATGCCGGTGGCCCAACCGTTGTCACCGGTACCGGCGTTGAAGAACGAACTCGACTCCGCGGGCGGGGCTTCGACCAGGGGGTTCTCGCCCGCCATCAGTCGCCGGCCTGGAAGCTGTCGCGGATCGCCTCTTCCATCTCGCGGTACTGGGTGACGGTGCCCTTTACCGCGGTGCCGGCAGCCGCCATCGCCTCCACGGCGCCCTGCAACGCGTCGAGCCCGTACTGCTCGACCGGGTCGAGCATCATCCGGAACGGCTGGCAGATGATGCCGTAGGCGTCGGTGGGCATGCTGACGGTCTTCGCCGCGTCCACCGCGCCCTGCAGCCGCGCGCTCAAGTCGTCCAGCTGCTTGCTGTGCGCTTCGAGCGTTTCCGCGACGATCTCGAAACCGGCCATGCGATCCCCCTGGAAAGCTGGTTAGGAAAGGAAGGACTGTCCGCCGAAGTCGTCGTCCTCGTCGGGCCTGCGTTGCGGCCTGCGGGACGGCGGCGGCGGTGTGGACGGCGGGGCGGACCGCGGCGCCGGGCGCGAGGTGGGCGCGTCGTCGTCCTCGATGCCGAACCGCAGCTCACGGCCGACCGGCGGCGGCGCGGGGTCCTCGTGCGGCGGGGTCGGGAAGTTGCGCTTGGCCTCGTTGAACAGCACGTTGGCCGTCTCGTCCTGCGTGCCGATGGTCTCGGCCATGGCCTGCTGGAGCAGTTCCGGGATGCGCGCCTGCGCGCGCTGCAACGTCCTCATCACCTCGGCCGACACCTCGGCCATCCGCTTGTCCCGCGCGGACTCGGCGATCTCCAGGTGCGTCAGGATGCCGTTCGAGCCGATGGTGAGGCGCACCGAGCCGTCGCGCGACGCCTCGGAGATGGTCATCCCCTGCACGCGGGCCGCCATCTCCTGGTAGCGCTCGGCCTTCTGCTCGATGCTCTGCTGCCACTGGCTGAGCATCCGCTCGGACGCGCCGATGTCCTCGGGCACGACGGCTCTCCCCCTCGAAGATGACGCGTGGTTGGTCCATTCAGGATGACGCAATGGTGAACGGCCCGGTTCCGCCTCCCGGGCAAATGCTCCGAACGGAGCAGGGGCGGAACCGGGCCGGGAAAGCTAGTTCACGCCGAGCAGGTCCACCACGAAGATCAGCGTCTCACCGGGCTTGATCACGCCGCCCGCGCCGCGGTCGCCGTAACCCAGGTGCGCCGGGATGACCAGCTTGCGCCGTCCGCCGACCTTCATGCCGGCGACACCGCGGTCCCAGCCGGCGATGACGCGGCCGCCGCCCAGCGGGAAGCTGAACGCCTCGTCGCGGTCCCAGGAGGCGTCGAACTGCTCGCCGGTCGAGTGCGACACACCGACGTAGTGGACGTGCACGAGCTGTCCGGGCGCCGCCTCGGGCCCGTCGCCGACGGTGATGTCCTCGATCACCAGGTCGGCGGGCGGTGCGCCCTCGTACGGCTCGACCACGGGCTTGCTCGGGGCCATTTGACTCTCCTGTGTCGCTCCACCCCCGGCCGGGGGTGTTGGGCATCGGTCCTGTCCTACTCAATCACGTCGCCTGTGGTGCGGCCGATCGGCCTACGCCCGCGCCGGCGCAGGGTCCGCGCAACCCTTTGCCCCGCTCGTCCCGTCCTGGGGACATGAGGCGATGGTCCTGGGGTACGCGGGCGGCGCTGTTCGGCGGAGCGGCACTGGTGGTGGGGGTGAGCGCGGCCTCCGCCGTGCCCACCGAGGCGGAGGACCGGCGGGTGGCGCCGCCGATCGAGGCGGTGCCGGTGGACCTGGTCGCGTTCGACACGTGCGACACCGCGCTGGCCGAGCTGAGGAAGGCGATCTCGCCGCACGTCGGCGTGTACGGCCTGGGCAACCACGGCTTCGCGACCAAGGCCGAAGGCGACGTCGCGGCGGACAGCCGGGCAGGCGGCACGCCGCGAGTCGCCCAGGAGTCGGCCGCCGTGCCCGAGCACTCCAAGACGAACGCCCACGAGGCGGGCGTGGACGAGCCGGACCTCGTCAAGACCGACGGCAAGCGGGTCGTGACGGTCGCCGACGGCAAGCTCCGCGTGCTGGACGTGGCCACCCGTCAGCTCACCGGCACGCTGGACGTGCCCGCCGGCCACGCCTCGCAACTGCTGCTGGACGGCGACCGCGCGCTCCTCGTCGGCGGCGGGCAAGGCGTGGCGGGCCGGGGCAGCGTGGTCGACGGCCGGTCCGACGTGTACGTCGAGGACTCGTCGGTGACGCTGGTCGACCTGTCCGGCGCGCCGCGCGTCCTGGGCACCCTCACCGTGGACGGTCGGTACGTCGACGCGCGGCAGGTCGGCGGCGTCGTGCGGGTGGTCGTGCACTCGGGGCCGCGGCTGCCGTGGGTGTACCCGATGGACGGTCGCAGCGAGGCGGAGTCCCTGATCGCGAACCGGGAACTCGTGGCCACCGCGCCGATCGAGTCGTGGCTGCCGCGCTACGAGCTGACCGACACCGACGGCTCGCGCTCGGAGGGCGCGCTGGTGGCGTGCGACCGGGTGAGCCACCCGGTGGACCACTCGGCCACGTCGATGCTGTCCGTGCTGACGTTCGACTTCCCGGGCGAGCTGGGCAGCGGTGACGCGGTGACGATCGTGGCCGACGGCGACACCGTCTACGGCACCGGCTCGTCGCTGTACGTGGCCGACGACCACCACCTGCGGCCGGCGACGCGGTTCGCGCCCGACGCGCCCACGACCACCGAGATCCACCAGTTCGACGTCGCGCAGCCGGGCCCGCCCCGGCACGTCGCGTCCGGCCGGGTCGCGGGCACGCTGCTGAACCAGTACTCGCTGTCCGAGCACCAGGGGCACCTGAGGGTGGCGACCACGTCCGGTGACGCGCCGGGCATCCCCGAGCAGGCGCCCGCGACGCAGAGCGCGGTCACCGTGCTCAAGCGGGACGGCGCGAAGCTGGTGGAGGTCGGCAAGGTCGACGGGCTCGGCCTGGGCGAGCGGATCTACAGCGTCCGGTTCGCGGGCCCGGTCGGGTACGTGGTGACGTTCCGGCAGGTCGACCCGCTCTACACGCTGGACCTGTCCGATCCGGCCAAGCCGCGCAAGGTGGGCGAGCTGAAGATCACCGGCTACTCGGCGTACCTGCACCCCGCCGGTGACGGGAAGCTGATCGGCGTCGGCCAGGAGGCCACCGAGCAGGGCCGGACCACGGGCACGCAGGTGTCGCTGTTCGACGTGTCCGACCCGGCCGCGCCGACCAGGGTCGCGGCCCACCACCTGCCCGGTGCGAGCTCCGAGGTCGAGTTCGACCCGCACGCGTTCCTGTACTGGCCGGCGCGCGACCTGGTGGTGCTGCCGGTGACCACGCTGACCGAACCGACCGCGCGCAAGCCGGTGGGGCCGACGTCCGGCGGCCTGCTGGTGCTGCGGCTGCGCGACGGCGCGTTCTCCGCGCAGGGCACGGTCGGGCACGAGCAGTCCAGTTACGACCCGGGCATCCGCCGGGCGCTGGTGATCGGCGACGACCTGTGGACGGTGTCGGCGGTCGGCGTGCAGGTGAACCGGATCGACGGGCTGGAGCGGCAGGCGTGGGTGCCGTTCAACTGAGCCGCGGTGTCACTTGAGCTGGTCGTGGAGCAGGCGGTGCGCGAGGACCGTGCCGCCTGCCATCGCCGCCGGCAGCACCACCAGCGCCGCCAACGGGATCAGGCACAGCAGGTAGGTCGGCACGGCGAAGCCGAGGGTGACCGCGCGCCGCTTGCGCAGCGTGCGCCGGCGCACGTCGAGCTTGAGGCCGCGCCGGGTGAACGGGATGGCGGTCAGCTCGATCGCCAGCAGCGTCGCGTTGACCAGCACCGCGATCACCGGCACCACGGTCTGCCCGACGACGGGGATGAACCCGGCGGCGAACAGCGGGATGGCGCACAGCACCGCGATGCCGACGAGCAGCACGGCGTCGCGCACGCCGACCGCCGCCGACTTCAGCCACGTCACCTGCTCGGCCTCGGGCACGCCGCCGAGGTGGGTGTCCTCGACGGTCTCCGCGATGTGCTCGTAGAACGGGCCGCCGATGATCAGCGTGATCGCGGTGAACAGCAGCAGGCCGATCGCGACGAACGCGCCGATGATCGAGAACCCGGCGGCGAAGCGGGTGGCCGCGCGCAGCCCTTCACTCCAGTCGTCGGCGAACGGCGTGACCCAGGCGGCGATCTCGTCGATCCACATCGCGAGCCCGACCAGGCCGCCGATCAGCAGCGCGGTCGTGATCAACGCCGGGATCGCGCCGATGAGCAGCAGTTTCGGCGATCGGAACACCAACCCGAAGCCCTGGCCGAGCAGTCCGACACCGGTCGAGAAGTCCCGCAGCACCCTGATCACCGGCGGAGCATATCCGCGCCGCCCGCCGGTGCGGTCCGCAATGGTGGTCGCGCGACTCTGGGAGCGGTGCCAGACTGCTGGTCTCTGGGGAGAGGACTTGCCATGCCACTGGATCACACCGAACCCGTCCTGCTCGTGCGCAAGCGCGGTGACCTCGTGGGCGAGTGGGAGCGGAGTTGCCACCTGGCGGCGTTACCCGACGACGGCACCCGGTCGACGCTGCTCACGTTGTGCGGTGAGCGGATCGAGGTGAGCACGGCCGAGCTGCTGCCGGAACCGGAGGGCATGCCGTGCGTGGCGTGCCTGCTCTCGGTGCCACCACCCCGCGGCTGACCCGTGCCCGACCGGGAACCGTTCAGCGGACGTGGCGGGCGAGGTCGCGGAGGTCCTTGCGGATGTTGGCGCGCACGAACCGCGCCATGAGCGGTCCGAACAGCCGGTAGTGCCGGCTCGCGTCGCCGCGGATGCGGATGGACGCCACCGTGCCGCCCTCGGGCGTGGCGTCGAACCGGTAGGTGACGTGCATCGGGAACGGCCCGGCGACCGACTTCATCTCCAGCAGCGTCGGCGGCTCGTGCGCCACGACCCGCAGCACGTAGTCGATCCGCTTGCCGAGGAAGTGCGCGGTGCGGGTGACCTCCGCGCCGACGCCGAACCCGCCGTCGGGACCGGGAGCGCTCAGCTCGGCCCGCTTGATGCCCTGCGTCCACTCGTGGTCGTGCCGCCAGTCCATGGCGTAGCGCGCCACGGCCTCGGGCGACCGGGGGATCAATCGGCGCGCGGACACGTCCACGCGCCGATTGTCCATCCGGGAACGGGCGGTCGCTCAGCGGCGGCGGCGGAAGCTGAGCGCCCGCGCGCCGGCGCCGACACCGGCCAGGTGCAACGCCACGCACAGCAGACCGGCCAGGAGCAGCGTGCCGCCGTCCAGCACGGTGCCCAGCGAGGCGTTCGCCAAGTCGAGCAGGAGGGCGAGGCCGAAGATGACCGCGGCGATGATCGCTAACACTGCGAACCTCCTACGGTGGGGTGGGGTGACCACCAGTTACCCCGCCGCCGAGGCGCCCAAGCCGGCGTTCGGCCCAACTTCGAGCCCCAGGTAGGTCAACGGCTCCGCGTTCGGCACGTCGACCTCGTGGAAGCCGAGCCGGTCGTAGAACGCGCGGGCCGCCGTGTTCGAGGTCAGCATCCCCAGGTGCACGGCGGGCACGCCCTGGTAGGCCAGCGCGCCGAGGAACGCCGTCATCAGCGCCCGCCCGTACCCGGCCCGCTGGTACTCGGGCAGCAGGTCGATGTGCAGGTGCGCCGGGTAGCCCGCCAGTTCCGGCACGATCATCCGGCGCGGGTGGTGCAGCAGCCACACCATGTTCTCGGTCGGTGTGGACGGTTCGGCGACCGGCGGGTACCGGTCGGACACCTTCGGCAGCCACTCCGACTCCCACCGCGACACGAACGACGGCGTGTCCGCCGTGCCGACCACGTAGCCGACCGCGCGTTCCCCGTTGTCGGCCACGAACGCCAGCGACGGCTCCAGGTCGGTGTACGGCCAGGCGAAGAGGGTCGGCATCAGCTCCAGGTCGGGGTACAGGTGCCGGGAGTCGCCGCCCGCGTCCGCGGTGCGCACGCAGACGTCGCCGACCGCGTCCCGGTCGGATTCCCGGTAAGGCCTGATCACCACGTCACGAACCGCCGGTCAGCCGCGGCACGCCGGCACCGGTGGCGGCCCAGGCGACCAGGCCCGCCACGTCGACGCCGTGCGGCGGGTCGTCACGATAAGGAGAGATGTTGCGGGCGCCCCGGCTCAGCAGGGCCGAGGCGCCCGACGGGTTGCCGCGCGCGGCGTGGGTCAGGCCGACGGCCAGCTGTGCCAGCCCGCGCCACAGCTCCCGTTCGGACTCCGGGGCCGCCTTCCACGCGTCCTCCAGCACTTCGTGCGCGTGGAACGGTCGGCCGAGGTCCAGCAGGCGCTGCGCCTCGGTCAGCGCTTCGGACGGGGTGCGGGGCACGCCTTCCGGCTGGCGCTCGACGCCCGGCAGCCCGTAGGGCAGCGGGCGGCCGAGCCCGTCACGCGGTCGCGCGTTGCGGGCCCGGCCCTGCTCGTCGCGGTCACGGGGGCTGGTCGGCACCTCTTGATCGTGTCACGAACACCGTCCGCGCGAAACGGCGCCGGTTCAGTTCTCGAGCGGCGCGGAGAACCTCAGGTGGTTGCCGGACGGGTCGCGGAACGCGCAGTCGCGCACCCCGTACGCCTGGTCCACCGGCTCCTGCATGACCTCCGCGCCCGCCGCGCGGAGCCGCTCGAACGTGGCGTCGCAGTCGTCCACCCGGAAGATCACCGCGCCCAGCGAACCCTTGGCCATCAGCTCCCGCATCGCGGTCGCGTCGGCCGCGGGCCTGCCCATGTCCGGGTCCTCCAGCACGATCTCCACGTCGGGCTGGTCGGCCGGCCCCACGGACAGCCACCGGTACGCCTCGATCGGCGCGTCGGTGCGCACGTCGAGGCCGAGCACGTCGCGGTAGAACGCCAGCGCTTCCTCTTGGTCGCGGACTTGCAGGAACGTGTGCGAAATCGTCATGCCCATGCCCGGGAACCTATCGGCGCTGGTCAGGCTCGTGCTTCTCGAAATCTGCTCGGCCGGGTGACCATCTTGGACCAGCACGCGGGCACGGCGGTGACCTCGTCGTGGCGGCGGGCCCGGTAGGCGCTGGGCGTCTCGCCGACCAGCTCGGTGAACCGCGAGCTGAACGAACCGAGCGACGTGCAGCCGACCTCGACGCACACCTCGGTGACGGTGAGGTCTCCCCGGCGCAGCAGGGCTTTGGCCCGTTCCACGCGCCGGGTCATGGGTAGTTGTACGGCGTTTCGCCGTAGGCCAGCTTGAACTGCCTGGCGAAGTGCGACGGCGACATCAGCGCGGCGCGGGCCATGGCCGGCACGTCCAGCGGTCGGGCGTACTCGCGGTCCATCAGGTCGCGTGCCCGGCGCAGGTGGGCCAGTTCTTCCGGTCGCACGGTGACAGCCTCCCACGGTGATACTGGCGAGGTGCCCGGATCGGACTGGGTCCTGCACGTCGACCTCGACCAGTTCATCGCGGCGGTCGAGGTGGCGCGGCGGCCCGAGTTGCGCGGCAGGCCCGTGGTCGTCGGCGGAGCAGGCGACCCGACGCAGCGCGCCGTGGTGGCGACCGCGTCCTACGAGGCGAGGGAGTTCGGCGTCCACTCGGGAGTGCCGTTGCGGCTGGCGAAGAAGAAGTGCCCGGACGCGGTGTTCCTGCCGTCCGACGCGCCCGCCTACGAGGAGGTGTCCGCGCACGTGATGGACGTGCTGCGGGAGCTGCCCGTGGTGGTCGAGGTGCTCGGCTGGGACGAGGCGTTCCTGGGTGCGCGCACCGACGACCCCGAGGCGTTGGCCGCCGCGGCGCGGCGTGCGGTCAAGGCGGAGACCGGGCTGGAGTGCTCGGTCGGCATCGGCGACAACAAGCTGCGCGCCAAGCTCGCCACCGGGTTCGCCAAGCCCGCCGGGGTGTACCGGCTGACGAGGGACAACTGGGTGGAGGTGATGGCGGCACGGCCGGTGACCGCGCTGTGGGGCGTCGGGTCGCGGACCGCGGCCAAGCTCGCGGAGCTGGGCGTCGGCACGGTCGAGGAGCTGGCCCGGGCCGAGTCGGAGGTGCTGGCGGCGCGGTTCGGGCCGGCGATGGGGCCGCACCTGCGGCAGCTGGCGCTGGGTGCGGGCGACACGGAGGTCACCGCCACGCCGTGGGTGGCGAAGTCGCGCAGCCGGGAGACCACGTTCCAGCGGGACCTGACCGACCCGGACGAGATCCGCGAGCAGGTCCGGCTGCTCGCCCGGCGCGTGGTGCGCGACGTGGTGGCGGAGGGGCGGCCCGCGGTGCGGGTGGTGGTGAAGGTGCGGTTCGTGCCGTTCTTCACCTGCACGCGGGGCGTGGCGTTGGCGGAACCGACGATGGCCGTCGAGCCGATCGAGGCCGCGGCGGTCGCCGCGTTGGCAAGATTCGACGACACACGTGCCGTGCGCCTGCTGGGGGTGCGCGCCGAGTTCACTGGAGGACGACCGTGACCAAAGTGGTGTTGAACGGCTCGGTGTCGCTCGACGGTTACAGCGCCGGACCGAACGTGGGTGAGGAGCACCCGATGGGCGAGGGCGGTGAACGGCTGCACGAGTGGATGTTCGCCGAGGGGTCGGACGGTGACGCGCCGTTCGCCGCGACGGTCGGCGCGGTCGTGCTGGGCAGGCGGACGTTCGACCTGGGGCTGAAGTACTGGCAGGACACGCCGTTCCCGGTGCCGAGCTTCGTGCTCACGCACGAGCGGCGCCCGCCGCTGGCGATGAGGTCGGCGGCGTTCACGTTCGTCACCGACGGCCCGGAGAGCGCGGTCGCCCGGGCGCGTGCGGCGGCGGGGGACCGGGACGTGCTGGTCATGGCGTCCGCGAACGCGGCGCAGCACGTGCTGCGCGCCGGGCTGGTGGACGAGATCCGGCTGCAGCTGGTGCCGGTGTTCCTCGGTTCGGGCGCGCGGCTGCTGGACGGGCTGCCCGCCGGTGAGCTGGAACGGATCGAGGCGACTGAGGCGGACGACGTCCTGCACCTGCGCTTCCGCGTGCTGCGGTGACGTCAGGCCAGGCCGAGTGACGAGACGAGGTCGGCCATTTCGGCCCGGTAGACCTTGCCCGGTTCCCGGGTCTGGCCGCGCAGGTGGCCGTAGACCTCCAGCGCCACCAGGCCGTGCATCCGGCCCCACACCCGCAACGACAGCGCGACGGCCGCCGGCGGCAGGTCCGGGTGTTCGGCCCGCACGGTCTCCACGACGTGCGGGTCGAAGTCCGACCAGTCGTGGTCACCGTGCGACTGCCGCCCGGCGGCCCGCGGCCACGCGTCGGCGACCAGGCCGACCAGCGCCGCGCACGCCCGCCGCTCGGCTGCCACGCCCTCTTCCGGCGGCTGGTAGCCGGGCACCGGGTCGCCGTAGATGAGCCGGAAGCCCTCCGGGTTGGCCAGCGACCAGGTGCGCAAGGTCTCGGCCCACGCCACGATCCGGCCTGCCGCGTCAACGGCGGGCCGGGCGTCGCGCGCGGCCTCGAGGTGCCGCACCAGGTCGGTGTAGACGTCGCTGATCAGCGTGGTGACCAGGTCGTCACGGGTGGCGTAGTACCCGTAGATGGCGTTGGCCGTCATGCCCATCTCGCGGGCGATGGCGCGCAGCGAGATCGCGTCCGGGCCGCCGGTGGCCATGAGCTTGAGCGCGATCGCCTTGATCTCGGCGGACGTCTCCGCCCGCAGTCGCGCCCGCCGGTTGGGCACTGGATCTCCCACGGTTGACACTCTACAGCGTTGCTGTACTGTCCGGCGTATTCAAACTATACGCCGTGCAGTAAACATACGGAGTGAATCTCGCGTGGACACCACAGTGGTCCCGGCACGCGCCCGTGCCGGGCTCGCGATCGCGTTGCTGGCGTTTGCCCAGTTCATCGTGGCCGTGGACTACAACATCGTGTACGTGGCGCTGCCCGACATCGGGCGGGCGCTCGGCTTCTCCAGCCAGTCCCTGCAATGGGTGGTCAGCGCCTACGCCGTCGCGTTCGGCGGGTTCCTGCTCTGCGCGGGGCGGGTGGTCGACCGGCTCGGCGCGCGCCGGGCGTTCGTGGCCGGACTGGTGGTGTTCGGGTTGGCGTGCCTGGTCGGCGGGCTGGCGACGGCGCCGGGCGTGCTGGTCGCGGCACGGGCGGTGCAGGGTGTCGGCGGCGCGTTGCTGACGCCCGCGACGCTGGCGCTGATCAGCACGACGTTCACCGAAGGCCCGGCGCGGACCCGCGCGTTGTCGGTGTGGGGTGCGGCGGGCAGCGGCGGGTTGGCGGCGGGCGCGTTGCTCGGCGGGGTGCTGACCGACGCGCTGGGCTGGGAGTGGACGTTGTTCGTCCTGGTGCCGCTGTCGCTGGGCGCCGCCGTGACGGCCGAGTCGGTGCTGCCGGCCGACCGGGTCGGTGGCGTGCGGCAGCGCTTCGACGTGCCGGGCGCGGTGCTGGCCACGGCCGGGTCGGTGCTGCTGGTGTTCGGGCTGGTCACCGGCCCGGAGACGGGCTGGGTGCGGGGCGGGCTCGCGGTGGCGGGCGGGGTGGCCGTGCTGGGCGCGTTCGCGGCCGTGGAACGGCGGACCCGCGACCCGCTGGTGCCGTTGCGGTTGTTCGGCAACCGGGCGCTGGTCCGCGCGATCGGCGTGGTGCTGCTGTTCCAGAGCTCGCTGGGCGGCGCCTACTACCTGTTCACCACGCACCTGCAGGGCGCGTTGGGCTACCGGCCGCTGGCCGCCGGGTTGGCGTTCGTTCCGCTGACCCTGGTGTCGATGACCGCGTCGCTCAAGGGCACCGGCGCGGCGATCGCCCGGTGGGGTGTGCGGACCACGTTGGTGGTCGGCATGGTCGTCAACGGTGTCGGCATCGCGCTGCTGGCCGGCGGGATGGCGTGGGACGGCGGGTTCTGGCTGCTGCTGCCGGGGCTGGTGGTGTGGGGTGTCGGCGGCGGGCTGACGTTCCCGGCGATGTTCGTGGCCGCCTCGTCCGGGGTCGCCGACGCCGAACAGGGGGTGGCGTCGGCCCTGGCCACCACGTCGCAGCAGGTCGGCGGTTCGATGGGGCTCGCGGCGCTGATCGCGTTGGCTGGTACGGGGTTCGGCGCGCCGGGTGCGTTGGCCGTGGGCGGCCTGGCGACCGTCGTCGGCGGCGTGGTGCTCGCGCTCGTGCCGCGTCACCGCGCCGAGGCGGTGATGTCGTCCGGCACGGTGTAGTGGCGGGCGGCGGTGGCCCGGTCGAACTCCGGGCCGGGCCACCGCCGACCAACGAGATCTAGGCCGCGAGATCGGCCTACGACACGGCTTCCAGCACCCGGCGTGCGGTGTCCACACTGGACTGGGGGTTCTGGCCGGTGATCAGGTTGCCGTCCACGACGACGGTGCTCGACCACGCGGGACCGGTCTGCGGCACCGCGCCCAGCTCGCGCAACCGCGCCTCCAGGGAGTACGGCACGGCCAGGCCGCCCTGGCGTTCCTCCTCGTCGGTGAACACCGCCGGCCGCCGACCGGCGAACGCGAACGTGCCGTCCTCGCGCACCGCGGCCAGCAGTCCGGCCGGGCCGTGGCACAGCGCGCCGACGACCTTGCCCGCGTCGTCGAACGCCACCAGCAACCGGCCCAGGTCCGCGTCGAACGCCAGGTCCGCCATCGGCCCGTGCCCGCCGGGCAGCAGCACGGCGTCGTAGTCGGCGACGTCGACGTCCGCCAGCCGCAGCGGCGCGGCCAACTCGCCCTCGATCGACGCGAGGTAGGCGTCGAACTCGTCGGTCCGGCTGGCCGCGTCCATGGTCGGCCGCGCGCCGCCCGGCGTGGCGATGTCCACCCGCACGCCCGCGTCCCGCGGCACGCGCACCGACTCGACCACTTCCTCCGCCCAGAACCCGGTGGAGTGGCTCGACCCGTCGGCCAGCACCAACTCGTCGGCGACCGAGACGACCACCAGAACCCTGCTCATCGTTTCTCCCCTTCCAGGAGCGGTAGCCCGAACAACGGCCACTCCATCACGTTTCATCCGGTAGCGTTCGCCTGGCCATAAATTTTCTTATAGCCCCGGAGTTGCGCGGTGACGGACCTCGACCTGCTGTCCACGTTCGTGGAGATCTACCGGGCCGGCTCGCTGACCGCCGCCGCCCAGCGCCGCGGCCTCACCCAACCCGCGGTGAGCGGCCACCTCGCCCGCCTGGAACGCGAGCTGGGCGAGCCGCTGTTCGTGCGCTCCAGCCGAGGGGTCACGCCGACCGCACGGGCCGACGCGCTGGCCCACCGGGTCGGCGCGCACGTGGACGAGCTGCGGTCGGCGTTGTCCGAAGTGGACGATCGGGAGGCGTACGCGGGCACCGTGCACCTGGCGGGCGCGGTGGAGGTGATGGCCGCCCGGGTGCTGCCCGCGCTGGCGCCGCTGACCGCCCGCGGGCTGCGGCTGCGGATCACCCTCGGCCTGGCCGACGACCTGCTCGCCGCGCTGGTCAACGCCCGGCTGGACCTGGTGGTCTCGGCGGTGCGGCCCGCGGACCGGGCACTGGTCGCCACGCCGTTCGTGGACGAGGAGTTCGTGCTGGTCGGCGCGCCGACGCTGGTGCGCACGATCGACCGCGCGCTGCTGGCGGACGACCCGGTGCGGGCGTTGGCGCACCTGCCGCTGGTCGCGTACGCCGAGGAGCTGCCGATCGTGCGGCGGTACTGGCGCAGCGAGTTCGGCCGCCGCCCGCCCAACCCGGTCGCGGTCGTGGTGCCGGACCTGCGGGCGGTGCTGGCGGCGGTGGTCGCGGGTGCCGGGGTGTCGGCACTCCCGCGGTACCTGGCCGACCCGGCGCTGGCGGCCGGTTCGGTGGAGTTGGCGCACCAGGCGGCCGTGCCGCCGTTGAACACGCTGTTCCTGGCCACCCGGGTCGGTGGGCTGGCGAACCCGTCGGTGGCGCTGGTGCACGGGCACCTGATGGCCCGCTCGCGCGACTGGGGTGTGCTGTGACCGCGTCGCGCGAGCGGGCCGTGCTACCGGATCAGACCCCGGCGATGGACTGGATCCACGACCGGTACCGCGTCACGTTGGTGTAGGCGGTGGTGGTCTGCCGGTCGCTGGTGGACGCGACGCCGACCTGCACGCCGCCCGCCATCATCGGGCCGCCCGAGTCGCCGCCCGCGGTGATGCCGTTGCCGTACCGGGCGCAGATCGCGCTGCCGCCGTAGGCGTCGGTGCAGCCGCCGGTGACGGTCACGTTCGCGACCTTCAGGTACCGCGACTGGCAGTTGATCTCCGAGCCGCACCGGGACGTCGCGCCCCAGCCGTAGACCTGCACGTTCTGGCCCACCGTGACCGAACCCGGCTGGCCGAGCCGGGCGTAGGTCGCGGACACGGAGCGGTCGAGCCGGACCAGCGACAGGTCCGACGAGTGGTTGTAGGTCTGCACGCCGTTGGCCACCGTGCCGCCGGACGTCTGGTCGAGGCTGCCGATCCGGAACGACAGCCCGCCGCCGCTGACGCAGTGCCTCGCGGTCAGGATCCACGTGGGCGCGATGATGGTCGCGGTGCACGTCTGCCTGCCGTTGGAGAACAGCCTGGCCGCCCACGGGGCGTTGCTCGCGTAGCCGCCGCCGATGATGTACGGCGTCACGCCGCCCTCCGACGTCGACGCAGGCGTGGCCGACGCCGACGGGACGAGGGCGAGCAGGGACAGCAACGCGGCTGCGAGCGCAGGGATCAACCTGGTGATTCGCAAGTGTTCCTCGATTCCGAAGACACGCGATTTCTCGCGCACAGGGGTGTCTTGGGTCACGAGATTCGTACCACTCGACCGGGTGAAAAGGGATATATCGAATCAGTTATAACGCGGCCTATAACGTGTGCGGCATGCTTGTCGAACTGGCGGTCGGGGACGCGTACGGCGCGGGCTTCGAGCGTGGACGCGTTCCACCGCGACCCGCGCGAGGGTTACGCGCGGGGTTTCCAGGCTTTCCTGGAGAACGGCCCCTACGGCCGTGACCACCTCGCCCGGGTGGACGCTCAGCCGCGGTAGTGGTCGAGCAGTTCGGCGACCCGCTCCCGCGGCCAGGGGCGGCGGACGTCGCCGAACCTGGCCGCGAAGGACAGCTCCAGGTGCGCGTGTCACGCGGCGAGCGCTTGCGGCGGTCCTCTTACATCCGCCGGTGCGGCGCGAGCCAGGCGTCTACCTCGGCCGCTGCCCGGGAAGGACCGCGCGAGCGGCCGGTCGGCTCCACGCGATGCGCTTCCGGGTCCACGGGCGGGCGTTAGGATGAGGTCGGCGGCCCCTCGACCCCAGTGCGGCCCACTTCCCGCGTGGCACGACCGCGTGAACCTCTTCCGCTCGACGATTTCGAGGAGCCCTTCATGCCGCGCACGTTCGCCGGCTCGCCCGTCCGCGACCTGCTCGCCCTCACCTCCCGCCCCGAGGTCATCTCGTTCGCCGGCGGCCTGCCCGCGCCCGAGCTGTTCGACGTCGACGGCCTGCGCGCGGCCTTCGACCAGGCGATCTCCGCGCGTTCCCTGCAGTACGCGCCCACCGAGGGCGACGTGGACCTGCGCGGCCTGGTCGCGGACCGGCTGACCCGGCGCGGCCTGCCGACCGCGGTGGAGGACCTGCTGGTCACGTCCGGTTCGCAGCAGGCGTTGACGTTGGTGGTGACCGCCCTGCTGGAGCCGGGCGCGGTCGTCGCGGTGGAGGAGCCGACCTACCTGGCCGCGCTGCAGTGCTTCCAGCTCGCCGGCGCGCGGGTCGTGCCCGTCGCGGGTGACGAGCACGGCCTGGACACCGCCGCGCTGGCGGACGTGATCGAGCGGGAACGGCCGGAGCTGCTGTACCTGGTGCCGACGTTCGCCAACCCGACCGGCCGGACGTTGAGCGCGGCACGGCGGGCCGAGATCGCCGCGCTCGCCGACCGGCACGGCCTGTGGGTGGTCGAGGACGACCCGTACGGCGAGCTGCGCTACCGGGGCGAGCCGGTGCCGTCGCTGGCGTCGATGAGCGACCAGGTGCTGTACGCGGGCAGCTTCTCGAAGGTCGGCGCGCCGGGTCTGCGGCTGGGTTGGCTGCGCGCACCCGAGTCGATCATGCGCACGCTGGTGATCGTGAAGCAGGCGGCGGACCTGCACACGTCCACCGTGGACCAGGCCGCGGCGGCGGCGTACCTGAAGGCGAACGACCTGGACGGGCACATCCGCGGCCTGTGCGCCGCCTACCGGGAGCGGCGGGACGCGATGATCGGCGCCCTGCCGTCGACCGTGCCCGCCGGGACGCGGTGGAGCGATCCGGACGGCGGGATGTTCGTGTGGGTGTCGCTGCCGGGTGAGGTCGACACGTCTTCGCTGATTACCGAGGCGTTGGCGCGTGACGTGGCGTTCGTGCCCGGTGCGCCGTTCTACGCGACCACGCCGGACCGGTCGACGCTGCGGCTTTCGTTCACCACCAACACGGTCGACGAGATCGCGGAGGGCATGCGGCGGCTGGGGGCGGTGCTGCGGTAGCGCATGGTCGGGTCGTGCGATCCGCACGGGTTCGTCGTGACACCACGGGGGTGTGGGTTGTGCGTCGCCCGCACCACCGTGGAGCCCATGGAACGCTCTTCGATCTACTCGTTGGTGATCTCGACCGCGTTGGGCGTGGTGATCGTGTCCGACGGCGGCGACGACTGGACCGGCTTCGGCACGTGGGGCCTGGTCGCGTGCGCGCTGGTCTACCTGGTGGTCGGGCTGCTGCGCCACGAGGTGCGCCGCACCCGCGTGCTGTGGGCGCAGGTGGCGGGCGTGGCGGTGTTCGGCGCGGTGGCGGCGGTGGCGCTGCTCGTGGACCCCGAGGTCGGCCGGTACCTGGTGGCGGCGGGCTGGTTGGCGCACGCCGCCTGGGACCTCGTGCACTTCCGCGCCAAGCTGGTGGTACCGACCTGGTACGCGTTGGCGTGCGCCGTGGTGGATGCGTTCGTCGGCGTGTCGCTGGCATGGTGAGCGCGTGATGCGGCGGGCGAGGGTGCTCACTCTGGTGTCGCTGGGCGTGGCCTGGTCGACCAGCCTGGTCGGGCCGGGTGTCGGCGTGCTGCTGGAACGACGGCCCGCCTGGGTGGTGGCGGGACTGGTCGGCGTGGTGCTGTTCAGCGCGGCTCACGCGGGCGTGCTCCACGCGTCGATGACGCCGGGTTCGGCGCGGTCCCGGTGGCACTTGGCGTTCCTGGTGGCGTCGCTGCTGTCGGTGCCGTTGCTGGCGCCGGTGGCGGTGGGGCGGTGGGACACGTGGGCGTGGGTCGGCGCGGCGCTCGTGGGGACGGCGCCGGTGGTGATGCGTCGGCGGTGGTGGGTGGCGGTGCCCGTGGCGGTCGCGGTGGCCGTGGTGGTGTCGCCGGAACCGTTGCGGGCGTTGGTGATCGCCGGCGGTGTCGGCCTGGGGTTGGCGTTGATGCACGTGCTGCCGGTGTGGTTGTGGGACCTGGTGGTGCAGGCGCAGCGGGGACGTGAGGCGAGGGCCCGGCTGGCGGTGATCGAGGAGCGGCTGCGGTTCGCGCGGGACGTGCACGACGTGCTCGGGCACCGGTTGACCGTGATCGCGTTGAAGGCGGAGCTGGCGTCGCGGCTGGCGACCGTGGACGGCGAGCGGGCCGGTGCCGAGGCGGACGGGGTGCGCGAGCTGGCCGCGTCGGCGTTGGCGGAGCTGCGGGAGACCGTGCACGGGTACCGGACCGTGGAGCCGGCCGAGCAGGCGTCGGCGATCGAGCAGGTGTTGACCTCGGCCGGGGTGCGGTGCACGGTGTCGGTTCCGGCGCGGTTGCCCGCGTCCGCGCGCGAGCTGTCGTGGGCGTTGCGGGAGGCGGGGACGAACGTGCTGCGGCACAGCCGGGCCCGCTGGTGCACGATCGACGTCGTGGTCGGTGCCGACGAGGTGCGGCTGACCGTGGCGAACGACGGCGCGGCCGGCGTGCCGGGGCACGGGTCGGGGCTGAGCGGGCTGGCGGAGCGGCTGGAGCGGGTCGGCGGGACGGTGCGCACGGGGGAGGAGGGCGGTGTGTTCACGCTGGTGGCGACCGTGCGGCCGTGATACGCGTGCTGCTGGCCGACGACGAGGAGCTGATCCGCGTCGCGGTGGCGGCGCTGCTCGGGCTGGAGCCGGACATCGAGGTCGTGGCGCAGGCCGGGGACGGCCGGGAGGCGGTGCGCGCGGCGTTGGCGCACCGGCCGGACGTGGCCGTCGTGGACCTGCAGATGCCGGTGCTGGACGGGTTCGAGGTGACCGCGTCGCTGGCGTCGTCCCTGCCGTCGTGCGCGGTGGTGATCCTGACCGGTCGCGGCAAACCGCCCCACCTGCAGCGGGCGCTGTCGGCCGGTGCGAAGGGGTTCCTGCCGAAGGGGTCGCCGGGCGGCACGCTGGCGGACGTGATCCGGCGGGTGCACGGCGGTGCCCGGTACGTCGACCCGGAGTTGGCGGCGGACGCGCTGACCACGCCACCGTGCCCGTTGACACCGCGTGAGCTGGAAGTGCTGCGGCTGGCGGAGTACGACACGCCGGTGGCCGTGATCGCGCGCAAGACGCACCTGTCCACCGGCACGGTCCGCAACCACCTGGCCGCGGCGGTGGCGAAGCTGGGCGCGGCGACCCGTTCGGAGGCCTACGTCACCGCCCACGACAACGGCTGGCTCTGAACCCCCGGGCCCTGCCGGATAGCGGAAGTTTCCGCCCGCCCGAGGCTTGGCCGGTGCCACCCCGCATCCCTACTTTCGAGGCAACACAAGGGAAAGAGGGGGCCACCATGACCGACCACGTGCTGTCGATCCCGTCACCGCCCCGACCTCGGTCACGGGTCGCCGTCGGGCTGCTGAGCGTGCTCGTCGTGCTGCTGCTGGGCGCGTCCGTGCTGATGATCGTGCTGTTCGTCGGGGCGAAGGACGAGCACGGCCTGGAGGTCCAGCGGCTGGACCAGACGAGCCGGTCGCTCACCGAGGCCGAGGGGCGGCTGGCCGGGACCGAGCAGACCAACGACACCGTGACCGGCCGGATCACCACGCTGGAGGCGGCGAACGCCGAGCTGCACAAGTGCGCCGACCCGGCCAAGGAATCGATCATCGCGGCACGCGACAACGACGAAGCGGCGCTGCGGCCCGCCGTCCGCCGCGCCGCCGAGAACTGCTGAGCCGGGGAGCCGACATGACCACGCCAGAACCCGACCGCCTGTTCACGCCACCGCCGCCGCCGTTGCTGACGCCACCACCACCGACCCCGCCGAACGGCGTGCCGCTGCCGTACCAGGCGGCGCCCCCGCCGACCACCGGCCCGAGTCGGGCGCCGATCGTCGCGCTGACCGCGTTGGCCGCCGTGTTCGCCCTCGTGGCCGGCCTCTTCACCGTCCTCTACCTGGGCGAGCGCACGGACCGCGACACGATCGCCACCACCCGCGCCGACCGGGAACGGACGCTCGCCACCGTGGCGGAGAGGCAGGAGCAGGCCGACGCGACCCTGGGGACCAACCGTTCCCGGGAGTCCACCCTGACCACCCAGCACGACCTGCTCACCCGGTGCGTGGAGGCGGCCAAGGGCTACTTCGCCCTGCCGCCGGGCCAGACCCCGGAGTCGTCACGCCTGTTCCGCGTCATGTACGACGTCTGCCCGCAGATCTGACTCCATCGCCGCCCGGACGCCGCGGACCGCCAGCCGGTCCGCGCGTTCGTTCTCCGGGTGCCCGGCGTGCCCCTTCACCCAGTGCCACTCGACCTGGTGGGGCTTGGTGGCGGCGTCGAGGCGCTGCCAGAGGTCGACGTTCTTGACCGGCTGCTTGGCCGACGTCAGCCAGCCGTTGGCCTTCCACTTGGTCATCCACGACAGGACGCCGTTGCGGACGTACGTGCTGTCGGTGTAGATCCGCACCACGGACGGCCGCTTCAGCGTTTCCAGCGCACGGATCGGCGCCATCAGCTCCATCCGGTTGTTGGTGGTGGCCGACGACTCGCCGCCGAACAGGTCGCGCTCGTGCGCCCCGTACCGCAGCACCGCACCCCAGCCACCCGGCCCGGGGTTCCCGCTGCACGCGCCGTCGGTGTAGATTTCCACCACCTGCTCCATGCGGCGAAGATACCGACCGGTCCGGTGACGGGGTTCGGCCGTGAGCGCAATCGCTGTCGCCCGACCGCCGCCGTGGGCACCCTGTGATCATGGCACTGGGATTCCGGGGTGACGTGGCGGACTACTACCACCGCTACCGGCGGGGCTATCCGCCTGAGGTGTTCGACGCGCTGGTGGAAGTGTTCGCGCTGACACCGGACGACGTCGCGGTGGACCTGGGGTGCGGCACGGGGCAGGTGACCGTGCCCCTCGCGGACCGGGTCCGCGCCGTGGTCGGCGTCGACCCGGAGCCGGACATGCTGGCGCGCGGTCGGCGTGCGGCGGCGGAACGGGGCGCGGTGAACGTGTCCTGGGTGGTCGGGACGGACGCGGACGTGCCCGCGTTGCGCGCCGCGCTCGGCGACGGGGCGGTCGGCGTGGTCACGATCGGCCAGGCGTTGCACTGGATGCGGCACGACGACCTGTTCCGCGAGGTGTCCTCGTTGGTCAGGCCCGGTGGCGGGGTGGCGGTGCTGACCAACGGCACGCCGCTGTGGCTGCAGGACAGCGACTGGTCGCGGGCGTTGCGCGAGAGCCTGGAGCAGTGGCTGGGCACGCCCGCCGGCGGCACGTGCGGCACCGACGAGGAGAGCCAGGAGCGGTACCGGCGGAGCCTGGCCGGGGCCGGGTTCCAGGTCGCGGTGCACGGCGTCGACTACACCGACACCCTGGACGTCGAGTCCGTCGTGGGCGGTGTCCTCTCGGCGCTGCCGGTGGACCGGCTCCCCTCGGACCGTCTCGCCTTCACCGAGCGGATCGGCCGCGCCCTGGAACCCCACGGCCCGTTCACCGAACATGTCCACGTGACCGTCCTGACCGGACAGAGGTGACGCGGGCCGCGACACGTGCCCGGGATAGGTGAGGATGGACGGGTGAAGTGGTCACGGGCGGTGCGGCACGTCGAGGAGTTGGCGGCCAAGTGCGGTGAGTTGGCGGGTCTGCCGAGTTCGATCCACCCGTTGCGGGCGGTGCGGCTGTGGGCCGTGGGCGAGATCCTCGGCGAAAAACGTGATCTCGAACTGGTGACCGTCGCCGTGGTGGTGGACCTGCCGGTCGACGACGTCGCGTGGTTGAGCGAGCCGCACGGCGCGGAGCACTGGGCCAACGCGACGCGGGCGTCCAGGAACCCGATCGGGGTGCTGTGGCGCTCGGCGCACGCTCCGGTCTGGAACCACCACGTCGACCGGCCCGCCCTGGTCTGGGACGCGGCGGACGGGCTGGTGGAGGAGACCGTCGCGGCGCTCGCGGAGGGGCGTGGCGAGCAGGTCAGGCCGCCCGCGCCGGGAGCGGCCGAACTGCGGGCCCGGCTGCGCGACGAGCTGGCGGTGAGCCTGCGGGCACTGCGCCGCCAGACCCGGGCGTACGAGGAGAAGCGTTGGCGCCCCGGCAAGCTCACGGCGGTCTCGGACGCCCTGTGGCGGGCGAGCGACGGCTACCTCGACGTGCTCGGCGCCGTGGACCGGATCGGGTGAACCTGTGGACGAACCGCGCGGTCCCGTCGCCGGGATGACGATCAGCCTCCGGACCCGGCGGGACGTGGTGGTCGTGGACCCGGACCGGTTCCTGGCCGCCGCACGTGCCGCGTACCGCGAGCTGAACCCCGGGCTCACCGACGCCGAGGTCGCGGAGGCCGTGGCCGACGTCACCGATGCCGCGTACGCGTTGATCGAGCGCCACGGTGACCTGGTGCCGGACCTCGAGCCGATCGACCACCGACCTCTGCCAGGCGTCCGCGTCCCGGACCGCCCGGACGGCCTGTCACCCGCCGGGTGGGTGCGGGAACTGGTGGTGGACGAGCCGAAGCCGTTGCAGGACTACGGCTGCACCCTCCCCGAAGACCTGTTCACACTTCCGACGGACACCTGATCGCGTGCCATGCTCACCCCCATGACCGTGATGGAGGTAACGCGCGGCGACATCACCCGTGAGCACGTGGACGCCATCGTCACCGCGGCCAACGAGTCGCTGATGGGCGGTGGCGGCGTGGACGGCGCGGTGCACCGCGCGGCGGGTCCCCGACTGGCCGAGGCAGGTGCGGCGATCGGCCCGTGCCCACCGGGCCACGCCATGGCCACCCCCGCGTTCGACCTGACCCCGCCGATCCGGCACGTGATCCACACCGTGGGCCCGGTGTGGGAGGGCGGCGGTCACGGCGAGGCGGAAGTCCTGGCCTCCTGCTACCGGCGCAGCCTCGAAGTCGCCGACACCCTGCCCGCCCGCACCCATCGCCTTGTCACCACGATCCGCTCGACGCCGACCGACGTCACCCTGGTCCGGCTGGTCGCGTTCGACGAAACGTCAGCGCCGGAACTGGTTCGAGGCGTACGTGCACGACGTCGTGTCGAGGGAGGCGCTTCGGCCGATCGCCGAGGTCCGGTTGGAGGCCGAGCTGCGGGAGCTGTTGCGCCTCCTGGCCGCTCGTACCGGTCAGGAGCTGGTCAGTCACTCACGCGCCAGGGTGATGTCGCCTCGACCTGTGACGACCCCGGTCACCCGTCAGTGATGGCACCGACGGGTGACCGGGAACTCGTCTATCGCGCACTGGGTCACCAGCCGCGCGAACGCCACTCGGCCAGGTGAGGTCGCTCACGCCCCAGGGTGGTGTCATCGCCGTGACCTGGGTAGACCCACGTCTCGTCGGGCAGTTCGGCGAAGATCCGGTTCTCGACGTCGTCGATCAAGGAACCGAAGGTTTCAGGCGACGTGGTCTTGCCGACCCCTCCCGGGAACAGTAAATCACACTAGCGGGTTAGAGGCGCTAGCCTGGATCCATGACCGAGGTCGTGGGGGTGTACGCCCGGATCAGTGAAGATCCACTGGGTTTGGAGAAGGGCGTGAAGCGCCAGGTCGCGGACTGTCGGGGCCTGTGCGGGCAGCGCGGTTGGAAGATCGGCGACGAGTTCGTCGACAACGATCTCTCCGCGCTGAAGGGCGGCCCGCGGCCGGAGTACGAGCGGCTCATGGAGGCCGTCGCCGCCGGCGAGATCACGCGGATCGTGGCGTTCCAGATGTCCCGGCTGTGGCGCAACCGCCGTGAGCGCGTCGAGGCGATCGAGAAGCTGAAGGCGGCCGGTGTGCCGGTGACCTTGGTCAAGGGAAGCGAACTCGACATGACCACCGCCCAGGGTCGCGCGATGGCGGGCTTGCTGGGTGAGTTCGACACGATGGAGTCCGAGGTCAAGGCCGAGCGGGTCGAGGCCGCCGCACGGCAGCGAGCCGAGGAAGGGAAGGCGAACGGCCCGGTCGCCTACGGCTGGCGACGGGTGAAGATCCGGAACGCCAGCGGTGAGGTCGTGGACTGGCACGACGAGGTTGACCCCGAAGAAGCGGCGATCGTCCGCGAGATCGTCGAACGCCTGTTGGCTCGTGAGTCGCTGAACGCGATCACAGCCGACCTCAACGCACGAGGCATCTCCACGCCACAGGGCGGAAAACCGTGGCGGACCAGCTCGGTCCGCAAGCTCGCCCTGCGATTGGCCAACATCGCCCGGCGAGCACGCGGGCGCCAGGACTTCGGTCCGGCCGCGTGGCCGTCCATCATCGAGCGCGATCAGCACGACCAGGTTGTGGCGCTGCTCAACGACCCGTCACGCGTCAAGACCCGGGGAGGTGCGCGCCAGCACCTCTTGACCTTCGGTATCGGCTGTTGCGGTAAGCCAGGCTGTGGTGCACGGCTCCGAGTCGCGCATAAGTGGGCCAACGCTCGCCGCAAGGAGCAGGGCAAGGTGGCCCTGTACGTCTGCTACAGCAAGTCCGCCTGCGTCGGTCGGCGAGTGGACTGGGTCGACGACCTCGTCGAGCGGGTAGTCGTACGTCGACTCCAGGAGCCCGACGCCCTGGATCTCCTTGCACGCGATGACGACAAGGCTCGTGCCGCACGCGAGCGCGTCGAAACGATCCGTGCTCGACTCAACGGTGCGGCTGACGACTACGCGGACGGGGTGATCGACCGTGAGCAGCTTCGTCGGATCACGACAGCTCTGCGACCCGAACTGGAGAAGGCCGAGCAGCGGTCCATGCGCGCCGTCCAAGGCATCCCCTCGGACATGGTCGTGAGCATGATCGGTGCTCATGCCGCAGAGCGCTGGCGTGAGCTGAAGGTGACGCAGAAGCGCGCGTTGCTCGAAGCGATGGGCGTCGTGGTGACCATCCTTCCGGCCCGAGGTGGTGCGGGCTTCAAGCCGGAGTCCGTTGACGTGCGGTTCGTGAGCGCCGAAGACGGTAGCGCGACCGACGACGGAGAAGCAGCCGTATCGGCGATGAGTAGTCGACGCTGAACTGCTGGCGATATCCTCGGCCAACTGTCTGCTGCGGCGCAACCTTCGGCCAGTCGCTGTCATGGCGACCATCTGGGGTTTCACCGGCGACGGTGAGAGGTATTCGTCACACACCCGAAGGGATAGGCGCTATTCCACGTCATCTCGGGTTCACGTCGGCGGGACATTGGAATGAGGGTTGACGATCACCCGCTCCTGTGCCAGTTTGAGTTTGCTGCGTCAAACCAGTGCCGACACAAGCCCGGGGGCCTCGCTTGCGAGGGATGGGCCGAATGTCGTCTTGCAGGGGGGTTCTAGTGGCGGTTCCGCATCGTCCGGTGCGTTCATCGTGCACTTCGCCGCATGAGGAAGAGGTCTGTGTCGGTTACATGCGACACCGTACGTCCTGCTCAGAGGCGCTAGGCGGCCGTCACATCTAACCCTCTCTGCATTCCTATACCGATCCGGTCCGCGTTCTCCTTAATGGCGAGGAGTTCGCGCTCGCGCATGCCGCTGTGCAGTTCCGTCATGTGAGCCGAGTCGGTTTCTTGTGCTGCCTCAAGGGGAATCGAATGAGATCAACTGTTCGATCGAAATTAGCAGTATCGATCCTGGGTGCCACCCTGGTGCTGGGTGTCGTCGCTGTTCCGGCCACAGCCGCTGCACCGGATCAGCAGACCGTTCCGAATGCGCAGGTCGCGTGGGGCGCCGACATCGAGCCGCCGGATGTGGCGGCCGGTCATGCGCGTCCCGCGCCTCCTGTCAAGCTGGGGAACTCGGGCACGGTGGCGCAGGACAACTGCTCGCTGGAGGCGCTCGAAACCCTGGCAGCCTCGGCGAAGCCTCTCGGTGCGGAAGCGGGCGAGTACGCGGGACTGGCGGGCTTCTCCTGCCTTACCAGTGCGAACCCCAAGAGTGGTGCCGCCGCCGAGGCGCGGGACGCGGCCCTTGGCAAGTTCCGTGCGGAGGCAGCGTCGTCGCCTGCCGCCCGTGCCGACCGCCTCGCCGAGGCCCGGTCGGGTGATGTGGGGACGCAGGCCTACATCCAGCCGCCTGACTGGTGCTTCGACCACGCCTTCGACGGCTGGTGGGGCACGCGGCTGCAAGCGTGCATGATCAACTCGTGGCACGTGGACCAGTGGGTTCGCAACAGCGCGGGCACGATCACCGTGGTCGGCCAGTACGAGTGGCTGGAGATCAGCTACGCGTACACCAGCGGCAGCATCGACTCCTGGGGACACCAGCTCCGCACCCAGAAGTACTACGGTGTCGGCCACGGCAACACCGCCGCCACGATCACCGGCTACTCGTGGTGCGACGGCGAGTGCAAGCAGGACGTCGACACCGGCTTGCGCCCGACGTCGTTCGCGACGGGCACCAACAACGACGGCGAGGCCGCCAACGACTCGACCCGGGGTGAGCCTGGCGGCATCGGTTACAGCGCGGGCAACTGGGAGTACTGGATCCAGTACACCGTCTTCCCCCAGGTGCTGCCGCCCGCCATCACCCCGCCGGGCGTGCGGTGTGACAACGCCCTCGGTGACAACCAGAACAACTCCGGCGACCCGTTCGCCGCCACTGCCGAGGCCGTCATCGGGGCCGGTTGCGTGTTCTACGGGTTCCTGCCGGTGATGACCTACTCGAAGACCGGTTCGTACCCGACGCTGGCCGCCCACATCGAAGCCGCGCAGATCAGCGGTTTGCCTGGGGCCTATCCCGCGGGAGCGGTGCTGAACCGGATCACTAATCCGACCCTGAAGAACCAGAACGGGTACAAGGCGTGCCCGCCGTCCTCGGTGTGGCCACGCCCGACGGGGAAGTCCTGTGACGAGTACCCGTTCCGCTCCACGTCCCAGGGCGCTTCCACACAGACGCCGCAGGGCACGGCCCGCACTTTCGCGCCCCCGACCGTGTCGTGGTGTGAGATGAACCCGGCGTGGGGTGTGCCGACTGGCGTGACCGGCCCGACCGGCTGGTCGTCGTGCATGATCAACGCTACGCACAACGGCAACGGTGGAGCCGCGCTGGGCGCGTTCTACTCGTCCAACCGCGTGCTCGACGGTGATCCGTTCAAGGTCTGGATCCAGCCCTGACCTGAGAGGCTGCCCGTCCCACTTGGGACGGGCAGTTTTCCGGCACGGTGATAGCACGATCATGGGAAGGTGATGCCATGCTCCCAGAGCCGACCGTCAGAGCAGATGCGGCGGACCACTGTGCGGAACTCTTGGCGCATGACGGGTGGCCGTCCGAGGCGATGTGCCTCACCGTGGTGCGAGGGCTTTCTGTCAAGGAGGCGCTGATTCGCTTCGACGGTCTGGCCACCGGCCGCGAGGCGACGTTGGTCGACGCCGGTCGCGCTTCGGTCACCGCCTTCCCCGACGAGTTGCCGCTCGTGGTGGCCGACGACCTCGACAGCTGGGTGGTCCTGGTCGAGGACAACGGCTACCACGGGGCCGATTCCACGGTCCTGTCCCGGTTGTCCGACGGCACCGTGGCCGCCAGCGCCTACTGGAACGTCAACTTGGCCACCCGGCTCTCGCTTGCCTACGGCGGCGAGGTGGTCGGTGCCTTCGACTTCGTCTCCGACGAGCCGCCGACCGAGGGCGTGATCGGGCCGTTCATCCGCAGCTTGGACTTCGCCGATCCCGAGCGGATGTTCGCGTCGGCGCTGGCCTTCCTCGAACGCGTGAGCGGCGTGCGCGTGCCGTTCGACTGGGCGAGCCGCCCGCACCCTGCCTCGGTGGTGGCCGGGTTTCAGTGGCTCGACCTGTCCGGTGCCGACGGGTGGCTGGAGATCAACGCGCCGGAACTGCACGCGGCCCTGTCCACGGCCGGTGGCCCGGAGATGCGCACCGTGACCACCCTGGCCGCCGTCTCGGCCTGCGAGGCTGCCGGCGTCGACGACCCCGCTGTGCTCGGCAGCCTCACCGAAGACGTCGACGCCCTCCCGGCGGCCGAGCGCGCCGATCTTCGCGAACGACTGGCAAGACGTATCCGGGAGGAATACCGGCAGGCCCTGCACCTGCGCTGGGACCGTTGCCGACCGTTGGACCTCGATCCGATAGCCGCCCTGCAAGCCGAGGTCAGCCGCCGCAACGCCGACCGGTCGACCGAATACGGCTTGGTCGCCCGCGCACACGCCATGGCGACAACCCACAGCAGACTGATGAACGACCCCGGCCTCGGCTTGGCCCTCGCGGTGGCCAACGCCTGCCAGATCGACAAACCGGGCTGGCCCGCCCTTCGTGACCGCCTGACGCAAGCCCTCTCAAATCTCTAGATCACTGTGTTGGGCCACTTTATTAACTAGAAGAACTCGATGAGTAGCCGTCCTGACACTGGTCGTGAGTTGTTCGACCGACTGTCCTGTGTGGTCTAACGTGGTCTCATGGGGGCTGGTGACAACACCAGGATGGTGGGGGAACGACCGCCGCAACGGTTGGCCGTGCCGTCGTCCGCTGTACCGGATTCATACTCGGTCGGTGAAATCCGGCGGACGGTCGGCAGTCTTCGCGCGCTTCGCCTCACGCAGGCCGAGCCTCCCGACGAGGGATGGCCGCGAGGACTGGCGGCCGGGTTCGAGGCGTTCGTCGAGCGCGACGACCGGATGCGGGCGCGGATCGCGGCGGGTCATGCGAAGCGACTGAGGTTGCTGCGACGAGCGGACGATCTGCCGTACACGGTGCAGGAAGACCTGTTCGTGTTGTCCGGTAAGGCGTTGGCCTCGGCCACGCCACAGGATCTCGGAATCACCGTCTCGTACTACCCGGGTTCCTCACGAGCCCAGCAGGAGAAGGTAGTCAGCGACGCCGAAGCGGTCATCCGGCTGATCAGGCTCCTGCTGTTCTGGGCCGCGTTGGGCGCCCGGAAGTACCCGGCCGCGCTCCGCGCGCTCCTGCTCTTGATCTTCGGTCCGCGGCTGGTGCCGCATCGTCCGACGTGGCCGGTCTCGAACGCGCCGCCGCCTCGGACGAAGCATCCACCGGGTCGTCTTGTGCTCGCCGAGCCGCGTGTCGCCCGTGCGCCGGGTCGCCGTTGGTCCCTCGCTGTTGTCGTGCAGCGAGGGCCGCGTCGGGCTGTGCGCGCTTGGGGGAGCGCTCTGATCACATAGTCCGTCGTGGCCTTCCCGCATCGGAAGGGCCACACCGTGGCAGACAACAACATCATCGAACCGGCGTACCTGTCCGTGGGGGACGCGGCGGCACGCCTCTCTGTGTCCGAGGCGACGATCCGCCGTGCCATCAGGTCCGGTGAACTCGCGCACGTCCGCATCGGGCGTGCCGTGCGCGTCGCCGTCGTCGATCTCGACGCGTACGCCGCCGCGCGGCGCGTGGCCGTCGAGGGCGGTGAGACCCGATGACGGGCCACCGCAAGCAGGCCGGTTCGGGCCGCAAGCCGTGCCGGACACGGCGTGCGGTGACGGGCGTCCAGGCGGCCACCGAGGCGGGCTTGGAGGCGTACGTCGAGCGGATCGTGCGCGCCGCGCCGCCGTTCACCGCAAGCCAGCGTGCGCGGATCGCGGCGATCCTCAACGGCGCCGCGCCGTCCGCCGGGCGTGCGAACCGCACTGCGGCCGACCACGAGGACGGCCGTCCGTGACGCACCCTGGGGAGTCCGACGAACGAACGAAGAAAACGAATGAACTGCCGCCCGCTCCGCCCGCGGTGGACCCGGTGGTCTTTCGCGGGGTGCTCGGCGAGTTGGTGCTGGCGGCCGATCCGACGACGGAGGCGGACCCGGTCGGGGTGCTGGTGTCGCTGATGGCCAACGTCAGCGCCGTCATCGGCACCGGTCCGCATGTGCAGATCGGCGACACCCGGCACCCGCTGATCGTGTGGCCGCTGCTGTTCGGCCGCACCGGCGCGGGCCGCAAGGGCGACGCCACCGACACCGCGGACCGGCTCACTCGGGCCGCAATGCCGGAGGTCGAGCATCTGTTCGTCAGCGGCCTGTCCTCGGGCGAGGGGCTGATCGAACGCATCCGCGATCCGCGTGACGAGAACGATCCGGGTGGCACCGAGGACAAGCGGCTGAGGATTCTCGAAGCCGAGTTCGGCTCGGTGATGGCGCGCGCCAAGCGGGAGGGCAACACCGTCGGAGCGGTGCTGCGCGAGGGCTGGTCGGGCAAGGCGCTGGCGGTGATGAACCGCCTCGCGCTGCGGGCCTCGTCCTCCCACGTGATCATCATCGGGCACGTCACGCCCCGTGAGTTCCGGCTCAGGCTGGCCGCGACCGAGATGGCAGGCGGCACCTTCAACCGCTTCCTGCCGGTCTACGTCGAGCGCTCCAAACGGCTCCCACTGCCGGAGGGAATCGCACCCGGACTCCTCGCGGAGCTGGGTGCCCGGCTGCGTGCAGCGGTCGAGCGGGCCGCCCGTCACGGGGAGGTCGGCCTGGACCAGGAGGCCCGCCGGTTGTGGGAGGACGAGCTGTACGACGAGCTGGGTTGCGCCGACGACGAGGAGGGCGCCTGGACCGAGTTCGCCCGTCGAGCGCTGCCGTACTGCCGCCGCGTCGCTGCCCTCTACGCGGTGTTGGACGACCGCTCCTACGTCAATGAGGGCGATCTGAAGGCGCGTCGTAAGTGAGCACGAACCTGCTGTGGTTCTTGTCGATGGCGGGTCCGGCCAGCTCGCTGTCCGGCGTGTCGGCGGAATAGACGATCAGAGTGGGCTTGCGCCGATCCCGCTCGGGCGTCCATGCCCGGATCTCGTCGCACAGGTGCTCGGTCAACTCGGCGGCAGCCGGACCGTGGCCGATCGCGCCCAGCTCCCAGCGCACCTCGTCACCGTTGGTCTGGCGGCGGGAGGTGAGGTAGGCCAGTGAGTCGCCGTCGACCAGTGCCGGGGACCGGAACGCCTGGATCGGGTCGCACACCTCGGGCGCGACGTCGGAGTGGGCGTCGATCCGGCACACGCGCTGATCGGTGGCGGTCAGCCGGAGCCAGATCCCGTCGTGCGGCTCGTCGCCGGCGATGGTGACGCCCGACCAAGCAGTGGTGCGCGGCTGGTCGAGCACGCCGCGCAGCGCGTCCAGGTTGACGGCCTGGTCCCGGTCCCAGTGGAGCTTGACCGTCTCGTCGTCGTTGATCGGGCCGCTGAGTTCGCCATCGTCGGCGTTGACCAGGTACACGAAGCCGCACAAATAGATCGAGTCGGAGACCAGTCGACCGTCGGCGTAGGTGAAGCCGACGCTGCGTGCCTGGCCGCGCCAGCGCAGCGGGGCGACCAGCCGCGCGCCGGGGGCGAGCTGCTGCCACCAGGCCGCGGGGATGTCCCAGGGCGAGACGGTGGCGATGAGGCGGTCGTAGGGAGCGTGGTCGGGGTGGCCGAGTCCGCCGTCGCCGGTGACCACGTGGACATCGCCGTGGCCTGCGGCGGCCAGGTTGCGAGAAGCTTGCGTGGTGACGTCCGGGTCGATGTCGATGGTGGTCACCAGATCCGCGCGGCCGGTCAACCGCGAGAGCAGGCTGGCGTTGTAGCCGGTTCCCGCGCCGATCTCCAGGACGCGGTCGCCCGGCTGGACGTCGAGCTGGTCGAGCATCATGCCGACCACGAATGGTGCCGAGGCGCACGACAGCGAGCGGCCGTCCTCGAAGCGGTGGGTGATCACCGCTTGCCACGGGTTGTAGGCGGTCTTCAGGTCGGCTTCGGGCACGAACTCGTGGCGGGGCGTGTCCCGCAGGACCCGTTCCACCTCCTCGCGCTGGGCGTACCCGACCTTGCGGACCTTCTCGACCATCTCCGCGCGCAGCGCCTCGGGTGAGGCGGCGGTATCGGTCGTCGGATCGGTGGCGGTGTCGGAGTCCATCGGTTCCTTTCGTTGTTCAGCGTTCATGGTCAACCGTCCAGCAGCAGGCAGGCGTCCCACCGCGTGGTGGGCGTCGTGTCGGTGGTCGCGGCACGCTGTGCCAGCCGGACACCGGCTGCCCCGGTAAGCAGCCCGTGTGGGCGCGGCGGGTGGTGGAGCAGGTGTTCGGCCAGCCGCCCGGCGAGCCGGGGAACGTGGGCGCGCACCTGTTCATCGTGCTCTCCCACCCGCCAGGCAGTGTGCAGCACCCCGGCCCATCCGTGGCACAGCGACACATCGCTGAGCTGGGCTAACTGTGCTTCGTCGGTCAGGCACCAGGCCAGTGCCCGTTGGGCGAAGCGCTGCCGGTGGGTGTCGCCGAGAGCGAGTGCGGCCAGTTGTTGGGCACGGGCGATGCCGGGGGTGCCGTAACACCAGGACGGGCGATGCGGGCCAGCCGATCGGAGGGCGCCGGTGACGTGTTCGGTTCGCGTGATCGCTCCGGGCCACCACACCCGGTACTCGCTCCCGCAACGCCAGTGGTCCAGCCAGCGGCAGATGCGGTCCACCGCCTCGGCGTGACCGGGTACGGCAATCCCACGCCGCATCGCCAGCGCCAGGAGCGCCAACGGTCCGGCGATTCCATGCGCGACGCCGAGGTTGCCGTGTCCGCCCGCCCAGTCGGGGCCGGGACCGGTTGGCCCGCTGGTGGCCCACCATCCCGGCAGGCCGTCGGGGCGTGGTTCGGTCAGGCGCACCAGGTAGACGAGCACGTCAGCCAACTGCGCTTTGTGCCAGTCCATGCTGCCGTGGCGGCGCAGGAGGTACGCGCCGAGGCCGGTCAGCCCAGAGACGAGGTCGAACTCTCGCTTGGCGGGCAGTTCGCCGGAGTCGATCCGGCGATGAGCGGCGTCCAGGCGGGCGCGGATGACCGCCTCGACATGCCCGTTCACTGCGGCCAACGCACGGTGATGGGTGGTTGCGGCGAGGGTGAACGCCACAGCCGGTGCGCCGTCGAACAGCGTGGCCTGGTGCGGGTGCGCCAGCACCGGTTCGGCGACCATCGCCGTCAGCCACTCCTCAGCGCCCTCACCGAGCTCCAAGTGCAGCAGTGCCGTGCCCGCCGCACCGTCGGCCAGCGACTGCGCCCATCGGGCGGTCCTGACGTCGCGGACCTGTCCGCGTCCTCGGACTGTCATGCGATGTCCTGGGTGGTTCGCCAGACTGCGGCGGCCTGCCGAGCCAACCGCAGACAGATCGCCTCGCGGTCACGGTTCACGCCCAGTGCGCGGTTGTGGTGCATGTGCAGCAGTGAGTGCAGTACGCGGTCGATGTCCACGCCGTCGGGCAGTGCTCGGCGGTACCGGGCAAGCGCGTCGGTGCGTTGCCGGTGAACCTGAGAGATGGCGGACCGTCCGGGAATGCCAGCCTGCGCTCCGTCGCGTACCAACCGCGTGACCTCGTTGACCTCTGCGCGGTCAGGAACGGCTGGCGTGGCCTGGGCGCTCAACCAGTCCACAGCGGCGGCACGGCCGCCGAGGAACGCGGTGGCCACGTCAAACATCGACAACCCGGTGAGCACGGTCGGAGCGACGTTGTCGGCAGCCAGGTGGGTGAGTTGGGCGAGCACCAGGTGGGAGTCCGCGGTGAAGACGTCCTCTGCCTCTTCCATGGCGATGTAGCGGCCGACCTCGGGGAAGTAGGTGTCGAACGCCAGTCGTCCGATCAGCCCTTCGGCGCGAAGTCGGTCACCCCATGAGGTGACGGCGGTCAGCACCCGGTCGGTGTCACCTGGCTTGTCGCCGTGCACGCGGACCCGCAGCCGCAGTTGATCGGGATCCTCTCCTTCCCGGGCCTGCGGGTAGCGGACGAACCAGCACGCGCGGTCGCCGAGTGCGGCCAGCAGCGCGGGCAACTCGTGGACGAGCAGGTGGTCCATCCGGCCCGCGGAGAGGTAGAGCTTGGCGTACAGCCAGGACGAGTCAGCCGAGCCGGGCAAGTGGCCGTGTTCGCGGGTCAGGACCGGCAGCACCTTGACGTCCGGGGCGGGATCGGGCATCCGCAGCGAGGTCAGCGGCAGCACCACGGTGTGCGGGTGGCCGGAAAGCCACCCGTCCGCGTCGGGGTCGGCGGCTTCCAGCAACACGGCTTCGGAGTGCTTACGTAGGTGTCGGTAGAGGATCGTGCGGTGTACGGGCACGTCGAGATCCAGCGGAAGCAACTGGTCGAAGTCGCGCAGCTCGACTCGTGCCGGGCAGCGCCACGTCTCCCGCCAGGAGTCCAGGGCCTGGTCCCACCCAGCCGTCCCACTCGGCAGATCGGCCGCTGTGAGCCGCCACCGGGCCGCCGACAGGATCGCCCGCCCGTAGCGCACGCGCGGCCGGAAGGGCAGCGCGTCGGCCGCGCCCCAGTCGAACCCGATCCAACCGATGTCCAGGGCGCGGGACAGCTCGCCGACCAGACGTGCCATCGCCGGCTGCTGCTTGGGTGCCAGGGCGTGCAACACCTGCGGTTCGACGACGCGGCGACGAGGAAGGTCCACAAGGTGCAGGCGTCGGTGCGTTGCAGTGACCGCAAGGTCGTCAACGCGGATCGCCCCATCAGGGACGTGCTCGCCGATCGACACGACGTTCGGCAGGTACGCGGGCACCCGGCACACGTTCTCCGCAGCCGGGTAGATCGGGGAGAACGACAGTTGCACCGGTGCCGCGCCGGCGGTCGTGGTCGGCAACGCGGCGAAGATCGCTGCCAGCCCCGCCTCCGGCACCAGAGTGGTGAACCGTGAGGTCAGCGTCCCGGCGGCCCGTCCGGGCGACACCGTCAGCGTGAACTCGCCACGGTCCAGAGCGGCGGCATTGGCGGCGTGGATGCGCGCACCGAGGTCGACGTGCGGCGGAGGTGTCCCCCGCTCACCGCCGGCGGCAGCCAGCTTCTCCACCAGCGCTTCGTCCAGCTCGACCTCTCGCTGTCCGAGGGCGGTGGCCTCGGCAGCCAAAGCCAGCAGCAGCTCGTCACGTGCCGAGAACACGTGCCGGTGGGCAGACCGCGGGCTGCCCGGATAGCCGCGGGGCAGGCCGATTCCGCCGTCTCGATCCAGGACCATCCGCAGTGGTATGAGCGTGCCGGTGCCGTAGCGCTCGCAGAACGCGGCGAACCACTCTCGCCACTCGCGGCTGCCGGTGGTTTCACGGGTCAGCCGTGCCAGCACGCCAGCGGCGCGCTGCATCTCGCGGACCACCTGCTGCGGGAGCTGCACGTGAGCGTCGAGCCGGAGATCGACCGACAGCGGCACGCGCATCGAGTCCGCGACCTCACGCATCCGCGAAGCCAGGTCAACGCGTGCTTGCTCGCTGGGAGTGTGGTTGTGCTCGGTGATCGCGCGGTGAATCCGGTTCAGTTCCTCCGCCAAGGGAGCGATGGGCAACGAGTCGGCACCCGCGTCCCGCAGACGTTCGATCAGGAACGCCAACGGGTCGGTGACCGTGCCCGTGGCGCGCAGCGAAGTCAACAAGAGACCGTGCCGCAGGAGGGACATCAGCGTCGCCGAGGCGTCCCCGGCCTCCGGGAAGGCGTGCGCCAGCTTGTCCGACAGGACACCGAACCCGATCGGCACGGCGGCCTCGTCCCGAACCATCGCCACTGCGGATGTGGCTCGGATGCTGACCTTGCGCGGGCCGGGCAGTTCCCACCGTCCGGCGCGCAGTTCCGCCGCGTCATTGACGGTGACATCCAGCCGCGCCACCAGTTCAAGGCAGTCCTCCAGGCGTTGCACGACCCGGTGGAGCCAGCGCGTCTCGGCACGTACAACGGGACGATGACCTGTACCCCAGCGAGCGTCCGTCGACGTCCCTACGGCCAGCGTGCTCACGCCGGCGAAGGTGCCGAACGGGGTCGGTCGGCCACGAGCGCGCAACACGTAACGGACGACGGACAGGGTGGCGCGTCGGACGTCCCGTGCTGCCACCGCGTCGCCCGACAGGATCGTCTCCACGCGGGTGGCAAGGACGGGGCTGGCGTGCCGGATTGCCGGGGCGATCCCGGGAAGGGGCCATGCTTCGGCCAGCCACGAGCGGCAGTCCTGCTCGTCGTCAGGATCCGGCCAGCGGCGGACGTCGATGACCTCAGCCGTCGCACGGAGCAACCCGGTCCTGTGGTGCTGGTAGTGGACGAAACCCTTGTCAGCGCGCATGTCTACGTCCTCCTCCCCGACGTGGGGCCGCGCTTCGCACCCGACCCCACGTCGGTCGCCGTCGTCAGATCACCGCTGCGAGTGGCAGGCGGAAAGCTCGCAGGTGTGCCCGCAGCCGTCGTCGGTCGCGCACGCCGCGTCTTCGACCCCCACCTGTTCGGTCTCGATCCGCACGTCCAGGTCGAAGACGCCCGCCGGGGCGTCCTGAAGGGCAGTAATCACGTTTGTCTCCTTCGTTCGTCACACACGCGCATCGCACGCGTGATCTTGTAGTTGGAAGCAGAGGCCATCTGGGAAGGCAGCACGGCGGTGCAGCAACCAGGCGGTGATCGGTGTCGCCATGAGCGATGTCGAGGTCTCGGGTAGATCAGCCCTCGCCAGCGGAAGGTGGAATGCGGGGGAGACGTCGGGTGTCGGCGTTGTGCAGGACATGACCGGCGATACGGACACGACCTTCGAACGGTGGCCTCACCGCTCGATGTCGGCCGCCTTGGACTTCGTCGTCGGTCCGGTCGCCGCGTGGGGATCGCTCGCGCTGATCGCCTCCTTCTTCAGGCTGGGAGGGTGACGGCAGCGAGTCGTGGTCCTGCTTCCCGGAGCCGGTGCGGCAGCGCAGCTCCGCCACATGCGTTCGAATGTCCGCGGTGCGGCGACGGGCCAACCGCCGGTGGTTCCGCCAGGCACGCAACCCGTAGATCAAGCTGGCCACGGCGGCCAGCGCTAACAGCGACAGGCCCAGCAACGTGAGCGCGGTGGCGACCCACGAGATGACAACCCACATGACGCCCTCGCGGTCGTGATCGGTGGGAGCCTGCTGTCCTGACCGGTGCCCGCACGGCCAGCACGGCAGACGCTCGAAGATGCGTCCGGCGTCCGGCGTCCGGTTGCCGGGGTATGTCCCACCACCAGGTCGTGCCCGGAGGCTCATGCGGGATGCTCCGTTCCACCTGGTCCGCTGGACGCCATGTCCGCTGGAGCCAGCTAACGACCGTTTTGGTCGCGTCGGGAGCTTGTGTGCGCTGCGTGCGCACGGTGTGCCGATTCCGGGCAGCCTCTTGACCCGATTGGGTCTGGTGGAGTAGAGGCGGGACACGTGAGGATCACGGAGATGTCGGATCCATCCCCTGGAGACGTCCTGCGCGCCGAGCGCCAGAGACGCCGCCTCACCTTGGCCCAAGCTGGCAAGCTGCTGGGCTACTCCGGCTCGGCGCTGTCCCGCATCGAACGTGGACGTCCGGTGGACACCGACACGTTGCGGCGGCTGGCCGACCGCTACGGCATCCACCCGCAGCGGCTGGGACTCGCTACCGTAGGGCCAGCAGACCCTCTGAATGGCGGTGATGACGTGCTGCGTCGAGAACTGCTGGCCGGGGTGCTCGGTGTCGCCGGGGCCGCGTTGCTCGGCCTGCCCGACGCCCACGCCCAGTCCACGACAACCGGACCCGTGACCGTCGACGAGCTGCGTCGCCTGGTCGACCGCGTTCAAGCCGACTACCTGGCCTGCCGGTACTCCCAGTTGGCCGCTGGCCTGCCGCAGGTAATCCGCCACGCGCAGGCCACGCGCGCCGCCGTGGACGCCGAACAACGTGGCGAAGTGGACGCGCTGATGGCCACCGCCTACCGGCACGCCACCTGGCTGGCGCTGCGGCTGGGCGAGGACGGACTGGCCACCGGTCTGTCTGACCAGGCACTCTCGGCTGCCCGCGCGTCCGGAAACCTGCTGGTGGAGGCCGAAGCCGCTCAGATGGGTGCGGTCGTGCTGCGCCGGTTCGAGCAGCCTGACAAGGCCCAGCACCTGGTCGTAGACACCGCAGGCAAACTGCATTCCGATGCCGGCCTGGCCAGCTCTGGGTACGGCGCGGCCTACGCGATGCTGCTGGAGACCGGCGCGTACACCGCCGCCATCGCGGGCCGCCGTGACACCGCCCTGGAGTTGCACGCCGAGGCGACCACCGCGGCCCGTACCACCCGGACGGCGTTGCCCACCGCACTCACCCCGTCGGCGGTGGACGCCCGCTACCTGGGGTTGTACGAGATCAGCGTGCACCGCAAGCTCGGCGACTACGGCACCGCCATCGAGGCGGCCCGCGCCATCCGTCCGGGCACGATCACCGTCACCGAGCGGCTGGTGCGCTACTGGGAGGACGTCGCCCTGACCTTCGGCTCCTGGGGTAAGCGAGAACAGGCATTCCACGCGCTGCTCGCCGCAGAACGCGCCGCCCCACAGGAAGTCAGGCTGCGCCCGTGGGCGCACCGCTTGACCCGGCAACTGCGCTCTTCCGGGCCGTCGCTGCCAGGCTTGCGCGAGTTCGCCGTCCGTGCTGGCGTCGCCTGATCACCAGCCTGACGCCACCGAACCGACCGTAATCGTCACCGCAAGGATCCAAGGAGAACGCGCGTGCCCGCGAGCAACACCGAAGGTGGAAGGATCTTCCGGGAGGCGTGGATCGCCGGGGTCCGCAAGCACTACCCAGGCGAGCCGAAACCCGGCTACGTCGCCGTCTGGGAGGACACCCCCGACTGGGAACGCGCCTCTGCCGCCGCGGTCTACTCGCAGGTCCTGGCTTTCCTCGCCATCACCGCTGGTCAAGCCGCCAAGCTGACTCGCACCCAGAAGGGCCAGTTCGTCGCCGCCTGCTGGACCGGCCAGATCCACCGGCACTTTCCCGATCCCAAACCCTCCTACGTTGCCGACTGGGACGAGCTACCCGTCTGGCAACAGGAGACCGATGCGGACATATTCGAGCGCATCGAACAGGACCACGTCGCTGACGAATGAATGTCTGTCGCTACCCTTGACACCGATCGGACGAGCCACGGCAGACCTCTTGGTCCAGAGTCGGAACCCGCTGGTCAGCTTCTCGTGCTGCCCATGAAGCGGAGCCTCTTTCGTGCTCTGTCGGTCTGATCGGCGTATCACGATCTAGGTCCGGCGGAGGGACCGAATGTCCGAGACGTGTTAAAACCCTCCCGTCCAGCCATGGACGCCGGAGGATATGACGCGATCGGAGTCTCACGGCTTGAGAACATGCTCCTCGGTCAGCCGCATCGCCTCGTCGAACCGACTCCTCGTCGGCCAGTCGAAGAACGTATTTGCATTTCGATGTCGTGCACCTTGCGGTGTCCGCCCGTTCAGGCGGGTTTCCACAGTCGAACCTCTGCGGCGTTGAAGAACTCGACCTCAAGAGGGTTGGTTGACGAGTATACGGATCGGTCGGCGACTAGGCCGCGTGCACGACGCATGATTTCTTTGTTGTCGTCACTATTTGGGTCGCCGTAGATTGATATGGCGGCGCGCTTGTACTTTCCGCGCACTACTGCCTGAAAGATGTGTGCATCATTTTTGGCTAGCGAGTGTCCGTAGATAAGCAGGGAGCCGCCGCATTGCGTTAGGCTGCGAAGACCTCGGGAGAGATAGGCGCTTCGATTGATTTTATCAAGCTTGCTCTCTGCGTCTCCCTCGGCTACGTACAGTGGAAACCTTCCTTCTTTGAGTTGCTGACGAACCTGGTCGATCAGAGCAATGTCAGTCCTCTTCCATGTGATCTTTCGTAGCCCGTCTGTTCCGAGAAATAGATGCAGTGCTCCGTGGAGGTAGAAGACGGTCTGAGAGAAGTTGCTATAGATATCCCATAGAACCGTTTCGTCGCCATCTACGCCGCTATCCCTAAAGCCGTCATCGCGTTCTTTGTCGGAGTGTCCCGGCAGGTCCTGCATAATTGACCAGTACAGGAGGAGGTCGTAGTTGACCGTGAAGACATGGTCGAATCTGTTGAGGAAGTCACGAGTGGAGATGTAGCGACTTTGTTCGATGTCGTACGGCCTATCGGGATGTAGTCCAGCAATGGATTGTGCCAGGGCTTCACGGAGGCTTGCCGAAGACTTCAGAAGTCTTGCCACTATGTCGACGGTGTTGGACGCTGCCAGAATCTTTAGCGTATGTGCCGTGTCTTCGAGTTGTCGGATAACCTTCTCAAAATCCACGGTGCTTGTTTTCTGCATTATGTTAATTGCGTCCGCTGGAAGCAGATCGTCAGCTTCTGCCGCCGTGGCGAGTGCCGAATAGGAAAACCTAGAGGGGTCGAGTGCCATGCTGAATCCGTTCCCCAACAGTGCATGTGGTCGCTTCTGGGGCCTAAGTGGTTCCAGAAGCCATTGGAACGCTTCGTTGAAGGTCTTCACTCCTACCCCCTTGGTGCCTGATGGTTGTGGATCGCTTCGAGTGCTGCGGTTGTACATCGAACGGTCTAAGCTCTTGGTACGAGGATCGCTGATCTGTCCCATGCAGAGGGATGACCTGGATGCCCGGACGAGGACGTTCAAGCGAGCGGGTAGCAGTCCGTGCTGGTAGGGCGGCACCACTGGAATGCGGACGTACACGCTGACCTGGCTCAGGGGGCGCAAGCGGCTGTCTCCGGGCGCTGCGGCTGCCTTGCATCCTGCCTGGTCCAACCGGAAGTTGCTGAGAGCGGTCCGCTAGCCTTCGGCTGTGATCACAGGTGACCTCAAGAGCAGGATCGACCGTGTCTGGGACGCCTTCTGGTCGGGCGGGATCTCGAACCCGCTGGAGGTGATCGAGCAGATCACGTATCTGATGTTCATCCGCCGCCTGGATGATCTTCAGACGGCCAAGGAGAACAAGGCCAACCGGACAGGCCGGCCGATCGAGAGCCCGATCTACACCCCCGGCACCGACAGGCTGCGGTGGTCCCGCTTCGCCAACGAAGCTCCGGACGCGATGCTTGCCTTGGTCCGGGATGGTGTGTTCCCCTGGCTGCGGAACCTGGGAGGTGAAGGCTCGACGTACTCCCATCACATGAAGGACGCTCGCTTCACGATCACCACGTCCAACCTGTTGGCGAAAGTCGTCGACATGCTCGACGAAATTCCGCTCGGCGACCGGGATGTCAAGGGCGACCTGTACGAGTATATGCTTGGAAAGATCGCTACGGCAGGCCACAATGGGCAGTTTCGCACGCCTCGGCACATCATTCAACTAATGGTGGAGATGATGGCTCCGGGACCGAAAGACGAAATCTGTGACCCGGCCTGCGGTACTGCAGGCTTCCTTGTTTCCTCGGCGGAATATGTTAACCGGACCCATCGCGAAGCGTTGTTGGAGCCTGCACAGCGTAAACATTTTAACGAGAGCATGTTTCACGGCTTCGACTTCGACGGCACGATGCTGCGCATCGGCTCAATGAATATGCTTCTGCACGGAGTGGAGAATCCGGACATTCGCTACCGCGACTCGCTTGCGGAGAGTGCTGCGGATGAAGCCGAGCGATACTCGCTGATCTTGGCGAACCCGCCGTTCGCAGGCAGTCTCGACTACGAGACGACGGCGAAGGATCTGCTGAAGGTCGTCAAAACAAAGAAGACCGAGCTTTTGTTCCTTGCTCTGTTCCTTCGTTTGCTCAAGCCTGGTGGTCGGGCTGCGGTTATCGTTCCCGACGGTGTACTATTCGGCTCAACAAAGGCACACAAGGAGTTGCGGAAGAGTCTTGTAGAGGATCACAAGCTCGACGCTGTCGTGAAGCTGCCGAGCGGCGTGTTTAAGCCGTATGCTGGCGTGTCGACAGCGATCTTGTTCTTCACCAAGACCAACAGCGGTGGCACGGACGACGTCTGGTTTTACGAGGTCACTGCAGACGGTTTTAGTCTGGACGACAAGCGCACCGCCTTGCTGGACGAGGACAAGCTGGGGCCGGTTCCCGCAGATGGAGAACTGACCGAGGGCGAGCATCAGAAGAACAACCTTCCCGACGTTTTGCGTCGCTGGAAGCTACGCAACGGCGGTGAACATAGTCGCACGCGCAGCGAGCAGAGCTTCTACGTCCTAAAGGCCGATATCGCCGCACAGGGTTACGACCTAAGTCTTAACCGCTACAAGGAGGTCATCCATGAGGAGGCCGAGTACCGCTCTCCCCTTGACATCCTGGATGAGCTCGCACGTATCGAGGCGGAGATCCAACAGGGTATGAGCGAGCTGAAGGGCATGCTGGGATGAGAGGTTGGCCTACCGTCGCTCTGTCTGATCTATGTGAGATCCGAATCGGACGTACCCCATCTCGAAACCACCGAGAGTACTGGGGGGAGGGTTATCATTGGCTGTCCATTGCTGATATGAACCAGGGGCGCATGATCGCCAAGACGAAGGAGCAGATCACGCAGGCCGCTGTGAATAGCGTTATGGGGACTGCTGTGTCTCCGGGTACGGTACTCTTGAGCTTTAAGCTGAGTATTGGAAAGGTGGGTATCGCTCAGGTTCCCATGTACACTAATGAGGCAATTGCGGCACTTCCAATCAAGAGCCCCTCTCGGATTACAGAAGAATTTCTGTACTGGACTCTTCGGGCAATTGACCTAACTGGTGATGTCGATAACGCCGTAATGGGACAGACTCTTAATAAGGCAAAGCTTGCGCGCTTGCAGATCCCGGTCCCGCCGCTTTCGGAGCAGCGACGCATTGTTCAGGTTCTGGACCAGGCGGACGCGCTGCGCTCTAAGCGTCGCAGCTCGATAGCTCTGCTTGAAAACCTTTCTCAGTCTGTCTTTCTAGACATGTTTGGTGAACCTCGAACGAACCCGCACAAGTTTATGATTCGAACCTTGGCGGAGCTTTCCGACTCGGAGGATAGGATTAATTATGGGGTGGTTCAGCCGGGCGTGGACCAGGAGGGGGGTGTTCCCTTGATCAGGGTGAGCGACTTGGTAGGTGGAGGTGTAAATCGATCGCGAATCAAAAGGATTAGCCCGCTGATTGAGTCAAAATACTCGCGCTCTCGAATCAGGGGAAATGAAATCCTGGTCGGCTGTGTGGGATCTATTGGAAGGGTCTCCCTAGTCGAGGTGGAGGATGTCGGTTCTAACATCGCTCGGGCGGTGGCTCGGATTCCGATTGCTTCTCTCCCTCTGAGGGTTTACCTTGCGGAGCATCTGCGCTCTGAAAGCACTCAGGAATACTTTACAAGTGAACTGCGCACCGTAGCTCAGCCTACGCTGAACATAAAGCAGTTGGCGCAAACGCGAGTGATGGTTCCGGATGCGAGTCTTCAGGAAGAGTTCATGGCGAGGGTAAAAGCAATCGCATTGCAGCGCCGACTGTGCTATGCGCACCTAGCTTCTCTTGATGACTTGTTCGTGTCGATTCGGGGTCGGGTCTTTCGGGATGAATTGTGGGTCCGCCCCGTTCCTGCGGCCTGAAAGGCGTTCTGTCAACCTGTTTGCGTCTAGCGTTGCTCTCATAGGGGAAAGGGTGACACGTGAGTAACTTCGGGTTCCTTAAGGCCGAGTGGCCTGACCTTGCTGGTGAGGCGACGCGTGCGGAGCGGCTTGCGGCTGCTGATCCGCGGGCGGCGGTGTTCTACGCGCGGCGGGCGGTGGAGCTCGGGGTCACGTGGATGTTTGAGGCGGACGAGGCGCTGCAACGGCCGTACCGGGATGACTTAGCGGCGATGCTGGCTGAGCCGACGTTCGTGCGAGTCGTGGGGCCGGCGATCCGGACAAAAATGGACGTGGTCCGGCGCCAAGGAAACGCCGCCGTCCACCGGAAGGCCCTGGTGTCGGTGAACGATGCGATGCGTGTCGTCGGCGAGCTGTTCCACGTCATGTACTGGCTGGCACGCACCTACACCGTGGATCGTGCGAACCTGCCTGAGCCCGGCCTGGTCTTCAACTCGACACTTGTGCCGCGCCCGGAGCCTGCCAGCGTACGCCTGGCCAAGCAAGCCGAGCTCAAGAAGCTGGCAGAGCAGTTCGCCAGGCAGCAGGAGGAGTTGGCGGCGGAGCGCCGCAGGAGCCAGGACCTCGATGCCGAGTTGCAGGTGCTGCGTGCGGAGATCAAGGCGGCTAAGGCTGCGAACGAGGCGCGCGTCGACACGCACGACTACAACGAGGCCGAGACCCGCACGCTGATCATCGACCTGCTGTTGAAGGAGGCAGGCTGGCCGCTGGACCAGCCCCAGAACCGGGAGTTCCCGCTGTCGGGGCTACCGGAGTCGGCGTCTAAGACCGGTAAAGGCAAGGCCGATTATGTGCTGTGGGACAACGACGGCAAGCCGTTGGCCGTTGTGGAGGCCAAGCGCACGACTCGTGACGCGAAGGCAGGCCAGCACCAGGCCAAGGTGTACGCGGATGCGCTCGAAGAGCAGTTCGATCAGCGCCCGGTCATCTTCTACACGAACGGCTACCACACCTACCTGTGGGATGACCTGAACTACCCGCCGCGTGAAGTTCAGGGCTTCTACACCAAGGAGGAGCTGCGGCTCCTTGTGCAGCGTCGGGCAGGTCAGCAGAGTCTCGCGAAGCTGCCGATTAATGACCAGATCGCCGGTCGCAGGTACCAGTCCCACGCGATCCGCCGGGTGGCGGAGACGTTCGAGGCGGACGCCGCGCGGCACGCTCTTCTGGTGATGGCGACGGGCTCTGGAAAGACCCGCACAGTGATCGCGCTGACGGATCTGATGATGCGGGCGAACTGGGTCAAGCGGGTGCTGTTCCTCGCGGACCGCAAGGTGCTGGTGAAGCAGGCGACCAACGCGTTCAAGCAGCAGTTGTCTGGGGCGCCGGTGGTGAACCTGCTGGAGGAGAAGAACACCAACGCGCGGGTGTACGTGTCGACGTACCCGACGCTGATGAATTTGATCAACGAGGTGGACGACTCGGGGGTGCGGCGGTTCGGCCCTGGGTATTTCGACCTGATCGTAGTGGACGAGGCGCACCGGTCGATTTACCAGAAGTACGGGGCGATCTTCGATTACTTCGACGCCCTCCTTGTCGGCCTGACCGCGACGCCGAAGGACGAGATCGACCGGAATACCTACCGGCGCTTCCAGTTGGAGGACGGCGTTCCGACCGACGTGTACAGCCTGGAAGAGGCTGTCGCCGACGGATACCTGGTGCCGGCGCGGGCTGTGGAAGTGCCACTGAAGTTCCAACGCGGCGGGATCAAGTACGCAGACCTGTCCGACGAGGACAAGGAGCGCTGGGACGAACTGGACTGGTCTGAGGACGGCAGTGTCCCAGACGAGGTCAGCTCGGATGAGTTGAACAAGTACCTTTTCAACGCTGACACGGTTGACAAGGCACTCGCCACGCTGATGGAACGAGGCGTCCGTGTCGCAGGTGGTGACCGCCTCGGTAAGACGATCATCTTCGCCGCGAACAACGCGCACGCGGAGTTTATTGCTGAGCGATTCGATGTCAACTACAAGCACCTGCGTGGAGAATTTGCTCAGGTCATCACTTACCGCAAGGACTATGCGCAAAGTCTGATTGACCAGTTCTCCGACCCGGCTAAGGCTCCACACATCGCGATCTCGGTCGACATGCTCGACACCGGCGTGGACATTCCAGAGGTCGTCAACCTGGTCTTTTTCAAGCTCGTCCGGTCCAAGACCAAGTTCTCGCAGATGATCGGCCGTGGCACCCGGCTATGTCCCGACCTGTTCGGGCCGAACCGGGATAAGGATGGATTCTTGGTCTTCGACCTGTGCCAGAACATCGAGTTCTTCAACCAGAACCTGATGCAGGCGGAGGGCAAGCTCGGGCCGTCGTTGACGGAGAGGATCTTCAAGGGTCGCGCCGACCTGTTGCTGGCCTTGGACGCCGATGAATCCGGTCGCCATGAGCAGGCTGAGGTGGACCGCCAAACCGAGAGCGCAGGGGCCCAGCCCGCTGAAAGCGATGGCACGGTCAGCACGCACGGACTGCGCATCGACATCGCGCAGCGGCTTCACCAGGAGGTCACGGGCATGAACCCGGAAAACTTCCTGGTCCGCCCCAAGCGCGAGTACGTGGACGCCTTCTCCGGCCTCGACGCCTGGCTCTCGCTGACCCAGGAGACGCATGCGCAGGTTGTTGATCACCTCGCCGGTCTGCCGACCGCGTTCCGTGACGACGACAGCAGCGAGGAAGCCAAGCGCTTCGACCTCCTGGCCCTACGGTTGCAGCTCGGGGTACTTCACGCAGATTCCGGCTACGACCGGCTGCGCGCACAGGTACAGGACATCGCCTCGGCACTTCAAGACCAGTACACGATCCCGGCGGTGCGGGCACAGCAGCAGCTGATCGACGAGCTGGTCGGCGACGAGTGGTGGCAGGAGGTGACTCTGCCGATGCTGGAGACAATGCGTCGGCGACTCCGCAGCCTCGTCAAGCTCATCGAGAAGACGCGCCGCAACATCGTCTACACCGACTTCGAGGACGAACTGGGGGACCTGACGGTCGCTCAGTTGCAGGGCACGGCGATCGGCGCGAACCTGACCCGGTTCGAGCAGAAGCTGAAGATCTACCTGCGTGCCCATGAAGATCAGATGGCGATCCAGAAGATCCGCCGGAACCGGCAGATCACCACGTCGGACCTGACCGAACTGGAGCGGATCTTCCTGGAAGCCCTTATCGCGAACGAGGTGGACCTCGAACGGACCCGGAACGTCGAAGGCGGTCTCGGTGTCTTCCTGCGCTCGCTCACCGGCCTGGACCGGGAGGCTGCGCGCGCCGCCTTCGAGGACTTCCAGCGGGGACGGTCGTTCTCCAGTGCCCAGTTGCGCTTCATCGACATGGTGATCGACTACTTGTCCCGCAACGGTGTCATCGACGTCGCCGCGCTGTACGACCCGCCCTTCAACTCTCTTGCACCACACGGCCCCGAGAGCCTGTTCGACGAGGCGGACATCACCAGCATGGAAGAGATCATCAAGTCCGTTCGCGCTACCGCTGTCGCCAAGGATGAAGCAGCTTGACCGACCTCGTCGACCGCGGTGGTTGGCGCGTGGGCGAGCGAGGTTGTGGAGCTGTGTAGACCCCTGGGCACTGGTCGGCACAGCGGTTCGGATTGCTATGGCCGACTGTTGATGCTGGTCACGGCCGGATTAGCACCTCTCGGAGTGGGTGGGGTCGGCGGCTTCACGCCGGCACGGCGTAGTGCCTCACCGAACGGTTTCGCCTGCCAGCCGATGCGGGCCGCCAACTCGGCCGTCGCGACGAGGCCGTGCTCGTCATCGGTCAACTCGTCGGCCAGCAATGCCAGAACTTCCGGCGGTTCTGCCGTCGTAGGGGTTACGGGTTCGTCGGTAGCGGTGCCGTCCANACCTCTCGGAGTGGGTGGGGTGGGTCGGCACAAGCTGTGCCGACCCACCCCACCCACTCAGCAGCCGGTGATCGCTGTCCGGATCATGTCCAGGTCGGTTACCGACACCGGATTCGTTGAGCCTCCGATGCGTTGCCTGGGTGGGGTCGGCGGCTTCACGCCGGCACGGCGTAGTGCCTCACCGAACGGTTTCGCCTGCCAGCCGATGCGGGCCGCCAACTCGGCCGTCGCGACGAGGCCGTGCTCGTCATCGGTCAACTCGTCGGCCAGCAATGCCAGAACTTCCGGCGGTTCTGCCGTCGTAGGGGTTACGGGTTCGTCGGTAGCGGTGCCGTCCAACTCCGTGGCCAGTCGTGCCGTCGTGGTTGCGTCCAATGCCGCGAGTTCGCGTTGTCCTGCGGCGTCGCCGGTCAGCGTCCCGGCCAGTTCGCGTTGGGCTCGGCCGCGTTCGCAGGCGGCGCGGATGGCGGTGATGTGGAGCAGGTGGGTCCGCACGGTGGTGGCCGAGCCTGTGTCCAGTTCGGTCTCGCCGTCCGCGCCAAGCAGCAGGCCGACGCCTTTGTGGCTGGTGAGCAGGCGTGAGGCGTCCATGCCCGCCTTGTAGGTACCTGCGCCGAGGATGGTTTCGGACGCCTGGTAGGTCATGACCTTGAGGGCGAAGCGGGTGCCGAGTTGGCCGCGCAGCCCGTCGGGGATCACCTGGGCGTCGGGTTTCTGGGTGGCCAGGATGAGCGAGTAGCCGGCTGCCGGACCGGTCTTGGCGATGTAGGTCAGGAGTTCGCAGATCCGCTGGCCGATCTTCCTGCCTTTCGGGTTGTCGGGGTCCAAGGGGATGTCCATGCCGAGGTAGTTCTGCACTTCGTCGATGCCGATCACGGTCAGCGGCATCCCGTGGTTAGGGTCGCGGGTGATCTCCGGGGTGACTTTGGATTCCGGGCACAGTTCGTCATCCATCTCGGACAGGCGGTCGAACCGGTCGCCGACGTCGGCGGCGCACTCCTCCAGCACGTGGATCAGCCGCCGGGCGTCGCTTTCTCGCGAGCCCCGGATGAACCGGTGCGCGACGTACTCGAGCGGGCGGTGATCCTTGCCTCCCTTGCCGTCGGCGACGATGAGTCGGACGTGCGGGTCCAGCGCGGCTGCGGTGAGAGGAAGGCGCATCACGAACGTTTTGCCTTGACGGGGGATGGCGCCGATGAGCAGCGACGTCCACACCACGGGCAGGGACACGGCCGTGCCGCGGGCGGTGGTGCCGAACGGCGGTGGGCTCCAGAGATCCCACCTCGCGGCTGTCGCCAGCGGGCTCGGTACGGGTTCGGCCGCGTACGGGTCGGCGTCGCCGACCCACAGAGCCAGCCGTCCGGCGTGGCCGTCGTCGCCGCGTACGCGCTCGACGATGAGCCGGACCTCGTCCACCGCGAGCGCAGAGGCCAGCGCCTCCCGCTTGGCGATCACGTCGGACGCCTTGCGCGACGGCGGCAGGTCGATGGTCAGTGCCCATCCAGTGCCGTCGTGGCGAGGGGCCTTGACCAGCATCAGACTCTCGTCCTTGCCAATCAGCTTTGCAGCCTTGAACGCGACGACCAGGTGGTCGCCGTTCATCAGCCACGCCAGTGAACGCGAACCAAGTCGGGTGCTGCGTCCGCCCGCGCCGTCCTTGCGCCGCCCTGCGACCGCAAGCCACGCCGAGACGACACCACCTGTGATCAGGAGCGGCAGGGATCCGGCAATCAGCTCGGTGGCCAGGCCGCCGAGCGCGGTGGTGCCTGTGGCGACGAGCGAGATCACGCCCCGCCTGCGGCGGATGACGGCGATCTCCTGCCACCTCGCGGCCAGGCTGTCAGTGGCCTTCGCGGCGTCATAGAAGTCGGTCACCCGGACCCGCCGCCACCACGCACCCGCGGACAGGACCAGGCCGCGACCGGCGGCGGCAAGGAGACGAACCGGCACGAGCACCGCGAGACCGGCCAGCTCAAACCCGGCCTGCCCGGCCGACTGACGGGTTTGCAACTGCGTTGGGAGCCGCGACATGGCGCTCTCGGCCAGTCGGCGGGTGCGCGAGTACTCGCCATCGGTGATCAGTTCGCCGTCCAGCACGTCCGGCTGTCCGAGTGGGGAGGCCGAAGCGGGGAGGGACTGACGATCAGTTCGCCACCGAGGGGCCGATCCTTCGTCTGTCGCTCGGTCACTCCGTTCCCTTCGTGCGAAGGGCGTCGCGGACTTCACGTGCGGTGTCGGTGCCGCATCCCAGGGCCTCGCGCAGCCGGGTGGCCGACGGGTCGGCGGGCAGTTGTCCACCGGCGATCAGTTGGCGAGCGCGCCTCACCAGTAGGGTGGTACGAACGTCGGTAGCCCGCTCGGGCTTGGCGTCCTCTCCGGGGACGTTGTGCCTGTACTCCGGGGTAGTAGCGGCTACCGGTAGGCCGTGGTCGAGGTCGGCGAAGGCGGTCCAGATGACTGGCATGACGGCGACCGCGCCTATGGCTACCAGCGGGCCGATGGCGTGGGCCAGCAGTTGCATGGCGTCGAACTGGTCGGCCTGCCACGGGGTGTAGGGCCAGATGTTGAGCGTGAGCGTGACGGCCAGCGCGCCGAACTCCACCAAGCTCAGGTGTCGGTGCTGCAGCTCCCGGCCGTGGGTCGCCAGGTAAGCCTTCGCTGCCACCACAACCAGCAGCACCGCCGAGATGACGGGCTCGACCGCCCACGCACCCCACCACGCCGCATTCCGCTCGATCATGTTTCGGGTCAGCGTGTAGTGCACTCCTGTGGTGGACCAGCCCAGCGCGCCGACGAGCGCCGCCAACGCCACGGCAGTCAGGACGAGCCGCACCCGTGCGGCCTGCCACGCCCGCGCCGCCGGGTTCTGTGCGAGGGCGTGCAGCCGAGCGGCCTCAGCGGCCCGCTTTCGGGTCCGCCGCACGCGGTCGGTATCCACAAGCAACGGCGCGGCGTCAGCCTGCAACGCCAGCAGCACGTGCGCCTCGGCCACCTCGGAGCGCAGGTCGCGAACCCGCTTGGACTCCGTCGGCTCGACGGCCCGCGCATGACCGGCTACGTACTTCTCCAGTTCGGACACGGCGCGCTCCACGTCATCGTCACTCGGTTCGGGCAGTAGAGGTGCCGTGTTCATCGCCGCACTCCGCAGTCGTCGCCGGGGCAGTCGGTGATGTGCCAGGTTCGGCGCACTGCGGCACCGCGCCCGGACAGGAGGTTCGTCGCGTCGCGCAGGCGCTCCGCAGCAGCTTGGTTCTCCAGGCAGTGCGCCGGAGAAATCCAGCCGTTCGGGTGGAACAGAGAGGCCGGTTCGCGGTAGATGACGTGGGCGCGCTGGCTCATCGCGCACCTCCCCACCGCTGAAAAGCGCAGCGTGGGCGCGGTGTGGATCGAGTGCGGTCTTCGTCGGCCCAGATCACACGGGCGGAGAGCGGATCACCCGGACGGGCGTCGCATTGCCCACACTCTGGCGACACCGTCGAGCGCCCACCGGGCGCGCTCGGCGCGGGACGGCTTCCTGGACGGTTGCAGGACGGTTCGGGCGTCGTGCTGACGCCCCGATTGGTCGCTCCTGACACCCCGTTCGTGCGCTGGCGACGCCCCGTGCTGGTCAGCGGGGTGCCATCCTGGCGCTCCGTCGGCTGACCTGTGGACAACCGCGCGGACAGGACCAGGTTGTAGACCTGTGGGCGCCAGTCGGCCCGCTCGATCCGGGCATCCCGCACGCGGGTGTTGCCCTTGCGGATCAGGCCCAGCTCCTCCAACGACCGCAGTGAGCGCTGAACGGTCCTGCGTGACAGGCGGGTGTAGGTGGTCATCAGGTCGACCGACGGGAAGGCGTCGGTGCCATCCGGGCCGGCGTGGTTGGCGAGGGCGATCAAGGTGATCGCTAGCGTCGACGCGTCCTTGCGGTCGGTGGGGATGGGGGCGTGGTTGAGCGCCCAGTTGATCGCCTCGATGCTCACGACTGCACCGCCTGCGAGCAGTGGACCTGGCACGATGTGCGCACGGTCGGACCTCCAGCGTCCGATCAAGGCCCCGTCGCGCTGCGCCAACAGCAGACGGGGCCGCCTGATAAGTCAGGCGGCCCCGTCCGGGAGGTCCATCAGCTCACCAGCCGCGCGAACGCCACTCGCCGAGCTTGGGACGCTCTGCTCCGAGCGTGGAATCGTCCCCGTGACCGGGATAAAACCAGGTGTCATCGGGTAGTTCACCGAAGACCCGGGCCTCCAAGTCGTCCATCAGGCTCTTGAAGTTCTCCGGGCTTGTTGTCCGTCCAGGACCGCCAGGGAACAGCGAGTCCCCGGTGAAGAGGTGGGGGTGGCCGGTTGGGTCGCGGTACAGCAGGGCGATCGAGCCCGGTGTGTGGCCGCGCAGGTGGATCACGGTCAAGGGGACCTCGCCGACGTGCACCGTGTCGCCGTGCTCCACCAGCACGTCGGGCGGGATGGGCAGGACTTCCGCGTCCGCCGCGTGCGCGATGGTGTTCGAGCCGTTCGCGCCGGCCACCGCACCGAGAGCACCCCAGTGGTCCTGGTGACGGTGCGTGGTCACCACGGTCTTCAGCCTCGGCCGGTCCACCGAGTGGCCCACCACGTCCGACAGCCGCTCCGGGTCGGCCGCCGCGTCGATCAGCAGGCCCTCGTTCGTCGCACGGCAGACCAGCAGGTACGCGTTGTTGTCCATCGGCCCGACCGAGATCTTCGTGATGGTCAGCGCGTCGAGGGTGCGCCGCGCCGCCGGGCCGCCCGGCGTCACGTGCCCCGTGTAGTCCTCTAGTACGTCCACAATGGCCGACCGTATCCGACCCGACACCCTTCAGGATCCCCACAGCTCGACCCCTTAGGGTTGGTAACGAACTCCGCCGCTACTCCGATGTCGTCTGATTAGGGTTCTTCCACCTCGTGCCTACCAAACGCCGGATCAACTGGGACGTCCTGCGCATCCTCGCCGTGCTGTGCGTGATGCTCCAACACGCCACCCGGGTCGGCCCGGCGAACCACCCGGAGCTGGACCGGCCACCGTTCGTCTTCGGCTTCGAGTTCGGGGCCAGCACGCTCGTGGTCATCTCCACCTTCTTCGCCTGCTCGGCGCTGGCCAAGGGCGAACCGCGTCGCTTCCTGCGCAACCGCCTGGCCCGCCTGCTGCCCGCCTACCTGGTGGCCGCCGTGTGCACCTACACCGTGCTGCGCTACCTCGCACCGACCGGCTGGAGCGAACTCACCCCGCGTGACCTGCTCGTCAACGTCCTCATGCTGCAGAGCTGGTTCCCGGACGCCCGCCTGGTCGACGCCTCCTACTGGACGCTCCCGATCCAGGTCATGGGGTTCGTCGCGGGCGCCGTGCTGGCGTCACGGGTTCGCGGCCGTGCGCTCAAGGCGCTGCTGTGGGCCCTCGTCGTCGTTCCCGTGGTCATCAAGGACTGGGCGATCCCGCAGGGCCCGGTCAACACCCTCTACAACGGCCTGGGCGCGCACCGGGCGCTGCTGTTCGCCATCGGCATCGCCATCTGGCTGTGGTCGAAGGGCCGGCTCGGCGACCGGCACCTGTTCGCGCTGCTCACGGCGGCCCTCCTGGCGCAGGCCTGGCACACCGTCGACCTCAGGTCGACCATCGCGTTCGGCGTCCTGCTGATCGGTGTGTGCGCCGCGGCGGGCGGTCGGGACTGGGACATCGCGCCCGTGCGCCTGCTCTCCCGGCCGATCAAGTGGCTGGCGGGCATCTCCTACGGCCTGTACCTGGTGCACCAGGAACTCGGCTACCTCGTGATGGCCCAGGTCGCGCCCTACGGGGGACCGTGGGTGGAGCTGGCGTTCTTCCTCGGCTCGGCCGTCGTCCTGGGCTGGCTGTTGACCACGTTCGTGGAACGCCCGGCGCACCGCGCCCTGACGGCGAGCCGGCCGACCCTGGTGGGCCTGCTGCTCACCGCCCGCCTGCACGCGGCTCAGAGCCACTTGGGCAACGTCGGCGCCGTCCCGTTCAGCCGGGCACCGCTGTGGCGCCCGGTCAACCACGCCAGCACGTCGGCCGCGGCGCCGTTCACCGCGGGCGACGTGGCACTGCCCGCGGTCAGCTCCCAGCTGCGCTGACGGCCGTCCGGGAACACCGCCTCCACCCGCACGGGCGGCACGTCGGGCCGGTCGGCGTACTGGCCGACGACGTCCTCCAGGAAGTGCTCCAGCAACTCCGGCGGCAGGTCCTCGAAACCGACGCCGCGGTCGAGGTCGACCAGGTGGAACCACACCTCGCGCAGCCGCAGCCACGGCACCCGGTGCGCCAGGAACGGCCCCGACTTCGGGTGCACCACCTCCGCCTCCCACGCCGTGGGCGGCAGTTCGCGGGCGGCCGTGGCGAACCGCTGGCACGCCGCGTCCAGGTCCGCCCGCAGCAGCTGAGGCAACCGGCCCGCGCCCTCGGCGATGTCGGCGTCGCGGTCGGCCGCGCTCGGGTACATCTGGTGCTCGACCCCGGTCTTCGCCCACGTCAGCAGGTTGACCAGGGCGTCGGCGTTGCGTGCGAGATGCGTCACCACGTGCGCCCGGCTCCAGCCGGGCAGCAGGCTCGGACCGCGCAGCGCAGGCAGGTCGAGGTCCGCGACGACCTCGTACAACGCCCCTGTCGCCCGTTCGACCTCGGCGAGCCCGGCGACCGCGTCCTGGACCGCGGCCGACTGCTCGCGGGGCGCGGGTACGCTCGTCTGGGCGGATCGGACCTGGGCGGCATCAGCGAAGCTCATGGGCACCTCATCCCGGCGTATGCGGCCGAACGGCCTATCACCCCAGCGTAGGGGCGTTGACTACCGACCGGTAGAGCCGTTGGCGCACGATCGTGGGAGTGTGCCCGTCACGATTTGTCGGTGCCCGCCCCTAGCATGGTGCTCGCCCTCCCCGACAGGGCCGGCGCGGTGGTCCGCTACGCTTTTCGAACGTCTGTTCGGGGGAAGGTCAAGAACCGAAGGGAACCGTTGTGGCCGACCGGCTTGTCGTTCGCGGGGCGCGCGAGCACAACCTGCGAGGGGTGGACCTCGACTTGCCGAGGGACAGCCTCATCGTGTTCACCGGGCTGTCCGGCTCGGGCAAGTCCAGCCTCGCCTTCGACACGATCTTCGCCGAGGGCCAGCGCCGCTACGTCGAGTCGCTGTCGGCGTACGCGCGACAGTTCCTCGGGCAGATGGACAAGCCGGACGTCGACTTCATCGAGGGCCTGTCGCCCGCGGTGTCGATCGACCAGAAGTCGACCAGCCGCAACCCGCGGTCGACCGTGGGCACCATCACCGAGGTCTACGACTACCTGCGGCTGCTCTACGCCCGCGCCGGCAAGGCGCACTGCCCCACGTGCGGCGAGGCGATCAGCAAGCAGACGCCCCAGCAGATCGTCGACCAGGTGCTGGCCATGGAGTCGGGCACCAAGTTCCAGGTGCTCGCGCCGGTCATCCGCGGCCGCAAGGGCGAGTACGTCGACCTGTTCTCCACCCTGCAGTCGCAGGGCTACTCGCGCGCCAAGGTCGACGGCGTCGTGTACGCCCTCGGCGAGGTGCCCAAGCTGAAGAAGCAGGAGAAGCACGACATCGCGGTCGTGATCGACCGGCTGAGCGTGAAGGCGAGCGCCAAGCAGCGGCTCACCGACTCGGTGGAGACGGCGCTGCGGCTGGCCGACGGCCTGGTCGAGCTGGAGTTCGTGGACGTCCCGGAGACCGACCCGGGCCGGGTGCGCGGCTTCTCCGAGAACCTGGCCTGCCCGAACGGCCACCCGCTGGCGATCGAGGACCTGGAGCCGCGGTCGTTCTCGTTCAACTCGCCCTACGGCGCGTGCCCCGCGTGCACCGGTATCGGCGTGCGCAAGGAGGTCGACCCGGAGCTGGTCGTGCCGGACGACGAGCTGTCGCTGGCCGAGGGCGCGATCGCGCCGTGGGCGTCCGGGCAGACCGCCGAGTACTTCACCCGGCTGCTGGAGTCGCTGGGCCTGGCGATCGGGTTCCGGATGGACACGCCGTGGCGGCAGCTGCCCGCCAAGGCGCAGAAGGCGGTGCTGCACGGCGTCGATGAGCAGGTCAACGTCCGCTACAAGAACCGCTACGGCCGTGAGCGCTCCTACTACGCCAACTTCGAGGGCGTGATCCCGTTCCTGGAGCGGCGGCAGGAGCAGACCGAGTCCGAGTACATGCGGGAGAAGTACGAGGGCTACATGCGGGAGGTGCCGTGCCCCACGTGCCAGGGCACCCGCCTCAAGCCCGAGATCCTGGCCGTGACGCTGCACCACGGCCGCAAGGGCGACAAGTCCATCGCCGAAGTCTGCGCCATGTCGGTGTCGGAGTGCTCGGAGTTCCTCGACGGGCTCAAGCTGGGCAAGCGCGAGTCGATGATCGCGGGCGCGGTGCTCAAGGAGATCCAGGCCCGGCTGCACTTCCTGCTCGACGTGGGTCTGAACTACCTGTCACTGGACCGCGCGTCCGGCACACTTTCGGGTGGAGAAGCTCAGCGGATCAGGTTGGCGACGCAGATCGGCTCCGGGCTCGTCGGTGTGCTGTACGTGCTGGACGAACCCTCGATCGGGTTGCACCAGCGTGACAACCACAAGCTGATCGAGACGTTGACCCGGCTGCGAGACCTGGGCAACACGCTCATCGTGGTCGAGCACGACGAGGACACCATCCGCACGTCCGACTGGGTGGTCGACATCGGCCCCGGCGCGGGCGAGCACGGCGGCAAGGTCGTGCACAGCGGCCCGTACAAGGAGCTGCTGAAGAACAAGGAGTCGATCACCGGCGCGTACCTGGCGGGGCGCAAGGAGATCGCCATGCCCGCCACCCGCCGCAAGGTCGACAAGAAGCGCCAGCTCACCGTGGTCGGCGCGCGGGAGCACAACCTGCGCGGCATCGACGTGTCGTTCCCGCTGGGCTGCCTGGTCTCGGTCACCGGCGTGTCCGGCTCGGGCAAGTCCACCCTGGTCAACGACATCCTGGCGACCGTCCTGGCGAACAAGCTCAACGGCGCGCGGCAGGTGCCGGGCCGGCACACGCGGGTGCGCGGGCTGGACCAGGTCGACAAGCTGGTGCAGGTCGACCAGTCGCCGATCGGCCGCACCCCGCGGTCCAACCCGGCCACCTACACGGGCGTGTTCGACCACATCCGCAAGCTGTTCGCGGCCACCACCGAGGCGAAGGTGCGCGGCTACCAGCCGGGGCGGTTCTCGTTCAACGTCAAGGGCGGGCGCTGCGAGGCGTGCGCGGGCGACGGCACGATCAAGATCGAGATGAACTTCCTGCCGGACGTCTACGTGCCGTGCGAGGTGTGCAAGGGCGCCCGGTACAACCGCGAGACGCTCGAAGTGCACTACAAGGGCAAGACGATCTCCGAGGTCCTCGACATGCCGATCGAGGAGGCGGCGACGTTCTTCGAGCCGATCAACGCGATCCACCGGCACCTGCGCACGCTGGTCGACGTGGGTCTGGGGTACGTGCGGCTGGGCCAGCCCGCGCCGACGCTGTCCGGTGGTGAGGCGCAGCGGGTGAAGCTGGCGGCGGAGCTGCAGAAGCGGTCGACCGGCAAGACGGTGTACATCCTGGACGAGCCGACGACCGGGTTGCACTTCGAGGACATCCGCAAGCTGCTCGGCGTGATCAACGGGCTGGTCGACAAGGGCAACACGGTGATCGTGATCGAGCACAACCTCGACGTGATCAAGACGTCGGACTGGCTGGTCGACATGGGGCCCGAGGGCGGTTCGGGAGGCGGCACGGTGGTCGCCGAAGGGACACCGGAACAGGTCGCCGAGGTCGCGAACAGCTACACGGGCCAGTTCCTGCGCCAAGTCCTCCCCGCCGAGGCCGCCGTCGGCTGAGCGACGGCAAGATCACCCAAAGGCGTTACGGCCGGCGGGTATGAATGGAAACACGGAATGCGTTGCCGGAAATGAAGGAGGCGCGCCGGCCCCGGCCCCACCGTGCTAGGGCGTGTCTCCAAATCTTCGGCCTGGTAGTAGGTCATGATTGG